>CAZHTX010000666.1:0-2698 GCA_964535475.1 uncultured Pirellulaceae bacterium
GTGTCCGCAATCTGGTACGGTGCAATTACATCTAGGGCTGAGATCCCGTTACTGGTGATCGATGAGAGCACCAAATACAAGCATTCAGCACTCTCGTTCTGGGGAGTCCATTGTGACAGTTCCGCTGCATTTAACCCGGGGGTTCCATCGGTGTCGTACAGCCGGATAACTTTGTTTTGATAGTTTTGCAACCGGGCAGATGGTAACCACGCAATCTGCATTGATTGTCCGTTGGGAAGTGGTTGCATATCTGTGTTGTAAATAACTCCGATCGCTCGCACATTAGTCGCAACAGTCGGCCTGCCATCCGCAAGGAATAGATCGCTTTTGCGATCGGGCAGCTCCATTCGCATCAAATCGCGAAGCATCATCAAGCGAATACGCCCCGCCTCTTCGGGCAATAATTGCGGTAACGACTCTCCGCTGGTGACGTCGTAATTCGCCAACAAGACGTCAATATCAAACTGCACCGGCAGCACTCGATAGTGATACTCGTCCCAGTTTGCCGAGATGACCTCGTTGATCCGCGCCACTAAACCCCGCGTTTGTGCATGTCGAGCCGTTCCCCGCGCTGATTCAATTCCCACCATCGTCATCCCGGCAAGGATTGAAATCACGACCAGAGTCACCATGATTTCAACTAAGGTGAAACCATCGTCGGCGCGGCGAATTCGATTAGGTGTTGGAAAAGAAATCACAACGTTGCGTCCTGGAGAAAAGTTACTTCGTAGATGCAAAACTACTCTTCGACGTCGTCACCGAAGGTGCTGACGCTGAAGTTGCTGACGTTGTCCAGCATCGTATTATCGACCACGGAACCTTGCAGCGGCCCGTAACTCGATTCTTGATAGCCGTTGCTGTTTTGAACAACAGCAATATCTGGAGCGGTCGCGTTGCTGAAGTCTTTGCGAGCGGTGATCAATCCACCGTTGGGATAGACAAAATAGAATGCAACAATTTCAGAGCCGGATACTTGGCGATAGTGACTACCATATTGCCCATCCAGTCCGGGAGCGTGGATTTGAAAGGTTTTAGGATTCACAAATTGTGGCGCGCCCGAGGATGTGGGGACCGCACTGAGTACAGGTCGGATTCCAGCAAAAAAGTCATTACCTATCGAACCTGTCTGGTACCCGTTGAAGTCATCTGCATTCCTGTCGCCATCGTTATCGACTTGGGCAAAATAAGTTTGTGCATTGAAATAAACATAGGGGGCCATGTCGGCCCCTTCGCGGTACTCAGGAAAAATGTCTCCATCCGAGCTCGACACCGAAATGTTTAGCGGGAAATCAAACATTGAATTTTCCCGATCACTGCTGTAGGCGTTGACGCCTCCGCTCAACGGCCCGCCGGGGCCGGTAAACGGCAACTCACTGTCGCTGCTGAACCCACCTAATCCCCAGACCAATGCTTCCGCTGGATCAATGGCGGCACCGTTGCTCGACAATGTTCCCAGTGCCTGTAATTCGGATGTCTGAATGTCAGGAAAGATTTTCTTATAGTGGCGGACCACCCTGCCCCAGTCGGAAAAGTCGGGGGGATAATCACCATACTTTAATTGATATGCTTCCACAGCTTGGCTCAGCCCGTCGACTTCCATCCGCATCGCGGCCGACTTGGCGCGGCTGATCGCTCCCATTACGGCTGGCACTAACAGCGCCGCCAATATGCCGATGATCACGATCACCGTTAACACTTCCACTAGGGTGAAACCTCGTGGTGAAGGCCCCGTTTCGGTTCGTTGCTTAATTGGCTGCATCGCTCTTTCCTCTTCCCCAGCGTTTTATCAATTAAATTAGATTTCTTATACTTTTCCTGTGTGTCTCACGACGCCGCGCCGATCGCCGACTCGGCAATCAACCGCCGCCGCCGAGACTGGTGATCAAGGTGACCAGGGGCATGAACAAACTGATCACGATAAAGCCCACCGCGCCACCCAAAAAGACGATCATCAATGGCTCCATCAACGCCATCAATCCGTCAGTTAACACCCGCACCTCTTCGTCATACGTGTCGGCCACTTTGTACAACATCGTATCTAGCTCACCCGTCTCCTCGCCGACGTCCACCATGTTCACTACCAAGTCGTCGACGACGCGCGACTTGATCTTGGTCATGTACCACAACGCCGATAACGCCGCTCCCAAACCAATCATCCCGCCGCTGATCTGCCACAACGTTTGAATCATCGCCGGATCTTCCGCCAGCTCCGTGTTCCCAGCGGTCGCCGCCACGCTGACTAACATCAGCCCCGGAAAAGCTCCCGCCAACACCCAGAAAAACAAAGCCATCGGATGAAAGCCCGGCACGCTGTTTTCCTTCAGCGGCTTGCTGATCACTTCACCCTCGCGGATCGCGTCGCTGACTTGCAAAAACAATCGCTCAAACATGGCGTTGCCAGCCGTCTCGCGGGTAATCCCCAAAGCTTCCAAAATCGGCACGCCCGAGGAAACCAATGTCCCCAACGTTCGTGTCGTTCGTGCCAAAATGTTCTTTTCCACCAAGCCACCAAAGATCGGCACCTTAATGATGAACATGTCAAAGCCCATGCGGCCGTGACGGAACTTACGCACTAACTTGATTAAAATGAAAAAGCAAATTGGCAATAAAATTAATAAGAACCCATAAGACACAATGTAGTCAGACAGCGCAATCAACAGCACCGTCGGAGCTGGCAACGGCAAATCGAACTCTTCAA
>CAZHTX010000667.1:0-2690 GCA_964535475.1 uncultured Pirellulaceae bacterium
AATTTGGTGTCACACCGGCCACGGTCCGTAAAGTTCGCAGTCGCGTCATGCGACGCCTCCGTCAGCAAATGGGCGACACCAGCGACGACTGATGGGGGCGGACACCCTCTGCCGGATCGATGGCGAAAATGATAGACTTTCGTATCGTGATATTCGCAGCAGGCGAGTTTTGATTTACTTGTTTGAGAATTGGATGAACCAGATGAAAGCGGTCGCCGTCACTCCCGGTAAGCCGAATAGTGTACATTTGCAGGATATTCCCAAGCCTCGCCTTGAAGATGTGCCCGGTGGTACCGGCGTGCTGGTAAGAGTCTTGAAAGTGGGTGTCGATGCCACTGACCGGGAAATTAACGATGCCCTGTATGGCAATGCACCTCCGGGTTTCGATTACCTAGTGCTCGGACACGAGTCGTTCGGCGTCGTCGAAGCTTGCGGCCCGAATGTCACCAATTTGAAACCGGGCGACTTTGTGACGGCCACCGTGCGGCGACCGGGCGGGTCGATTTATGACCAAATCGGCACCTACGACATGACCAGCGAGGAGACCTACTACGAGCGCGGGATTAACCTGCTGCACGGGTTCCTCACCGAGTACTTTGTCGAGGACCAAGAGTATGTGGTCCGCGTGCCCGAGGGGCTGAAGCATTTGCATGTGTTGATGGAGCCGATGAGTTGTGCGGCGAAAGCGGTGCATCAAGCTTTCGAGGCACAACGCCGCATGCGAGTCTGGCGTCCCAAGTTGGCTTACGTGCTGGGCAGCGGCCAAATTGGTCTGCTCACAACGCTGGTGCTTCGCTTGCGGGGAATGCAAGTCTGCACGATCGCTCGCGGAACCGCGCCGAACCTGAAAGCGGAAATCGTCAGCGGGTTTGAATCGCGATATGTCAGCACTCGGGATTTGCCGCTGAGTGGCCTGGTGGCGGAAACGGGCAAGCCCGACTTGATCGTCGATGCCACCGGCAGCAGCCAGTTGGCTTTTGAGGCCATGCAACACATTGGCCACAACGGGGTTGTCGTGTGGACTAGCATCACAGGGGGCGATCGCAGCATTGAAGTCCCCAGTGATAAGATTAACATCGAATGGGTGCTGGGCAATAAACTGTTGCTCGGCAGCGTCAACGCCAACCGCGAGCATTTCGAAATGGGGATCCGTGATTTGGCGCTCGGCGAAATGATGTTCCCCGGCGTGCTGGAAAAAATTCTCACCAGCCCGGTCGATGGTCTCGATCAATACAAAGAAATGATGCGGTTATTGGTCGAAGATGATGACGCCCTGAAAGTCTACGTCAACGTTGCTGAATAATCGTTCCTCGCCAACGCTCGGTGTTTGCAAATGATGGTCTGGATCAGGGTGCTGTGTGTCAGTTGTGTGTGGACTGTCTGTGGAATCACCCACACGGCTTCCGCACAGCCAGCCGGCGGCGGGCAGTTGAGTTTTGGGCCAGTGGCGGGCCAGCAATTGACGGCAATCGATGGCACGGCGTACCAGTTGGGGCCGGGGACCGTGTCGCGGTTTCAAGTCGTTTGCTTTATCGGCTCCGAATGTCCGCTTGCCAAGCTTTATGGCAGTCGTTTGCAAAAGCTCGCCGACCGGTACGCGGAAGCCGGGGTCAGCTTTGTGGGGGTCGGCAGCAATCGACAAGATTCTGTGGCAGAACTTGCCGAGTACGCCGAGCGACACACGTTAAGTTTTCCGCTGGTCAAAGATCACGGTAATCGCTTGGCGGATCAGTTCTCTGCCACGCGGACCCCGGAAGTGGTCGTGTTGGATGCCGCCGGAACGATTCGCTATCGAGGCCGAATCGATGACCAGTACGAACCTGGCATCGTGCGTAGCGAGCCGAAAAGTAACGATCTGCAAGCTGCCATTGAAGCTTTGCTCGCCGGCCAACAGCCGCCGCGAGTCCGCACGCAAGCGGTAGGATGCATCATTGGCCGGGAACCGACGGTAGCGTCATCTGGCGAACCCGATTCTGGCCAGCCCGCGGAGATTACCTTCACCCGCGATGTCGCCCCGATTTTGCAGACGCATTGTTTGTCGTGTCATCGGGAAGGCCAAATAGGTCCTTTCGCCTTGGATGACTACGACGAAGTTGTTGGCTGGGGAGAAATGATTTTGGAAGTCATTGATCAAGGCCGGATGCCGCCTTGGCACGCTGCCCCGCCGCATGATCGTTTCGTGGGAGCGCGTCACTTGCCGACCGACGAGGTCGAGTTGCTGCGTCGTTGGGTTGCCCTGGGGATGCCCGAGGGCGAGCCCCAAGATCTGCCCCCCGCACCGCAATTTGTCGCCGGATGGGCTTTGCCGCGAGAGCCAGACGAAGTGCTGGAGATGGCGGCCGCTCCCATGGAGGTTCCCGCTACGGGCACGGTTGACTATCAATATTTTGTCGTCGATCCCGGCTGGGAGGAGGAACGTTGGATTCAAGCGGCCGAGGTGGTGCCGGGTAACTCGCGAGTGGTGCATCACGCGATCTGCTTTGTGCGACCTCCCGATGGTGGGCAGTTTAACGGTATCGGTTGGTTAGCTGCTTACGTGCCGGGCCAGCGTCCCGCCGTATTACCGACCGAGGCCGCGCGACGGGTGCAAGCTGGTTCCAAGCTGGTCTTTCAAATGCACTATACGCCAACCGGCAGGCCCGAAACCGATATCAGTCGCATCGGACTGCTGTTTGCCGATCCCGATGAGG
>CAZHTX010000668.1:0-2686 GCA_964535475.1 uncultured Pirellulaceae bacterium
ATCCGGTAAGTGTCATCGGGCAAATTCTCATTGAACCGAAACACAATTTCACGATTCGAGTCGCCCAAGCCGATGTAGCCCGGCGTCAACACCTCATCACCCGCACCGGCCAAAATCAACGGGGGAAGATTCGTCGGCACGCCCGTCAACACAGTGCTGCCCGAACCAATCTCAATCACACCGGTGACCAAGGCCGAGGACTCAGGATTCGAATTGATCGCGGTCAGAAACTGATCGACAGTCGACTCGAAGCCCGGCGTGGAATTGATCTGCACGCCAATCGTCTGCCCCTGAACCGTCACCACCGGGCTGGCTGGTCCACCAAAATCACGCGGCGTTACTGCCACCGAGACGCCACGCCCCTCGGGCCCAGGCGTATCGGCAATGAACCGCACAAAGGTGCCAGAGTTGATCCCGAAATCAGTGATCGCTTGTGCCGAGTTCGCACCCTGCAGCGTCAACGTCAAATTCCCACCGGTCACGCCAATCGGCGTCAAACTCGGGCCGCTCACCAACACAGCCCGCAACCGCGCATTGGCTTCGCTGTTGCCACTCAACGCAATCAACAAATCCTGCACTCGCGTGGGCCGCGTGGGATTGCTGTTCAAATCGAACTGCACCACCCCGTCCACCACGCTGACGATCGGCAAATTCGTGCCAGCACGGTTGGAGCTGGTGAAACGAACAAGCTGTCCGTTGCCGGCCGCGCCGGATGTCCGTGAACTGAATTCGACAATCGCCGCCCCACCCGTACCAAAGTCCGTCGTCGCTCGCGCCGCCTCAAAGACACCGTCCGCTCCCGCTCGGGTAATCCGAATCCCCCCCAGCGTCGAACTGTCAATCTCAGAACTATCGTCGAAGCGGAAGACAAACTCTCGCGGAGCCGTCGTTAACGTGGCACCCTCAATGACCGGCACCACCGATGCCGCCGCATCACTGGCTTCCAATTGCCGAACATCAAATAACAAATCGCCTTCATTCGGCTGAATCCCAGTCAACAACGGACCGGTCGTCAGTAACTGACGTTGCTCGAGCGATTCAAGTAACACGCGACGAACCGTCTCCCGCTTGCGTTGCTGCAAACGATGGCGTGAGCGTGTGGACGAGGGCTTGGAATTCATACGTCGTGAACCCGTATTACGGATGGTCATCAACCAGCCTCTTCTTATGCCAATACTGGCGGACGTTGCAGGGTTTCAAAAATGACTAAGCGACCGACACTGCTTCCGTTTCGCCACCCAGAAGAGGTTATTCAACACCTTCACGATGGGCAATCTGGAAAAGACAGCGAGGATAGGAAATCTATTCGGAGCTTGGGGTGGATTGTAATTCAGACCCAGGTTAGTTCAACGAAAATCAGTCTCTCGCCTGGACTTAGGGAGGCGGTTAACGGACAAATCGGTAGCGCTAGTGGGAACAATTACAGCGATTTGGATACGCCCGGTGCGGGGAAAGTTCCGCGACTCCGGCAGAACTCACCAAGCTTTACCCCAGTTTACCCAACCGTTCGCGCCGAAAACTCTACTTGATACGGGCACTCCGGGGGGATCAGCAATTCATCTTGATTCCCCGCCAAGTTTCTGACTACTGTCACCCACAAATCAAAAAACTCAGCATCGATCCAAAATATTTTCAGTCGAGGCGATCTCCGGATGGACAATCTCAGCCGCCAGCTCACTCACTCGGGGTGCAAATCACTCGCCCCAGCAGTGATCGCATGTACCTGCATGCTTTTTTCCACAACTCAATTAACGGCCGCTCCCCAGCAGTCGCCCGCGGCCGCTCCAAGCGATCCTTCCCCAGGGGTGCGGGTCGCCGGCCGCAGTCCTTCGGCCAGTTTCCGGCCGATCGGTTCCCCCGCCGCCACGCCGCAGCCATTCCAGCGGCCATTCCAGAGCCAATCGCCGGCGGCACAGCCACAAACTGCCTCTGCAGATCATGCAACCAGCCCCCAGCAAGTCAACGGGCTCAATTTTCGCCCACCCCGCCTAGGTTCGAGCGGAGCGACGAGCAAGACGAGAAAAACTTCAGGCGTCGTACAACAAACCGCTTACATGCAGGCGGACGGTTTTGGTTTACCCCCGACGCTCGACAACCAAGCGGCCCCGGCGGTGACGACTCCGCGTGCTCCGGCCTTGCCGGCCAAATCGCCGGCACCGGCTAACCGCCAAGCTCAACTTGACCCTCGCACGAATGCTCCATCGACGATGCGGGGCCAATCGGCCGAGGCTCCTAATTTGCAGGACGCTCCATCGATCAACGGGTATGGCGCGCCGAACACGTCACAACCGTTAACACGGAACCAGCCGAGCGCGAGCGACAGCAGCCCGGTTTCCCAGCCTCAACTACAAGGACGCTGGGCGACTTCCGGCAACAGCCAATTGGTGACCGGCCCATCGGGATATTCCTCGACGTTTTGGGAATGCGGCCCGCCGGTGATGCAAGCTAGCGGCTCCACCTATGCGGTGACACCGCCAACGATGATGCCCAATTCCCAGCCGATGTTAGCCGTCACCCGGGGGGCCATGGCTCCCCGGCCGCTGGTCTCGATGGGGCAAGAAAACTACAATGTCCAGCTCGGACGCGGCATCGTTGGCCAACCGGTCGCCTATGTCCCTGGGCAAAATATCCGCAACTTCTTCCGCTATCTGTTTCCGTAGGGGTTAGGGGTTAGCTGTTAGCTGTT
>CAZHTX010000669.1:0-2681 GCA_964535475.1 uncultured Pirellulaceae bacterium
CCGCTTTGCTGAACTCGCGGCAGTATCAAACACTTAGCCAGTGGGTCGACATGAGCGTGCAATATTACTTGCTGCTGATCGCCGATACCGAAGCGGGCATCGAATTCTCTTCGCTGTCGATTGGCAGCAATTCCGCGGAAGTTTGTTGTCAGATTTGCGGAGTCCCTCCGGCAGCCAACGAACGCGTGCTGTGCGCCGCCTGCGGCACGCCCCATCACGTGGAGTGCTGGGATTACAACCAGGGCTGTGCGATCTACGGTTGTCGCTGCCGCCAGCACCGCCGAGCTTGAGTAACACAGCGTCGCCTTTAGGCGGCACGTTGTCCCGCGACGAGGTCGGCGGCCAACCACCGCCTCATTTGTTCGCGGTCGCTTTCCCAGGCAGACGAAGTGCGTCGATCGCAGAAGAGATGAAAGATACCATCCACCGTTTCGCTCAAGAAACGAATCGCTTCGATTCGCTCTTCGTTCTCCATCGGTTCTTCGTCGGTGGTAACAATCTTAGCACCCGAGATGGCAAAAGTTTCCGCTTGCAGCACCAACTCAAACTGCATGCCATCGCGGACCAAAGTCATGCCCGTTTTGCGAGGCAGTTTGCCGGTTTGAACAGCTTGCAACGCTTCGGGTAATTTCACCGGGGACTCGGCCGAGATCGTCTCTTTGCCTGATTCCCCCAAGGGGCATTCGAGCATCAACGTTTTGGTCAGCATCAGAGTGACTTCGCTTTCGTCGGCCAACGTAAAAGTGTCCGACTCATGCTCCTGTCGCCACCACAACCACAGCAGAAACTCGTTGCCAAGAAAATCAGGAGCTTGCGAATGCTCGTTGGTCCAAGGAAATTGCGAGACGCTTTGCTCGGCCACGAAACTGGTCGGTAACAAGTCGTCCAGTTCAGCAAAGCGGTCGGCGGCAAGGGCCCAATTCTGTGCGATCGAGCCGGCGCTGAGACGACGGACTTCGATATCAAAGACACGTTCGAGCAGATCACCCCAGTGGCCAGCGACACCTTGGGAGCCACTGAAATAGAGCGTGCCGTGCTGCAGATCCCAGAGCCAGGGGAAAGAAGCCATTTTGCGGTATTTTCCGGTGGCCGCTTCGCTGCGACAACGTTCCTCGACCGCCTCCTTGGCTTCGGTCTTCTGGGCCTTGTTGAGCCTTCCGCTGGGGCTGTCCTTTAACAGCGCGGCTAGTTCCATTTGCAACCAAGCGTTGCGAATGGCTGCCGGAATTTGATTGGAATCGACCCGCAACCCGGCGTGCAGGGTGTTGTTGATAATATTTTTGCCGAATTCAAAAGTTTGATCAAAAAGATGATCGCCCCCTAAGAAACCGACGTGAATATTTTCCGGCGAATCCGTCTGCACTTGTCCGGCAGCATGATTGGCCAATAATTCGAGATGTTCTTCCGTGAAGATTTGCGTTTCGAAATCGCTGGTGGTGAAACGTTCGAACGAGAGTGAGCCACGTAAGAAAGGCATTGGCGGTCCGCAGTGAGAGGGAGGTCCAGCTGACAGAGCTGACGTTTTTCCGAGCGAGTCTCGGGAAGTTATCGACCGCTGGGAGTGGCGGAATCATGTGGCAAGCCGCGGGCTGGCCTAATCGCTGCTTTCGCTACAGTTTATTGCCGAGGAGTTATTACCGACGAGTTATTGCCGCGTCCTAGCAGGTTTGTCGAGATACTCGGCACCCGTTACATTGAGCAGACGGCAGGTGCCCAGGGGTTTGTTGGCTGGTGCATGCTTCCCGGTTGTTTTCTTTTTACCCAGGCGTGCAGAGCAATGGTGGCGAAGACGCGACGTGAGCAACGAAAATCACGGAAGCAACGTAAGAAAAAAGAGGAGAAGCAAAAGGCCGCCCGCCGGCAAACTGTCGTCGCAAAAACGATCGGACCCGCGGCCCTCAGCTTTCTTGACCAAGTCGCCAAGCGGACGCCACGCGCTTGGGCCGGCGAATTACCCGAGGACGTGGCGGTCTTCGACGATAAAGTTCGCAAGTCGCTGCCGCAAGCATTAGGCGAACAGGTCGAAGCGATCCGAGCCGGTTTGCAATTGGCCACCGAGTTGCATGGCGAAGCGGCCCTGGAGCGTTTGAAGTCGATTCCTCGTTCGAGCCCGCTGAGCGAATGGCGGCTGTTTATTCGCGGCTTGGTCGCTTGGCTGGCGTATGAGTTTGAGCAAGCCAACGAGTCGTGGAAGCGGCTCGATGCGGAGCGTCGTCCGGGGCGAATTGCGATTGCCATGATGGCCGCCCGCCGCAGCGACCTGGACGCCGTGGCAACCCCCGGGAAGGAGACCAAGATACCCGCAGCCGAAGCAGCAGAAGCAGAAACAGAAACGAAAACGGCCGACGATCATTGGTCCGCCCAGTGGTTCGACCGCTTGGATGCGACTTTGCTGAGGCACGCCAAAGTGCTGCGAGGTTTGCGTTTCGACCGCGTGGGTATCGCCCTCGCCAAAGCTGCGTTGGGCAGAAGCAAACCAGCGCCGGATGTCACGCTCAGCCCGGCGGACGTCGATTGGTTGAAAGATTTCCGCAGCCGCTTTGCCAAGCTTGAGCCTCGTTTGGTCGAGCAGCTGGGATGTGCCGCTTTGCTGCGGGCATCAGCCCAACCTTACCTCGACATGTTCAACGACGTGATCGCCACTTTCCGAGGACCGGCCCACGATCCGCGCAATCTGCTAC
>CAZHTX010000670.1:0-2666 GCA_964535475.1 uncultured Pirellulaceae bacterium
TTTGATCGTTAGCAATCGCCTCTGCCAACTCCAGACGCCCGCTGCCTTGGGTAAAGGGAGCCGGTTCGCCCTCCGAGAGAACTTGCAGGAAGCGACGCGGCGCGAGTTCACCCTGACGTGCTGGGTTGCCGCGAATATAAACATTCAGGTCGGTCGGTTTCGCTTCATCAATCACGTGCGCGACGGGATACGGCGGACGTTGATCGGCTTTAGCTTGGGCAAATTCAGCTCGCAGTTCGGCCAACCGATCTCGTTTATCCGGCGCCAGGATCTCTTCGAGTTGCTCGTCCGCCACAGCAAACAAGCCGTTCTCCGAAAAGGCCACTTCCAGCAGCGCGACCTGAGCTTTATCGAGCACACCTTGGTCGGGCTGGACCTCGCCTTTCATGATCAAGTCATAGTCGTTGGGTCGCTCGGTGTAGACGCGAAACTGGATGCTGGCCTGCTGACCGCAGCCACCTTGGTCACTGCCGCCGTTGTCCAGTCCGGCACGCGATTTAAAATGCGTTGCCCCCGGTGGAATGTCATAAACTAATACGCAAGGCGCGTGAGTGCCCAAGCCATTTTCAAAGCTCACTCCGCCCACGCGAAGCGGTTGTCCGGACACGTTCCGATTCATGTTGACTTGACCAAAGCCACTGTCGACCGCTTTCCACTTCAGATCAGTCAACTTAATTTCGCCCGCAGCCGTGACAAACCGTGGCTCCAGCCAATCGGCATGATCACAGCTCTTCCCGTTACCGGCATCGGTGATCACTAAATACAGTTCCGAACCGCCCCGCAGATCCACTTCGAGATCAACAATGGGGTTATTCTTCGTTACCAGCGGGCTGCTGTACCGCGGCGTTCCGTCGGCCCGGTTCGCTTCATCGCCAGCGTCTGGCTGGTCGGCGTTCGCGGCGTCAGCCACAGCGGATGCAGGCTTGCGACCGGCACGGATGTCAAGCGCTAAAATCAATTCGGCTTGGTAAGCCTGGGCAAGTTCATTCAAGCTGGTCGGCGGGAGCGGTTGTCCTCCAGCGTCTGCTGAATCCCCAGCCAACGATTGCATCTGCGCGAACCAATCATGGAGTGCTGGCTGAGCCGGTTGGCGATCGCTGACTAGCAAGTCGACAAACCGCTGCAGTACTAACTTGCTGAGTCCCCGCTGCGCAGCCAACGTGCTGATGGCCGAAGAGTTGTCCGCCGAGGAACTATCTGCCGAGGAGTTGTCAGAGACGGCCTGATGGATCTGCCAGGCGGCCAGCAGGTAAGCAGCAAAGTCGGTCGCGAGGGCTTCGCTGGCACCCCGTTTCTCGCTGGCCACAAAATTCTTAATCGCTTCCTCAGCCTGTTTGAGCCGTTGTTCAGCGAGCTTGAAAGCGGCGACTTCCTCGTCGGGTACCAGTGGTTTATCGGCCAGTCGACAGCTTTGGAAGACTCCGGCCAAAGAGTAATAATCCCGCGTCGGTATTGGATCGTACTTGTGATCATGGCAACGCGCACAAGATACCGTCAGCCCCAAAAAGGCCCGTGTTAACGTGTCAACTCGGTCGTCCAACTCATCGGCTCGCGCTTTGGCGGCATCCGTGTTCTTATAGTATTGGGCTCCCAAGCCGAAGAAACCTAAAGCGGGCAGATGGCGAAATCTTTCCTCCTCGCCCATCTCCATCAAGTCGGCGGCGATCTGGTATTGAACAAATTTCTTGTATGACAGATCACTATTGAACGCATCGATCACCCAATCGCGATAGCGATATCCACTAGCGCTCGGTTTGACGGCGAACGTGTGAGCCTGATCTTCGGCATAGCGAGCGACATCCAACCAGTGTCTTCCCCAACGCTGGCCGTAATGGGGCGATGCGACCAACCGATCAATCACGACCTCATAAGCTGCTGGGGATTGATCAGCTAAAAAGTTATTAATCTCCTCCGGAGTGGGAGGCAAACCGATCAAGTCAAATGTCGCCCGCCGAATCCAAGCGCGTTTCGAGGCGGGTTCGACGGGCTGCAGACCCGCTGAATCCAGTTTGGCCAAGACAAAATAATCGATCCCGTTGAGCGCCCATTGCGGCGTGGAAACATCCGGCAAGGCAGGCATCGTGGGTGTTTGAAAGGACCAAAATTCCTTCGCATCGGCGAGGCTCATCGCTGTCGATTTTGCCGCCGCGGGTGGCGTGGTCTGAGTCCGCGGGTCAGGGGCTCCGATTTCGATCCAACGCACAAAATCGTCAATGATCTTTTGGTCGAGTTTTCCCCGCGGTGGCATCTCGAACGAGTCGTGTCGCAGCGCGTCGATCAACAAACTGGCTGCCACGTCACCGGGAACGACTGCCGGGCCCGAATCACCACCGGCGAGCAGACCGGCGCTGTGGTCGAGCACCAAGCCGCCAAAAATCTGCTTCGCATCGGCCGCGTGACATGAATAACATTCCTGCACTAAGACGGGCCGAATCTTGCTTTCGAAGAATTCGAGACCAGCCGCATCCGGGGTAACGTCGTCGGCCGCATTGCCAACTTGCACGGTGAACGAAATGGCACAAAGGGCCGCGAACAGCAGAACGATTCCGTGCGAGCGGAGAGTAGACATCGTGACGGACTCTCGGGCGAATTGGCGGCGGGAAAGGCAAGGCGGGGACCACTAGACGTTATGGTGACGACTCGTGGTTGCTTTTGTGCCGATGCCT
>CAZHTX010000671.1:0-2653 GCA_964535475.1 uncultured Pirellulaceae bacterium
GAGACCTTCGCAGCGGTCCGTTTTAATCACGTTCTACGAATCCTCAGATGACGCCGCCGTTGCATCCCATGGTTCGTCGTTCACCGAAAGCTCCTCCGGCTTGCTTTCGTCTATTCTTCAGACGAGTTACTGATCGTTGTCGCCCACAGCGTCGTCACTATCACCTGGATGCTTGAGCTTAACAGAAGTGCAAATCCAAGTTCCAAGCACAAGAAAACAAGCGGAAACCATAATCAGCGCGACGACCCAACATTTGATTGTTGCGCCAACGCCCCGAGTATTCCTCCGGCACCGATTAGCATTAGCAGCGTACCGAGGAGGCCAGCGGCCTTTGGACTCAGAGGTTTACTCATGTCGTGTTCCATGGGTGTCCGGTAGTTGAGCGATGAGAGGAGGTGATTGGGTGCGTAGAATTGAGTGACATTCGTAACGTGAAAACCATCGACGAACGTTGCGGATCAACGAGCGGCGAACAAGAATATGGGCCCACAAATTGCCAGCGTCGCCGCTTATGGTCACACCCGCACACCGTAAAGCTTGCTTGGTTATTTGCGTTCGTACTCAGGTAAGAGTTTCTCGATTGCCACCTGAAAAATTTCTTTTTGCGCGGCGGGATCATTGGTCACACCGGTAGGGAACTGCGTTTCTTGAACAATGCCATCGCGGTCAAGCAAAATACAATAGGGCCAAGAAGGTGCTCCTAATCTCTCGGACAGTCGAGTTTCGTCAGGCAGGACATCGTGAATGCTTGTCCAAGAAATGCCATGTGTCAACGCTATCTTCTTGACCTGATCGGTTATTTCGTCGTCTCCACAAATGCCGAGAATTTCAAAAGGCAGACCGGCGTACCGCTCTACCAAGTCTGCCTCAAGTTCAGCCATTTTGAGACACGGGCCACACCACGTCGCCCAAAACACAATTAACGTCACCTTCCCTTTGTAATCG
Source organism: uncultured Pirellulaceae bacterium (assembly GCA_964535475.1). Classification (GTDB taxonomy): domain Bacteria; phylum Planctomycetota; class Planctomycetia; order Pirellulales; family Pirellulaceae; genus Laterigemmans. The sequence continues at coordinate 946 of CAZHTX010000671.1, forward strand.
TGGATTGATACTTCGTCTCCATAAAGACTCTTCCCCTTGAACGCCGGAATTGGCTCGCCGATCTTTACTGTTTCATTTCCGGCTATTCGTGCTAGCAGCTTTACCGCTACGGACGACATGGTTTTTCTGGGCGGGTTTGGGCCCCACCTGGCACCATCATGGAAGAGAATATTTTCGCAGGTCTTGACAAGATTCCACAAAATTTCTTTAGCTTCATGCCGGGCATCGTCTGAAGCACGCCAGGTGTTCCGTGCGATTACGAATTCAGCGTGAGTTCGAACACTCAGGTCGTCATTCGCATCGAGCACTCTTCGGCAAATATCTGTTGAGCGACTTGTATAGACAAGACTAGTAAGAGCTTCATCCATTCGATGGGACTCGATGTGGCTTTCGAGCAATAGGTCAATAGCCATATCCCGTTCATTTCCGTAGGTCGTGGTCAGGGTCAAGATTGCCGCATCGCGAGCAACGGATGTGTCACCAACATCAACGGCCAATTCCATCAGTTTTGCGATGCGGGGCTCGTAGTTGCGACTCTTGCGAGCAAACACAGCTTTGGTGCCCTCGGTGTTTTTTTGATCGACGAAAAGCTTCATCTCATAAAGTAAAACATCGTTAAGCGCCGCGAGTTCCCCATAGAGCTTTCCGAGTTCAGAAATGGCAGCGATCCGATGAAGGTCCGGGCCATTTGCACGTTCTTGCGCAAGCAGCCCAAGGGACTGCTGCCACATGAAAAGTGCCATCAATGACGTCATGAATCGTATGGCGAATCGCATGGGCCACTATCCTGATGCAAATAACGACTAAAATCACCTGGTTGCCGCCAAGAGACTATGATTCGAGGAGACGCCCGATCGGCAACTCGGGTGCATTTTTTTGTTCGTCCGCTACTCGCGCGCGCCTAGTATCCGGGTGAAACGTTGCGGTTCATCGGTTCGAAAGCACTTCCCAATGCCTTTTTTTCGATTGCCTCAAGGAACTCCTTTGAATCGGCGGTTATAAGCGGCCAGCGACTCTTTTTTTCATTCGTTTGAATATTGCCCGCGATAGTTCCAGACTCAACCATCTGGAGAAAAACATCATCGTTCGGATCAGCGATAAGCAGAACGTCATTGTCGCGTTTCACTACGTAAGCGAAACCATACTCGGTACCCTTTGATTCGACACCGAGCATCCGCCCGAAAACGAATTCTCTTTCACCCAGACGAGTAAACGTGCAATCCATGTTTACGGCGGCGAATCCGATTTTGTCTTCCTCGCGATCAAGCCAGCATACGACACAACCGCCATCCTTCTTGGGGCTAAGTCGACAAAGTTCGCCCTCGGCATTCTTCCACCAGCCAGTGAGTGTGTCTAACTGCTCGCGTGACAACGGGGTTCCATGAATCTGCGTCGTCGCAGGAGCGTGACATCCGATAAAACACGCGATGAGCATGATCAGTTGCGAGAAAGCGATCGGTTTCATTTGCGTCTACACTCTCGGACGAACGACTGCGATCACCTCGCCGCGACGAGAGATCTTCCATTTCAAAACGCCTCATTTCGCGGCTGAGGTGCGTAGCTTGGTTCGCCCAGTCCGTCAACTCCAGTAGGTATGGATCACAACCGAGTCAGCATGATCGTCTACAGTCACCTCGGCATGCATCGCACCACCCCCAGGATCTACAGTATAGACCCGAGTTCGCCCCTTTACGACGGGCTTCAAATT
>CAZHTX010000672.1:0-2652 GCA_964535475.1 uncultured Pirellulaceae bacterium
CTCCAGCACACTCTCGCTCGCCTCCGCGTGGCTAATTAATCGACTCGTCGTTGTCCCCCTGCGCAACTTAGAGGATGGTAGCCTCGAAGTGGCTGAGGATGGGGCTGGTCAAAAAAGCGAACAACCAGAGAGCGAACAACCAGAGAGCCAACACGCTCTGTCCCGCCAACCGGCTGGCCCGCCACTGCTGATGGCGTTGCTGCCAATCTTGTTGCCCATTGCGTTGATTGCCCTCGGTACCGTCACGGCGGTTTGGCAGCGCCAAGCAGGCGAGGCTGGGCGAGCGTTACTGGGGAGCCGCGAATTGATTGAATTCATCGCCATCGTGGGTAATAAAAATGTAGCGTTGGGGATCTCGGCAGCCTGCGCTTTGTGGCTCTTGCGACATGCGCCCCGCGACTCAGATCGTCGCCGGATTGTTGCCGAAGCCATTTCCAGCGGCGGAGTCATCATCTTAATTACCTCCGCCGGCGGGGCTTTCGGGGCGATGTTGGGTCAAGCGGGCATTGCCGAGTCGATCGCCAAGCTGGACAGCGCCTCGACCGGGCTGATGGTCTTGCCGATCGCCTTTCTGGTCACGACCGCAATTCGCACGCTGCAAGGTTCCGCCACTGTTGCCATGATCACCGCCGCCGGCATCCTCCAAGGCTTGGCGACCAGCGAGACGCTGGCGTTTCATCCTGTCTACTTAGCACTGGCCATCGGTGGCGGCTCGAAACCGATCTCCTGGATGACCGATAGCGGCTTTTGGTTGATGTGCAAGATGAGCGGAATGACCGAGGGTGAAGGCTTGCGAACTGTCACGCCGCTGACGATTGCGATGGGGCTCAGCACGCTCTTTTGGACCATGCTCGCCGCTTGGCTTTTCCCTTTCGCTAAATAACTTCGGCAACAGACGGCACCTGTTAAATTGCGGAGGAGCGCGTGGTTCCCGTTTTGATCCTGCGACTGCTTGGATGAACATTTTCCAACTTCCCCATCGTCGCCCCGAGCTCCCGCGATGCATCTCTGGGATGATCGGCGGTAGCCGCGATGGGCTCACGCGTCTCCTGAATAAGTTGGGCTGCTAAATCACGCCGCTTTGCTATCAGCCGCTTGAGCAACCGCCGCCGGAGTTTTCCGCACACGCTGCGGTTTCTCCCGCCAACGACGATGGACCCACCAATATTGCTCTGGGGCTCGGCTAATTGCCTTACCCAGCTTGGTGTTGTACCACTCGGTCAGATCGCGAACACTTTGGCACTCGGCAGTCTGCCGCTGCGGGTCGGCCACTCCTTCACACCCCAGTTCAAACTGCATCGGACGTGATTGACGAATCGTATAAGCCACGGCCATCGGAGCGCCACCGGAGAGGGTGAAGAGGGCGAGCGCTTTGTGACAGCTCGCTTGGTGGCCCAGAAAGTTTGTCCAACATCCTTTGGGGCCTGCATGTTGGTCGGCCAGCAAAGAAAGCCGCCCGCCGTTTGCCAAATGACGATCCACGTCCGTGGCACAACCATGCTTGTCGAGCAACTGCTGGCCTTTGGCTCCGCGAAAATCACTGACAAATCGATGCAGATGGGGGTTATCCAACCGCCGCGCAATGGTCGTGGTGCTGATCCCCATCAAGCCCGTCAGATAGCCACCCAATTCAAAATTGCCAAAATGCCCGGTCACCAACACGCTGGGGCGGCGGGACAACACGCAATTCAAAAACATGCTGGGATTGGGGCAATACACGTGTTGCCGCCAATTGCTGCGATGCAACCGCCGGGGCGCCCAAGCGATTTCACAGAGCATTAACAACAGGTGATACCACATCGCCCGCGCCAACTCACGGCGCTGTCCGGGGCTGGCATTAGGGAACACTCTCAGCAGATTTTCTTTCAGCGTGCGGCTGCGAACTGGCAGAGGGCCGACAAACAACCAGGCGCCGAGGCGACACATCGCGGCCGCCTTCGCTTCCGGCATGACCTGAATCACGGCAATCAAACAACGAACAAAAAGATAAACGCCGTAATCGACTACGCCAATTCGAAGTTGTTTCAGATCCACCATCGGTCGGCTCGCATCCTTGCGTTGCTTCAGCAAAATAGAGTTAGCCGATTATGCAGGATTTGGCCTCGGGCGGGAAGAGAAGCTTACTTGGTCAAACCCAACTGCTCACACAGAAACGCGACCGTTTCCCGCTTCATATCTGGATGAATGAACGTCCACATATGTCCGGGGCCTTCGAGAGCCACAAATCGACTGGGAACCCCAAACCGCTGGTGCGCCTGAAATAGCCGCTGACTGCTGGCGATCGGCACAATCAAATCACGAGTGCCATGAATCATCAACGTCGGAATATCTCCCGCCGAAGCGTGTGCCACCGGCGAAGCTGCCTGGTACCGCTGCGGAAACTCACCCCGCGAGCCACCCAGGAAAAAAGCCAACGCGGAACTATCGAGCGGAACCTCCGTGAAATCGCAGGGCGCCCCCCCCGCGACAATCGCCAGCGGTTTGAGCATCTGTTGCCATCGTTCGTCGTCCTGCTTCCAACTCGTGGTCAGTTTGACAGTCTCCCAGTCCGCATCGACCAGCGTTCCCAGCATACAGCTCAGATGAGCTCCCGCGGAATATCCCATTAAACCAACCCGTTGAGGGTCAATCTGGTATTGCTCCGCGACGCCA
>CAZHTX010000673.1:0-1317 GCA_964535475.1 uncultured Pirellulaceae bacterium
CATAGGATCGCGAGACCGATCCGAAAACTTGACTGAATCAAAACAACTACCCTCTGGCGGTGAACATCGGAGTATGCGTAGCAACGTTACTAACAGCATAGCCCACCGCCAACTCAATTCGAGCCAGCCAACCGAGAGGTAATTATCTAACGACTGCGGCGGTCCGTTTGGCGCCACAAACGCAGGTCGTAGGGCCCACAGAACTGCAATAGCAAAGCACCGGGTCGGGCAAAACGTTGAAAAACCGCTCGCAAAAAATCCTCCTCTCCCGGCCACGGGTAAGCAAAGATGATGGCAAAGTCGTCGATATCTAACCCTAATGCCTCATAAGCGTCCTCCACCGGGTGCCCCAGCGAAGGTAAAGTGGGATCATCAGCCATCGCCTCAGCACCGGCCGGCAGGAAGTTTCCCCAGCACAATTCGACCGGCTGCTGCCACTGCGAAATGGTTTTGCGGCCCTCCGCCAACAACTCGGCCTCCGCCTCAATGCCCACCACATCGAAACCCAGCCGGGCGGCAAGTGCACAGACAACCGAAAAACCACAGCCCCACTCCAAAAACCGCGAGCCCTCAGCAAGTTTGGCTGCGACGATCCAATCCAACGTCTGATAAACCAGTTCATAATCGCTGGCCACAAACTGCTCGATCTGCGGGCGATCCCAACGATCTTGAAACGTTTGAATCCGCAACCGCGCATCGTGTACCCAACTGCGGACCTCAGCGGGTATGCTACGTTCCATCACATCGGTGGGAATGTCAATCACTTCCAACATCAAACGAATCATCTCATGGTTACTCAACAAGTGACTCGCTCTTTCGGCTTTTTAAAAACGACGGCGATCGGTGGCATCTTCTTCTTACTGCCGCTGATCGTGATCGCTGTCTTGCTGGGCCAAGTCCTTCAAGTCGTTGCTTGGGTTGCCGGCGAGATCAGCAAAAGCGACTTGTTACCAGAGCAAACACCCCAAGGATACGCGATTGTCTTCCTCGCGGCACTGGCGCTGATCATCTTAGCTTGCTTTTGCTGCGGCGTGCTGGCTCGAAGGTCGCTGGCCAGAAGATTCACCCGCTCAATCGAGAAATATCTACTGATGCTGTTCCCCCGCTATGCCATCTTCAAAGAACAATTGAGTGGCAACATTGGTGGCCAGCAATACAAAACGCGCCTAACGCCGGTCTTGGTGCAGTTCCACGATTACCAAAGAGTGGCATTTGAAGTGGAAAAAAACAGGCTCGATCCAGCCGCGGCCAGCGAACTGGTGACAGTCTATCTACCTGGTTCGCCCGACCCTTGGAATGGAACGGTTGTGCTGGTGA
>CAZHTX010000673.1:1327-2648 GCA_964535475.1 uncultured Pirellulaceae bacterium
CCGCTTGCGGAGCCTTCGAGACGCTGGGCGACGGCATGCAAAAACTACTCACATCGCATACCGCATGATGCGAGGCCTTACAGCTGCTTGATGCGAATGTCTTTGAACTGCACCACCATCGGCGGACCAACATGCAATTGAAAAGCAATCACGCCATCGGCACGACGTTTCTCGGCATCTTCGTCAATCACCTCGACGGTCAACGTGTCGTTGATGTAATGCTGCAACCGATTTCCCTTGGCAACAATGCGATATGTGTTCCACTCGCCTGATTTAATGACCTTGCCAATTTCGGCCGCATCCCCGAACGACTCGACCTCTTTGCTGTTGCCCGGACGCATGGTGACACGCTGTCCTCGCAATGCCAAAATCCCGCGACCTTGTTCCTCGTAGTTAATTCCGGCAAACTGCAGAGCCGCATCGATGTCGGCTTGATAACCACCGACCACAAACTCTTTCTCATCAATCACGCGGCTGCGATATTGAATCCCCGAGTTACCACCTTGGATCTTGAACTGTAAACGCAGCTCAAAATCTCCCGGTTTCTCCTCTTGGAATACCAAAAAAGTGTTCCTGGTGATCTTGTTTTCAGCAGTCGTGCGACCGGTGATCGCGCCATCTTCCACGCTCCACAAGTCTTCACGTCCAGCCCAACCGGAGAGTGTCTCGCCGTCAAAGATCGACTTGAAACCGTCCTCTTCCGCCTTGACGCTGCTGGCACCTGCCGTCCATGCCCCACAAATTACCAGCAAACCAACGACCAATCGCGACATTATTCAGAACCTCAAGTCAGGCGGGAACGGAGTAGCAGGGGGTTATTCATCTCGCCTCAATTATAACTGCAGCGAACCCCTGTCGTAACTGTGCATCATCCTAATCACCTCAATGCACGCCCGCTGACCGATCACGAACCGCCAATTCGGGCCGAAGCAACAGCCACCGCATAGGGGGAAAAACGGGGGAATATCGCCATTTCCGACTCCCAGCGACGCCCGTCTGGACCCGAAACGGTAATTCCCAAAGGACTACCGGCAACTTTCCCAGGATCGACGATCATGGATTGCGGCGGCACAGACAGTCCATAACCAACGCTTTTCAGCACCGCCTCCTTGGCCGCCCACAAGGTGAAAAACCAACGCAGCTTTTCCTCACCATCCAGCCGTTGCCAAGCCTCCAACTCTTGCCGATGCATGATCGCCTTGGCCAAGCTGGGTAAATCAGCCAGCGGTTTTTGCCGCTCGACATCAACACCCACCTCGAGCTCATTCGTCAGCGAAATCACGATGGCCACAGCCGTGTCCGAATGCGAAAGATTGAATTG
>CAZHTX010000674.1:0-2643 GCA_964535475.1 uncultured Pirellulaceae bacterium
AACACCCCTGCCGACCAACGTTGGCGACGATTGGTTAACCCGATTACCCCCAAAGCACCCCCCAGACCGGATATCAGCATGCCGCCCAACGGGAAGAGCCAGAGGGCAATTCCAGCCAAAGGCAGAATGACGGTGGCGGCGATCACGCCGCCTGCCGCGGTTTCATTGGCGACCCCAGCCTCGAAAGCTGCTGCTGCACCAGACTCCGGCACCGCGGTAGCGCCGGCAATGCCCTGGCCGTCATGGTGGGGGCCTGTCTGAGGGCCGCCGGCGAATGGCGAACCGTGCCGGATGCCCGTCTCCGGGGACGCAGGATCGACGACCCGCCCCTCAAAAATTTCCTCCTCGCCAGGTTGTGGCACAAACTGGGGGGCGGTTGAATCGGGGGAGTCGTTCATGGCAAAGGGGACACCATCGCGTTAATCGATTGGCTCAGGAACAAACGCAATTCGGAGTGCCAAGCGAGCGTTTGGGGGCTGCGATAATTTGGGGGTGTGCCTGGCGTGCATTAAATTAGACTAGGTTTCACCGGAAAAGTCTCCCCCAGGCACGATCAACCGCTGCGGTCGGGAACTTTTGGTTCGCAAATGCATCTGGCGAATCTCACATCAACTCAGGATTGTAATCACAGTGTCTCTAGAATTCCGTTCAAAGTGCCTCGGGCTGCTGCTTTCGGGCTGTCTGTTCAGTGTCGGTAACGCCGCGGAGGAGGACGCCACCCCGCCCCCCATGGAACCTCAGATCGCCGCCGCTTCGGATGAAGCCGAACAAGCGATGGGCGGAATCAAGCTGCCGGCCGGTTGGAACATATCGCTGTTCGCCGCTGAGCCCGAGGTGGCCAACATCGTCGCTTTCGATGTCGATAATTTGGGACGAGTTTTTGTGTGTGAATCGTTTCGCCAAAACCGGGGCGTGACCGATAACCGCGGCCATGACGAAACTTGGTTGAAACGAGACTTGGCAGCTCAGACGGTTCAAGATCGCATCGATTACCATCTCGAACTGCTGGGTGACCAAGCGAAAACTTACGTCGAACAAGATGACCGTATTCGCTTGTTGATCGACACTGATGGTGACGGCAAGGCGGATCAATCGACCGTTTACGCCGATCGTTTCAATCGACTCGAAGATGGCAGCGCCGCCGGTGTGCTGGCTCGCGGCAAGCATGTTTATCTCACCAACATTCCCAAGCTCTACAACTTGGTCGACTCCGATGGTGACGGTCGTGCTGACGAGCGGGTTGTGATGAGTGATGGTTATGGTGTGCGAGTTGCCTTCCGCGGGCACGACATGCATGGTTTAGTGATCGGTCCCGACGGACGGCTGTATTTCAGCATTGGGGATCGTGGTTATCACGTGGTCACGCAGGAGGGCAAACTGTTACATGATCCGGCCAGCGGTGCCGTGTTTCGCTGTGAGTTGGATGGCAGCAATTTAGAAGTGTTTGCCACTGGTCTGAGAAATCCTCAGGAACTGGCTTTTAACGATTACGGTGATTTGTTCACTGGCGACAATAACAGTGACAGTGGTGACCAAGCGCGGCTCGTGCACGTGTTGCAAGATGGCGATTCGGGCTGGCGGATGTTTTATCAATACTTGCCTGATCGCGGTCCCTTTAATCAAGAGAAGATTTGGGAACCACTGCACGATGCTCAACCGGCTTATCTGGTGCCGCCCATTATCAATTTTGCCGATGGCCCCTCTGGCTTCACGTACTATCCTGGGACCGGTTTTGGCGACGAACTCAAGGACACTTTTTTGTTGGCCGATTTCCGCGGCTCGACTTCCGCGAGCGGTATCCGTTCGGTGCGGGTGGAAGCGGATGGAGCATTCTATGCGGTGGAGACCGACGACCAACCGATTTGGTCGGTGTTGGCAACCGACGTCACGTTTGGTCCGGACGGTGCGATCTACATCAGCGACTGGGTAAATGGTTGGGACGGTGAAGGCAAAGGGCGGATCTATCGCATCACGCATCCTGAACATACGGAATCGGCCGTCGTCAAAGAAGTGCAGACGTTGCTCGCTGGTGATTGGGAACAACTTCCCAGTGATCGCTTGGCGACTCTGATCTCGCACATCGACCGTCGGATTCGTTTCGAGGCGCAATGGCAATTGGCCGCGCGGGGCGATTTGGCAGCCTTGGTGGCGCTGGCGGCGGACGACTCGCTGGAGACGATTCCCCGGTTGCACGCTCTCTGGGGCATGGAACAAGTGGTTCGCCAAGGGGACGAATTGGCTGCTGAGGTGAAAGCCTTGATCAACGATACATTGTTGAGTCATGACGATGAATATTTGCGGGCTGCGGCGGCCAAGTTTGCCGGCGAGCATGCCGCGGCGGTGGCCCCTGAGCGGCTGCTGGATCTGTTAACCGATGACTCCTCGCGGGTTCGCTATTTTGCCGCCCGCGCGGTGGGCCAGCTCAAGTACCAGCCAGCCTTGCCGGCGATCGTCTTGATGCTGGCGGAGAACGACAACCGCGATCCCGCGCTGCGACACGCTGGCGTCATGGCCTTGACCGGTCTCGCTGATGAATCGGCAATCGCGGAGCTTGCCGACCATTCCAGCGCGAATGTGCGGCGGGCTGCTGTCGTGGCCCTGCGTCGACTCGCGTCCACTCAAGTCGCTCGATTTTTGGCGGAC
>CAZHTX010000675.1:0-2632 GCA_964535475.1 uncultured Pirellulaceae bacterium
GTCGATTCCGGCCGCCACGTGTCGCGCCAGGTCGTAGGTGCGGGGCAAACCAGCCTCGTCGATACCGGCGACATCTTCCCAAGTCCGATATCGCATCTCCACCGGAAATGAGCGACCTTCGACGACGACGATGGGGGCGGGGCCTTGTTCGTCGGCAAAGTGTTCGGCGAATCGTTCGGCGTCGATCGTGGCGCTGGTGATGATCGTGCGGAGGTCGCCACGTTGCTGGCGAAGACGACTCAGATAGCCGAGCAGAAAGTCAATATTCAGGGAACGTTCGTGGGCTTCGTCGACGATGATTGCATCGTAAGCTTTTAACTGGCGATCGCGTTGGGTTTCCGCTAACAGGATCCCATCGGTCATTAGTTTGACCAAGGTTTCCGGTTTGGTTTGGTCGGTAAAACGAATTTTAAAACCAACGGTGCTGCCGGTGGAAGTGCCCAATTCATCGGCCAGCCGCGCGGCGATCGAGCGGGCAGCCAATCTTCGGGGCTGCGTGTGGCCGATCAGCCCGGTGCGCCCCAAGCCGGCAGCCAAGCAAATTTTCGGCAGCTGGGTGCTCTTGCCGCTGCCCGTTTCCCCGGAGACGACCAGCGTACGACGTTCTCGCAGCAACGTTGTAATTGCATCCGCATGGCCGGCGATTGGCAGTTCTTCGGGAATACTTAGGTCGAGGGTTTCGATCCGCCGCATGCGGGCGGCAATTTCATTACTATTTTTGATAGACAATCTTGCCGCCAATGATCGTAGTCACAACTTGAGTTTGAGGAATGTCCGCAACGGGGATGTCGCGAAGGTCGCGATCGATGATGATCATATCGGCAAGTTTGCCCACGGTAAGCGACCCTTTTTGATCTTCCTCGAAAGCTGCGTAGGCCCCATTGATGGTGTAGCTGCGAAGTGCTTCGTCCAGGGTCATGCTTTGTTCGGGGAAAAAATCGGTTCCGTTTGCCAATCGCCGGGAAACACTGGCGTAGAGACTGGGAAAGGGATTCAAAGGTTCGACCGGCGCGTCGGTGCCGTTGCAGAGCAGGGCACCGCTATCGATCAGGTCTCGCCAAACATAGGCTCCGCTGGCCGCGCGGCGGTAACCCAAGCGTTGCGCCACAAAGGGCGCGTCGCTGGTGCAGTGGATACCTTGGATGGCGGCAATGACTCCCAGTTGACCAAAGCGGGGCACGTCGACCGGATCAAGGTGTTGCGCATGCTCAATTCGCCAGCGAGAATCTCGCAAACGTTCGAGCGGAAGCGCTTGTTGATAACGATCGAGCACTTCGCGATTCGCTCGATCACCAATGGCGTGAATGCAAACTTGATAGTCATGTTGGATCGCCAGTTGGATCGCTTCGTGAACATCTTCCATCGGCAAGGTGGCTAAGCCGACGCTGCTGATGAGATCTTCATACGGGGATAGCAGCCACGCGCCGTGGGGTCCGAGTGCTCCGTCGATGCTTTTCTTGATTGCGCGAACGGTAAAGAAGCCGTCAGCCGCGTCGACGACGCGAGCGGTTGCCAATTTGCCTCGCAAACGATCGTTGGAATCGCGAATCATGACGTACATACGAACCGCTAGCTTGCCCTGTTCTGATAGTTGCCGCAGATTGGCGGCAACCTCAAAACTGCTACCCGCATCATGGAAACTGGTGATTCCGTGGCGATGACATTCCTCCACGGCCAGCTCGATGGCACGTTCGAAGGTGGCTTGGCGTTGGTCGTTGGTGAGCATCCGTTCGGTGCGACTTTGTGCCGCTTGGATCAGCCCGGCTGCCCGCTCACGAAAGAGACCAGTCGCCTTGCCGTCCGAGTCGCGGCCAATTTCGCCACCGGGAGGATCTTCCGTGGCATCGTTGACTCCCGCGATTCGCATGGCGGCGAGGTTTGCGAAACAAGCGTGACCGCTGGCGTGCGTCAGCAAGACCGGATGATCGGGGACGGCGCGGCTGAGTGTTTCATGGACCGGATAGCCGTCAAACTCGGGAACGGGAGGAGATTTCCATTTCGACTGGTGCCAACCGCGGCCAATAATCCAACTTCCCGCCGGCAGTTTTTCAGCCGCCGCCGCCACATCGGCAACGATTTCTTCCCAGGTCTCTTGGGTGCGCAAATCGAGCATCATCAGCGACTGGCCCAGGCCAAGAAAGTGCCCGTGCGATTCGATTAGGCCCGGCAGCAAGGTTTGCTCAGCGGTCAACTGGATGCGTTGGGTCTGCGGACCGATCCAAGCCTCAATTTGATCGCGATCGGTGACCGCCACAATCCGCTGACCTCGGATCGCCACCGCGGAAGCAGCAGGTGAGTCGTCATCGAGCGTCATTACGTGCTGGCCAATGATCACCATGTCAGCGGGTTGCTGAGCCGCGCAAGTTATGTTGTGGCCGAAACTGTAGCAGAGCCAGATGACAAGCAGGCTGGTTAAAAATCTCATATCGTGGCAATGATTATCAATGAGCGGGAAGTGAATTGTTAGCGGTTTTGGCGCTAGCCACCGTTCGTTCGCGGTTTTGGCGGTAGTCACCATTTTGTTAGCGGTTTTGGCGCTAGGCACCGTTCGTTCGCGGTTTTGGCGCTAGCCACCGTTTCGTTCGCGGTTTTGGCGCTAGCCACCGTTTCGTTCGCGGTTTTGGTGCTAGCC
>CAZHTX010000676.1:0-2630 GCA_964535475.1 uncultured Pirellulaceae bacterium
CAACGCTTCGTTGTTGTAGAGATTAAATAGAAGCCTGACCAAAGCGCTCATTAATGTGTTGAACTGTTCGGGACGTTTCGAAGCCGGCATCGTTTCGAGTTTGTAGAGATCGTCCTCATCCATCAGTTCGAGATCAAATTTTGATTTGTCGATCTGATGGCCAATGGGGCTTCTCCAGCTCTTGTCGTAGTGCGTTCGCCAACTTCCGATTGTCCAACCTTCGCTCAGATATGTGTCAAGATCATCCATGATATAGGCAAGGGGCCCGCCACCGTGGTCCGCAGTTGTCGTCGCGATGAACCGTTCTCGGTCTACGTCCCAAATTGTATTGCATAGTCGATAACCCAGGGGCGGTTTGCAGTCACCTTCAATCGAACGGCCGCCAATTGTTGTGTTATCGTCGGGCGGAAATGGAAGTTGAATCGTGCGAGTCATCATGATCCCATCACTCCAACTTTGCATCAGTGGTGTAAAGAAAAGATGCAGATCCAATTCAAGCGTGAATTCAAAGCCAGTGCGACGAGTTCCGTTTGGACCATTGTCCTTGCTCATTTCTTTTGCACCCCCTCGTCTGTGTGCTTACTCGCTGAACCGAATGTGTAAGTCAATCAGTGGTCCATAGTTTCGCATATCGGCTTGCTTGATCGCTGCTATGTATTCATCACGAATCGGACTCTCAGTGTTTCGCAAGTCGGTCGCCGGCCAGATTGTCGCTGGCTGGTCGTGTTGCATTAGCCACACATTCGCCAGGAGTCGAGCCCATCGACCATTGCCATCTTCAAAGGGATGAACCCAGACCGCGCGGTGATGAAACTCCGCGGCGGTTGCGATCACGAGAGTGTCGTTTTCATGGTGTCGCTTGTCAGCCTCCATTGCAATCACACCGAGTTCCGCTGCGATAATGTTGGGGCTCACTCCGATATTCTTTTCCGTTCTTCGGATCTCTCCTGCCCAACTCCAGATCGAACCAAGCATCTCGCGGTGCAGTCCGAGAAGCCAATCGAACGTGAAGGGTGCGATCTTCCGGGATGGTTTCGAGAGGAGGTACTTCTCGGTCACGCGAAGGATCGAAGCAAACTCGACCTCGTTGAGCTCACTCCGTGTTTTGATCGTCCTGAGCTTTAGTCCCGATCTGTCAAACGGTGTGTCATCGTCTTTGCCGGCTGAACCGAGTGAATTCACAGAAGGCTGCCGTTAATTTCGAGAGATTTAGGAAGCCCAGAGCTTTCGACTGGACGATGCGATTCGCGTCTTGGTGGCTTTCAGATGCTCTTGGGCAGAAGCTGCGGAGACGGCTTGGGATTCTAAAGCTACGTTCCCCTGAGTAAGCGCGATCACGCGTTGAGCCTTTTGCGTGGCGATGGAATCTTTGAATTGTTTGGCTGGGATCGCCAACAAATCGATCTTCATTCCGAGTGCGGAAAGAACGGCTTGCAGATTGGAAACGGAGTAATTCTCATCCTTGCCGCCGAGAATGCGAATCACGGTTGCCCGAGATACGCCACTGCGGCGAGCAAGGTCGGAAATCGACATATCGAGTTCGTTAACGCGGCTTTGCAGTAGCGTAGATAGCGACATGGGTTAACAATCCACAAGGACTTCAAATGAGAGCCGGAAGGCACGGCCCACGAGTATATTGTTGCATATATGAAACAAAAAGCAAGTGCAATTTGCCGGAAAGACTCGCGGGTTATGATGCGTAAGTTGTTGTAGGAAAAGGACTTACGCTACATGCGGGCGTCTCTAGAGCGGTTGGATTACAGTCCGTTTTGCTCAACTTCTCTGAGAGTTCCAAAAGCTTTCAGGCCCCCCACAGAGCTGGCTCTAGCGAAGTCGATTTCGTCGAATTGGGCACGACCGAATTGTTTGTAAGGAAATCTGCGATCATGTGTGAATAAGGGTAGAGGAAAAACATGAACGACTGGCCAGAAACGAATGCAAGCCTGATTCTGCGGATTAGAGATCCGCAGAATGTTGTCGCCTGGAACGAGCTGATGGCCATCTAATTGGAGTGAACTTTAATGCAACCAGCTTGCGCTTGCCTGAAACCGGATGAACTGAGGAAGTTCATCGCTGGTGACCTGTCGCTCACGCGAGTCGATGCAATTGAGGATCACCTTTCGACATGCGAGGATTGTCGCTGTTCTTTGGACGCGACCGTCGGCAATCGCGATTGGTGGCAGGATCTCCAGTCCGCGCTCCGCGGCTACATTGCCGATGGCGAGCACGAGAACTTTGAATCTATAGAGTCTGTTGGTCAAAGACTGACTGCACTGCTCGGGCCGACCGACGATCCAAGCATGCTTGGTCGGATCGGCACGCACGAGATTTTCGGACTCTTGGGCTACGGTGGCATGGGGGCTGTTTTTAAGGCTCACGATCCCGGATTGAATCGTTATGTTGCCATCAAGATACTGCTCCCGCATCTAGCGCGATCGGGAGCGGCACGTGCTCGCTTTCGGCGCGAAGGCCAGGCAGCGGCTGCGATCATCGATGATTGTGTGTTGCCCATTTATGCCGTGGACGAGTGGCATGACATTCCCTATCTCGTGATGCAATAAAGCCCACGGGCCATTTGCTCGAGTTGCCCCGAGTCGCGCATCGAGTAAAGCGTTCGCCGGCTTACCCCG
>CAZHTX010000677.1:0-2629 GCA_964535475.1 uncultured Pirellulaceae bacterium
TTTCGCCAGTCGATCAACGGCGTGCTCGATGGCCTGTTCGGACCCAAGCAATAGACGCGGTATGATCCCTCCGCCGTTCGCTCCGCCCACCGACTTTGCCGCGCAAGGAAACGGCTCTCTGCCGTTGATCCATCGCTTGCCGGATGATTTTTCCCTGGTCGCCGCTTTCGATCGTTTGCAGTCGCTGCCCGGCGTGTTGTGGCTCGACAGCGTTACTCACCCCAGCGAACATCTGGGGCGTTACAGTTTTCTCACCGCCGATCCGCTGCTGCGAATCGTGGCCCCAGCCGCAGGCGATGCGTCCGCCCTCCGCGAAGCCATCGACCAACTGTCCGCGTGGGTCGACAGACTTCCCCGGCAATTGGTGCCCGATTTGCCTCCGTTCCAAGGCGGTATCGCCGGCTTGTTTGGTTACGAACTAAATCGCCTGCTGGAACCGGTGCCTCCGCCCCGCTACCAAGATTTGGCGACCCCGCCGCTGGCTGTCGGCTTATACGACTGGACGTTGGCTCAGGATCACAGCAGCGGGGCGAGTTGGTTGATCAGCCAAGGGTTCCGGCTGGATGCGGAACCAAGTGTCACGGTTGCCGCAGCTCGCATCGATCAGGTCTTGCAGTGGCTCGCCGCTCCCGTCTGGCCCTCGCCGCAACCCGCGACCAATCCGGTCCGCGAGGCGACAACGTTAGCTCCCCAGTTTCCCACCCATCGCGACCCGTTGTTGACTAGCAATTTTACCGCTGCCGGTTTTCAAGCGGCTGTGGCCGAGATCGTGGAGTCGATTCGCTCCGGTGATGCCTTTCAAGTCAATTTGGCGCAACGCCTGCTCTATCCAGCAACCGCGGCACCGGCTGAGTTGTACCGTCGCTTGCGACGTGAAAACCCAGCCCCCGAGGCTGGGTATTTTGATGGCGGTACGTTTCAAGTGCTCAGCAGCAGCCCGGAAACGTTTCTGCGAGTGCGTGGGCGTGAGGTGGAGACTAGGCCAATCAAGGGAACCTGCCCACGCAGTGGCGATCCTCAGTTCGACGCCCAACTGGCCGCCGAGCTATCGGCTAGCGAAAAAGATCGCGCCGAAAATGTGATGATTGTCGATCTGATGCGGAACGATCTGTCGCGAGTTTGCACCGATCCCAGTGTTCGCGTGCGGCAACTCTGCGCCGTGGAACCTTATGCTTTCGTCCAGCATCTGGTGTCGGTCGTGACCGGACAACTAAGGCCCGAGGCGAGCGTGGTCGATCTTTTGGCTGCCTGCTTCCCGGGGGGCAGCATCACGGGAGCTCCCAAAGTCGAAGCGATGCGAAAAATTACAGCCTTGGAACAAGTGCCCCGCGGACCTTACTGCGGTTCGCTAGGTTACATCGGCTGCGGCGGCGCGGCCGATTTTAACATCCTGATTCGCACGATCACGCAGGCTGACGGCTATCTCCAAATTCCAGTCGGCGGTGGCATCACGGCCGCCAGCGATCCGGCATCCGAGTATCGCGAGACTTGGCATAAAGCCGAAGGGTTGCTGCGCGCCCTGCCGATCTAGCTGGACAGCGCCTCTTTCGTTGTAAGTTCGCTGTTTTCGTAACCCGAAGCGTCAGCGAGGGAATTCGCTGTAAGTTCGCGTAAGTCGTTCCCTCGCTGACGCTTCGGGTTAGGATTGCCATCAAAGTGGCGCTGTCCAGCCAAGCACCTTCGCAGCAGTCACTTAGCTAAGAACCTAAACGAAAACCATAAAAAAGGCCCGCGGCTAGTGCCGTCGGCTCATAGTCTTCGGACAGGCCCGCAGCTAGCGCCGTCGGCTCAGGGTCCTCGGATAGGTTCTAAACAAAACGGAGTCAGCCGGCACGCGCAAGCTTCCGGTTCCTCGGAACCATGAGAGGTTTTGGGGCAGGAAGATTTGGACTACTTATCAACTTCGATGGCCAGACGATCGGCCGCTTGGCGATAAGCTTCCACAATCGGCTTTAGCGTTTGCCCCGTTTCCCCTTTGATGGTCAGCTTGTGCGGAGCTTGCAGAGCCAGCACGGCGGGTAAGTCGCCATATTTGACTGCTCCTGGTAACATTTGGCTGTGCCAAATGGAATCGAGGTCAGCAAAGCGGAATCCTTCGGTATCGATAACCGCGCTTTCGATCACATCCCCGACCAACAACCTGGCCACCGCCGCCGCCGGTCCCGCTCCGTCGCTGGCGACCAACTCCAGCGAAGTCCCTTCCGCGCGATCGATCGCAAAACGAATCACGCTGAGAATGTCATGCACGCGGCGGACAAAGCGAGGTGGATTGTATCCATAAGTAAAGCCCACATAATGTCGATCATCGCCGGCCACACGCCGCTGCAACGTTGGGTCGACGCCCGCTTTTTGGTTTTCTCCAGCGGCAAATAAATCGATCCCGACCACCCATTTTCCTCCGTCAATTGCTTGGCGAACCACCTCCACCGGCTTGCCATCTTCGCCAAACAAGTTGGCTTTGGAGAAACCGTTGAGCATGATCACCACGCCTTGCGGCTTGCGGTCTTCGAGACGCCGGATCAGCAAGGTGGGAATTTGTTCGCCATGTGCGGGCAGTTCGATGATCCCTTTTTCGAACAGTTCGTCACCTCGCATCACCAGATCGCGGGGATTGTCACCGATCTGTGAC
>CAZHTX010000678.1:0-2624 GCA_964535475.1 uncultured Pirellulaceae bacterium
CAGCAAGGCGACGGCGTGCACCAAGTGATATCGCGCGGCCGTCTCGAATTGCCCCACACGCCGCTCGACCGTCTCTGCATCGAGCTGGCGATCTCGCAGCCAGTCTTCCAGCCCGTGCGCACCGAAGGCTCCCACCAGCACGCCCACCGCGCCGCTCAGGCCGGCGATCAAAATCCACAATCGCACGTTCACTTCAGTGGCTTTCAGCTGGCGAATTGGTTTCGGGAACCCATACGGCTTTAAGGAAGCAAGCGGCGGACCGCTTCTAACAACCGGTCCATGGCAAACGGTTTGCGAATATAGTCGCTGACCCCCAACAATTCGGCGTAAGCCCGATGTCGACTCCCCTCGTTGCCGGTAATCATGATCACCGGAATCGGTTCGTCTCGCGTGCGGCGAAGTTTCTCCAAGACGAGAAAACCGCTGCGTTTGGGCATCATCATGTCGAGGATCATCAAGTGGGGATTCTCCCGTTCGGCCAGTGCCAAACCTTGGTTCCCATCCCGCGCGACGATCACTTCGTGCCCTTCCCCCTGCAGTGCATAGCGGATCGAGTCCACAATCTCGAAATCGTCGTCGACCAGCAGCACCTTAAAGCCCGAGGCGGCAGGTTTACCAGGAGCACCCTCCGTAGCGGGAGCGTTATCTGCGGCGGCGGAGGTGGGGTCTTCGCTAGATTCGGAAGCGGCGGGATCAGTCGTCATCGATGGTTCTCGGCGGGGGTGCCAGGAAGCGGGTAGCGGCAGCGTCTTCGAGTCGCCGCATCAGTCCACGGCCAAGCCCCATGTTAGATGCCAAGTTGCCCGAGCAACAGACCGGGCAACGGGTCGAGCGACAGAGCGGGCAAAAAAGCCAAATCGGCTGGGGCTCCCAAGCCTTGCAGTTGCGGCTCTAGTTGGTCGAGAATTCGATCGGCAAGGTTTCGTGATCGGGCAAGCACTGGCTGGCCACTTGGTTGGCGGGCGTTTGTCCGGTGACCCGAGCCATGATCCAGTGATTCACGTCGCGGAGCACTTCGCTGACCATGCAGTCGTCTACCGTGTATTGCCGCATGTCCATGCTCAGGCGGGCAGCGTGCCACAGTTTCAGGTCCTCGCAGACCGTTGCCATCGGATAGCGGTCGCCGTGCATGGCCACCGCCGACAGGATCGCCAAATTGCGAGCTTGATCGAGGTCGCACAGGGGGCGGCCGCCGCGGGGAAGTGCCCCATCGATGCTGATCACTCCGTCGACCCGATCGGCGTTGCGCAGTCCCAGTCGCAACGCCATCGTGCCCCCTTCGCGATATCCGGCCAAATAAATTCGCTGGGGGTTCAGCGAGTAGCGTTGTTGGGCCTGTTCGACGGCCATGAATACCGCCTCCTCGGCCACGGCCGTGCCCAGCGACGATTGCAGCCAGTTGTAACGTTGGCCACTGTTGTCCATCGCTCGCGTCGCTTGCACGCCAACGGCGACGTAATTCTGAGTGCTGACATGGGCCATCACGTCGGCCACTTGGTTGTGATTTCCGCCATCCTGGTGCAACCAGACGATCAGCGGATATTGATATTTGGGTTCGTAGCGAGCCGGTAGAAAATAACTGACCGGCGAGACCGCGCCGCGGAGACTCTCGCCCTCCAGCGAGTTCCGCAAAGCATGTTGCGTGGACGAATGTTGCATGGACGACGAATGGCCGGTTGGACCGGAAAGAATCAGTCGATTCATCGCTGGCAATTGGCGGGAGGAGAAAAGTGTGTCGATCGAAGTGATCAAGAGCCAGGTTTTAAAAGGGCGAGTGGGGCCGAGTCAACGTCAGCCCCAAGAAAAAGAAATGCTAGCAATTCGCTTCCAGCTCGCGCTCGCTTAACCGGCCAGCAAGGTTTCCATCGTAGATACCAACGATTTCACCGCATCCACGCTGTTTTTGAAAGCGGCTGTTTCCTCTGAGGTAAGTTTCAGCTCGACCACTTTCTCGACGCCTCCGCTCCCCAAAATGACTGGCACACCAACGTAGTAACCCCCCACGCCGTACTCGTTATCACAGTGGGCCGCGACCGGAATCAGACGCTTTTTGTCTTTGACTACCGCCTCGACCATTTGCGCACAAGCGGCGGCCGGTGCGTAATAGGCGCTGCCGGTTTTCAGCAGCGAAACGATTTCCGCCCCGCCGTGCCGAGTGCGATCGACGATTTCCGCGAGCCGCTCGGCCGAGATCAACTGGGTCACGGGGATGCCTCCCACGCTGGTGCAACTGGGGATCGGTACCATCGTGTCGCCGTGGCCGCCCATCAGCAGCGCGCTGACGTCTTCCACGCTGACGCCCAGCTCCATGGCGAGGAACGTGCGGTAGCGGGCCGTGTCGAGCACACCGGCTTGGCCGATGACGCGTTGCGGGGGAAACCCGGTGACTTTCCACATTTGCTGGACCATGGCGTCCAGCGGATTGCTGACCACGATCACAATCGCGTTGGGGCTGGTCGCTTTGATCTGTTCGCCCACGCTGGTCACAATCCGCGCGTTGGTGCTGAGCAAATCATCGCGGCTCATCCCCGGTTTGCGGGGAATGCCGGCCGTGACCACAATCACGTCGCTATCGGCCGAGTCGTCATAGCTGGTCGTGCCGACGAGGTTCGAGTCGAAGCCCA
>CAZHTX010000679.1:0-2620 GCA_964535475.1 uncultured Pirellulaceae bacterium
TGGCCTTCGACCAATTCGCCTGAAAATTTCTGTTTCACGCTGCCGGCACCAATCATTGGTGCTAATTTGGCAGCCACCATAAAGCCCACATTGTGTCGTGTTTGCACGTATCGCCGACCGGGATTCCCCAAGCCGACGATTAACTTCAGCGAACTAGACACTTCCTTGAGCCTTTTGTAAATCCGTGAGACCGCTGGGAAGCGTCACGCGGTCTGCAAATCTTGACCAGCCTGACCTCAGCTGGCACCTTCCGCACTGTCTTTCTTGCCGACCACTTCGGGCTCACCAGCACCGCCGGCGGTTTCGTCGTCATCGCCGCCGCCACGCGGCTCTTCGATATGACAAAGCACCGTTTCGGGAGGCGTGACCAGTTCAATACCCTCAGGAATTTCCAAGTCCGAAGCGTGCTTGCTGGCACCCAGCTCCAACGATTCAATCGCTAACCCAATGTTGTCGGGGATCACGTTGGCTGCGCAGCGAATGACCACTTCGTGAGCGTTTTCCAGCAGCATACCGCCCTGGTGTACGCCCACAGGTTCGCCGTGCAAACGGATCGGAACGGTGACTTCCACGCTCTCCTTTAAATTCACGCGAATCAGGTCCAAGTGCAAAACTTCGATCCCCAACGGATCCCACTGCATGTCACTGACTAGGGCGTGGTCGGCAACCGCACCCCTCAGCTGGACCGTCTTGCCGTGGTGACGCAGCAATGCGGAAATTTCTCGTTGGGAAACACTGAGGTGCTTGTTCGGTTCGTTATGACCATACAGCACCACAGGTGTACGCCCACTGTTACGGAGACGTCGGGTGGCGGCAGTTCCAGTCTGCTCACGCAGCTCCACGTGTAGCACGTCGGTCATCGGATCCTCAGTATCTTTCGCAAACGTTAAGTCAATTTGTACAATTACAACCCTACAGCACCCCAGCCGGCAGCCCACGTATGGGTCGGCCAACAGCTCCCGCAGTCCAATTCCCCGCAGCATCTCAAGGCAATGCTGACTGAGAGCAACTGGACGGAAGGCAAGCGGTGGGGAAAACCGGCTAGTATGCCACTATTCCCAAGCCATGCAAGCCCAAGTGGGGCAACATTTACACACTAACAGCAACTTATTGTTGCTGCCAACCCTACCTGGCCGATTCAACTAGCTTCGCTGGCCACATTTTTGCCCCTGCCAAGGCTCGAACAATTCGAAAATCGTCGGGAACTACCACACGCAGCAAAGGGGCGAGGCTGTTTCCAGCTCGCAGCGAAATAATAGTCCCGGCGGCTTGAGTATTTACCGTGAGGGGGGCCGCGCAATTCCAGTGCCCCCTTGCTTCCGCAGCAGCCTCGTCCTACGCTCAGCAAGGCAGGGTGCGAGCTCCGATCACCTCCCGGTTCACGAGGCTCCCGCCTCAATTCCTCCTAAATTGTTGCGCCCATCCCGCTTTGGGGCCCAAAAAAGTATGGCAAAGAAGTCTCCCTCGTTTGAATATGTCGAGCCGATTGGTGCCCGAGTGCTCGTTCGCAAAGACGAACCCAAACGGGAAACGCGTGGCGGCATTGCTCTCCCCGATGCGGCGGAAATTCCCACCATCACCGGACGGATCGTGACGATCAGCGTGGAGATCGAGAACGACGAGGACGTTCCTTTGCGGCAGTACGACAAAATCCTGTTCCATCCCAAAAATGCCATCCCCGTCGATCTCGAACACGATAACCAGCTGTTCGTGGTCCCGGTCGAAGATGTGGTGGCCGTGTTCCGCCGCGGTCAGCCCGAAGAGGCTTGATGCTCACTCTCCGGTTCGGCAGGTTCATGTCAGGTCGTCTATGCCAAGATCCCGCGAACCAATTTCCCGTGGACATCGGTCAAACGGAAATAGCGTCCCTGGAAGCGGTAAGTCAGCCGCTCGTGGTCGATGCCCAGTAAGTGCAGAATGGTGGCTTGCAGGTCATGCACGTGCACCTTCTGTTCGATGGCGTTGAAGCCCAGTTCGTCGGAGGCTCCGTAGCTGATTCCCGGCCGGATGCCGCCTCCCGCCATCCAAACCGTAAACGCGTAGGGGTGATGGTCGCGGCCCCAGCGCGGTCGATTTTCCATTTCTCCTTGGATGAACGGGGTGCGGCCAAATTCGCCTCCCCAGATCACCAAAGTGTCGTCGAGCAACCCGCGCATCGCCAAATCACGCACCAGTGCCGCGCTCGGTTGGTCCGTGTCGCGACATTGCGTGTACAGCTCGGTAGTCAAGCTGTTGTGCTGGTCCCAACCGGCGTGCATGCACTGAATAAATCGCACGCCCCGTTCCGCCAGTCGCCGAGCCATCAAGCAGTTGTGTGCGAATGTCCCAGGCTCGCGAACTTGCGGCCCATACATTTCCAGCACATGCTCGGGTTCGTCCGAAATGTCAGTCAACTCGGGCACCGACGTCTGCATCCGATAAGCCATCTCGTACTGGGCAATCCGCGTTTGGATTTCGGGATCACCCGCCTGTTGCAGCTTGATCCCGTTGAGTTCTGCGAGGTCGTCGAGCATCCCGCGCCGCAGCTCACGCGACATGCCGGCCGGGTTGCCGCCAGGCCGCCTTTGCGCAAGTCATCAATTAATACGTGTTCGCGTTGCGCCAAAGCCACAAACGTTAG
>CAZHTX010000680.1:0-2613 GCA_964535475.1 uncultured Pirellulaceae bacterium
GCCGGTTTGGAAACGCACAGTGATCATCCCCTGGCCCGCGCCATCGTCGCCGCCGCCCACCGCCGTGGTATTTCGGTAAACGCTGCGGAACCGTTTCAGGTGTTGCCAGGACAGGGCACGCGGGGAACCATCGCCGGCAAGTCTTATTGGCTCGGCTCGGCCCGTTACGCAGAACAACAGGCCGGGGAACAACAGGCCGGGGAAACCGCCGCGTGGAGTGAGCATGCGGACGCTCTGCAGCGGGCGGGCAAAACGACGGTCGTGATTGGCAGCGGAGATCAGATCTGTGGTCTGATCGGCCTTGCCGACCAAGTTCGCGAAGAAGCGCCGGGGGTGATGCGGCGGCTGCGTGCGGCGGGGGTCGAACGGATCGTGATGTTGACCGGCGATAGCCAGCAGACGGCCAGGGCGGTGGCAGTCGCTGCCGAAGTGGATGAGGCGTGCGCCGAGTTGTTGCCAGACGCCAAGGTATTGGCAGTCGAGCGGTTGATCGACCAGTACGGGACGGTTGCCATGATTGGTGATGGTGTCAATGATGCTCCCGCCATGGCCCGCGCCTCGCTGGGGATCGCGATGGGGGTGGCTGGCAGTGACGCGGCAATTGAGACCGCTGATATCGCACTCATGTCGGATGATCTGGGCAAACTGGCTTGGCTACATCAGCATTCCGCGCGGGCGCTCGGCGTGATTCGTCAGAACATCAGCTTTGCGATTGGCGTAAAAGCACTCTTCGTGTTCTTGACGATGCTCGGATTCGCCTCGTTGTGGGGGGCGATAGCGGCCGACATGGGCGCGTCGCTGTTGGTGATTTTCAACGGGCTGAGGTTACTGCAGATATCCAAGTGAGAGAATTCAATCAGATTTTGGAAGATATCCATCACGCCGTGGAAGGTATCGGTCATCTAGTGGAAGAAATCTGTCAAGCTGTGGATAGGTGTAAGAACCTATCCGAAAACCCAAAAGAACCGCGGCTAGCGCCAAAGCGGCTAATGGTTTTCGGATAGGATCAGCGATAAACGGCCAGACTCAGAGAAACAGGTGCGATGACAAAGAAAAAAAAAGCGGTCGGCGGCGGTGAACAAGCTGCGCGGCAACCTTGGTACAAAGACGGTTTACGATTCGAGTGCACGCAATGCGGCGACTGTTGTACAGGCGAGCCAGGCAATGTGTGGGTAGACGAGGGTGAGATCGTTCGTTTGGCTGCGCGGATGGAGATGGAGGTGGACAAGTTTGAGTCGAAATTTGTGCGGCAAGTGGGGGCGCGGAAGTCGTTAGTCGAGTATCCGGACGGTGATTGTATTTTTCTTGACCCCAAAACGCGGGGCTGTTCGGTATATGAAGAGCGTCCGGTGCAGTGTCGAACGTGGCCATTTTGGAATAGCACGATAACCAGCCGACGTGCTTGGCGGGAGACTTGTGAAATTTGTCCCGGCAGTGGCGTGGGTCGTTTGTACAGTATCGAAGAGATTGAGCAGCGGCGTTTGGAGCGAGACGTTTAGCCGGCATTTCCGGAACGAGTCAAGATTGGGCGACTGTAGGGACGATAACGTTTGTGTCAGTTCCGACATGATTGAGAGTGGAGCCTTTCCGAGACTGGTTTTGGTGAACACGCAGGCGACCGTCGGCCCCCCGTTGGCTTGACGGACGAGCTACTTCGGCCTAGACTTGCGATGCATTAAGTTACTATGCGTCAAGGGTTTACAGCTTTAGAGCGTCCACGCGAGGGAGCCAGAAGTGTGACGAAGAAAGACATCGTAAGGACGATCTCTGAGGAAGCCGGACTGACTCAGCAGCAGACCAAAAAAATCGTTCAGAAGACGTTTGACGCGATCATCGAATGTTTGGTCAACGAGCAACGGATCGAGTTGCGAAACTTCGGCGTGTTCGAAGTCAAGCAGCGTGCGGCCCGGCGGGCTCGCAATCCTAGAACCGGTAAGCAAGTGGAGGTGCCCGCAAAGTATGTGGTCACTTTTAGACCGGGCAAGGAAATGGAAGCTCGCGTCAAGGAGTTGGACGAACGTGCCCTGGCAGATGCCGCGGCCAAACTGAATTTGACGGATTGGAAGCAGCCGGAAACACCGTCGGCAGCACCGTTGAAAAAACCTGAAATTGGATCATCCGAGTCGGCATAAGCCATTAAGTCAGAAGAATTTTGATTCTTTTGTGGCGAGGGCCGCCAGGACAAGCCGAATAATCCGCATAGTCATTTGGACCGTTCACGGAGGAACGAGCGATGCGTCGCTTTTTGCAACTAGTTGTCCTTGCCGCCTGTGTCAGCTCGACCGTGGGCTGCTTTCTGCCAATTTATTCGGCCCGCCCTGAGAAGCGTGTCCAGCAAATGCTGTACACCTCTGAGGACTTGCGCAACCTGGTTGCCGAATGGGAACGCTTCTGGTTCTTGGACCAGCCCAGTCACATGACGCCGCTGAGAACGCACGGCGGCATTATCTAGCAAAGCGTTAGCGGTTTTGGCGCTAGCCACCGTTAGCGGTTTTGGCGCTAGCGACTGTTAGCGGTTTTGGCGCTAGCGACTGTTAGCGGTTTTGGCGCTAGCCACCGTTAGCGGTTTTGGCGCTAGCCACCGTTTCGTTGCCCGCGATGAGTTCGGTTCAA
>CAZHTX010000681.1:0-2610 GCA_964535475.1 uncultured Pirellulaceae bacterium
TCCTGAAGTCCAGATACCCACCTTGACCGTGGAAACGACTTGGCCCGGCGCCAGTCCTCAGGAGGTAGAGCGGGAGATCATTCAAGAGCAGGAGGAGCAGTTAAAAAGTGTCGAGGGGATGACGAAGATGACCAGCGAGTCGCAGGACTCGGTGGGGCGGATCACGATGGAGTTCTTTGTTGGCGCGAACATGGAAGAGTCGCTGCTGAAAGTAAACAGTCGGCTGCAGCAAGTCCGCGAGTATCCGCTCGAAGCCAACGAGCCGGTGATTTCCACGAGCAGTTCATCGGACAATCCGATTGCTTGGTTCATCCTCAGTGCGGCTCCCCCGGAACCGGCTGCGGTGCGTGCGCTGGCGGAGGAGCTGCCCGAGCTGCGTGAGCAACTGCTGGCCTGTATTAATGATCAGTCTCCCGGTCTGTTGTTGCACCGTCTCCGTAATTTGGCTGCTGAGCATCCTGAAGTCAGCGTGTTGTTGCCAGATGCGATTGAAGTTCCCAAGCTGCAGCGTTTTTCCGAAGATTACATTGAATCGGCGTTTGAACGAGTTGCCGGAGTATCTAATGCCAATGTGCTGGGTGGCCGGGAAGAAGAGTGTCAGGTGATCGTCGATCCGGCCAAATTGGCCGCTCGCTCGCTGACGATCGATGATGTGCGGCGGGTGTTGGGCGCGCAAAACAAAGACACTTCAGGAGGAGACTTTTGGGAAGGCAAGCGACGGTACGTTGTCCGCACACTTAATCAATTTACGTCCACCGAGCAGGTGGCTAACCAACTATTGACCGTCAACGAGGACGCGCCGGTCTACATTCGTGACGTCGCTGAGGTGCGGTTAGATTACAAGAAACCATCCGGCGTGGTGCGTCGTTTTGGTGAGTCAAACATCGCCATCAACGCGTTACGGGAGACAGGCGCGAACGTGTTGGATGTGATGGATGGTTTGCGGAAGACGGCCGCCGATTTGAATCGCGACGTGTTGGCAAAACGGGGGCTGGTGCTCACTCAAGTCTATGACGAAACCGAGTATATTGATTCGTCGGTCAATCTCGTTAATCAAAACATTATCATCGGCAGCGCGCTGACGATGATGGTGTTGATGTTATTTTTACACTTGGGCTGGCGAACATTAGTTGTCGCGCCCTTGATTGGCGTCACGGCGTTAGCCGCCGCCGTGGTATCGCCTTGGTTGTTCGCCATTACTTTGGCAATCATTATCGGTGCCGGGTTTTGGTTTGCGCGGGGCGCGTTGGTGGTGGGTTTGGCGATCCCGGTCAGCATCATCGGTACCTTCTTGTGCCTGAATCTGCTCGGTCGTTCGTTAAACGTGATCAGCCTGGCCGGGATGGCGTTCGCGGTGGGAATGTTGGTCGATAACGCGGTCGTCGTGCTGGAGAATATTTTCCAGCACTACGAGCGGGGAGAGTCTCCTTTTACGGCGGCCGTGAAGGGAACGAAGGAGGTGTGGGGTGCCGTGGTGGCTTCCACGTTGACAACTTTGGCGGTCTTTATCCCGGTGCTGTTTGTGCAAGACGAAGCGGGGCAGCTGTTCCGTGACATTGCCTTGGCGATCAGTTCCGCCGTCTCGTTATCATTGATCGTTTCGGTCACGTTAATCCCCACCTTTACCGCCAGGTTGCTCTCACCTCGCACACGTGGCGCGGGAGCAGCGGCCAATGAAGGCGATACGACTGCGGCCACGGTGGAAGCACCTCGTGCGGCAGGCTTCTTGGTGAAAGTGATCTCTGGGTTTGGCGGTTATTTTGTGTCGCTCGTGGTGGGGCTCAATCGTTGGATTACCAACAGCTTGATTCGTCAAATCGCGGTGGTGACGACGTTGATCCTGGTCTCTGGCGGGCTGTCGTATTGGCTGTGGCCCAAGGTCGAGTATTTGCCTTCGGGCAACCGCAATTTAGTGTTTGGGATCATCTTGCCACCCCCGGGATATAATTTGCCAGAGCTGATGGAAATGGGCGAAGCGGCTGAGAGCACTTTGTTGCCATATTGGGATGTTGACTATGACAAAGTCGATCCCGACACCATGAAGTATCCGCTGATCAAGGATTTCTTTTATGTGGCGAGGGGACGGCAAGTATTCATGGGTGTGCGGTCGGTCGATCCGACTCAATCTGGCAAGCTGATCCCCTTAATTCAATCTGTTAGGGAAAAACTTTCCGGCTCATTTGTGGTCGCCAAGCAGTCGAGTTTGTTTGAGCAGGGACTGACGGCGGGGCGGACTATTGACATTGAGATTACCGGTCCCGATTTAGAGAAATTAGTTGGGCTGGGGAAGGCCGTACTGGGAGGCACGATGCAGGTCATTCCCGACGCGCAGGTCCGCCCCATTCCCAGCCTTGATTTGGGCAATCCCGAGATGCACGTGTTGCCCAAGTTGGTGCAAAGCGAAGCAATGAAGGTGGATGCGACGTCGTTGGGTTACGCCGTCAACGCGCTGGTCGACGGGGCTTACGCTTCTGACTATTACATCGATGGTGATAAGGTTGATTTGACGATCATTGGCAAGCAATCGGAGATGCAGCGGTCGCAAGATTTACGCGCTTTGACGATTGCCACTCCCTCGGGCGAGCGTGTCCCGCTGTCGGCGCTGGCGTC
>CAZHTX010000682.1:0-2606 GCA_964535475.1 uncultured Pirellulaceae bacterium
CAATCGAATCGACCATGCGATACAAAAAGTAACCCATCAAGGCGACGATCGGAATTAAAAATGGGTTGAACAAAAAGGTCATTTGAGGCTCCAATGAGACGTGACGCGCGACGATCGTTTTGTTGCCGGTTAGAATTCATTCGTTACCAGCCCCGTTTGCTTGGCAAATTTTCTCAGATTCGAGTTTGAGCCCCGTCCATGCCACAATTCCCACCCGCACCGCTGCGGATCGGCGAGCTAGTCGTTGATCCGCCGATCCTGCAAGCGCCAATGGCGGGTTTTACCAATTTCGCTTTTCGTCAAATCGTACGCGGTTTCGGCGGCGCAGGATTGCTGGCGACCGAGATGGTTAACGCCAGAGGCTTTGTTTGGTTGGACGAACACGAGGCGGAGCATCCAGAACGATTGTGGGGAGTGGCTGACGAACCACGTCCTCTGGCCGTGCAAATTTGGGACAACGATCCAGAGACGATGGCAAAGGTTGGCCGGCGGTTGGTGGAGGAATATCAAGTCAGCGTCGTCGATATTAACTTTGGTTGTCCCGTTCGCCAGGTTACTGAAAAGGCGCACAGCGGCAGCTATCTGTTGCGCGAACCGAACCGCATGTTTCAGATCATCAGTCAACTGGTGGCCGCTTGCCAGCCAACTCCGGTGACGGCCAAAATTCGCTTGGGCTGCACCCGCGACAACATTAACGCCAACGAGATCGCCAAGGTGGTCGAAGAAGCCGGAGCGGCCGCGTTGACGGTGCATGGCCGCACCGCGCAAGATTTCTTTAAAGGGTGTGCCGACTGGAATCGGATCAGCGAAATCAAGTCACACTTGAACTCGATTCCGCTGATCGGTAACGGCGACCTTGACTCGGCGGAAAAAGTGGTCGAAGCATTCCGTCGCTATGAAGTCGACGGAGTTATGATCGCCCGCGCTTCGCTGGGGCGCCCTTGGCTGTTTGCCCACGCGGCCGCCGCCCTGCGTGGTGAAATGATTCCGCCGGAGCCAACTCTGGAAGAGCAGCGGCAATGCATGTTGCGGCATTACCAATTAGTCGTCGAGCGGTTTGGTGAAGAGAAGGGGACCGTGTTGATGCGCAAGTACGCTTGCTGCTACGCGCAAGGCAAACGGGGCGCAAGACACTTTCGCAGCAACGTGGCCACGGTCACCACCGGCCAGCAATTCCAGCAGGTGGTGGAGGATTACTTTCCTACCGAGGAAACAGTCGCCTATTCGTGATCGTGATCGCTCGGCAGTGGTCGATGAGGCTGCGATTGCCCCTCAGCCAACTGTTCGGCGTGCGTCTTAACCTCACCACTCTTGACCCGGCCCCAGTATTCATCCAAACGCCGTTTGACTAGGCCGCTGAGAATGAACACGCCCAACAGGTTAGGCAGGCTCATCCCCAGAATCATGAGGTCACTAAAATCGAGAATATTACCACGCGTGACGACCGATCCCAGGAAGGTGAACAGCAGGAACAAACCTTTATAGACCAGCGATGTGCCTGGCCCGAACAATTGCGCCCAGCAACGTTCGCCATAGTAAGACCAACTGATGCACGTTGAGAAAGCAAAGAGGACCACCGCCGCATAAAGGATGTAGCGGAACCAGTCGTAACCGCCCGTGGTGAAAGCGTACAACGTGATCTTGGCTCCTTCGTTGGCTGCAACGGCATCAGCAACAACCGGCGCACTGTAAGCACCCGTGATGATCACCACCAATGAAGTGATCGTGCAGACAACCACGGTATCGATGAAAGGCTCAAGCAGAGCGACGATCCCTTCGCTGACCGGTTCATCGGTCTTAGCGGCCGAGTGGGCGATAGCGGCCGAACCCACCCCAGCTTCGTTGCTGAATACGGCCCGCTTAATGCCGATCACCAAGACTCCTAGAAAACCACCGTAAGCGGCGTCCGGGGAGAAGGCTTCACTGAAAATTAAACTGACAGCCGCTGGAATGGCCGTGACATTCGCCAGCAAGATGTAAAGACAAGCGGCGACGTAAGCAAAGCACATGACGGGGACAATTTTACCCGCCACCGCGCCAATACTCTTGATCCCGCCAATGATGACCACGCCGACCAGCGCGGCCATTACGAGGCCATAAATCCAGGGGTAATCTTGCAGCAAGCCGATGTCGCCGCGAATCGCCTCGAGCGACTGACCGACTTGGAACGAATTCCCACCACCAAAGCTGGCACCGATGCAGAGCAACATGAAAATGACCGCCAGGATTTTTCCCAGCAGCGGCATCCCCAGGTCCTCCAGGCCGTGACGCAGATAACGCATCGGTCCACCCAACACGTTTCCTTCCGCGTCCTTGACGCGATAGAGTTGCCCCAAAGTGCACTCAGTGAACTTGGCCGTCATTCCCAGCAGACCGATCATCACGATCCACAACGTGGCCCCCGGTCCGCCGGTGCCGATGGCGATCGCCACCCCGGCAATATTCCCTAAGCCGACGGTCGCCGACAAGGCCGCCGCCAACGCTTGGAAGTGACTGACTTCGCCTGGTTCGTCGGGGTCGTCGTAATCCCCACGCGTCAAACGAACCGCATGGCGAAACGCGCGAAAGTTGATAAACCGCATGCGAATGGTGAGAAACACGCCGCC
>CAZHTX010000683.1:0-2604 GCA_964535475.1 uncultured Pirellulaceae bacterium
CCGCTCAGCTGGCCCAACTCTGGCAAGAGAACGACACCGTCCTGTTAACGGGCGGCGTCTCGATGGGCGACTACGACTTTGTTCCACAAGCGGCAGAGGCTGCCGGCGCCAAACAGCTCTTTCATCGCTTGCCGATTCGCCCCGGCAAACCGATTTACGGAGCGGTCGGGCCGCAAGGTCAACTGCTGCTGGGGCTGCCGGGTAATCCGGTCTCGGCGAGCGTCGGGGGTGTGCGGTTTGCCCGACCGCTGCTCGGCAAAATGGCTGGCCTCAAGCATTGGCAAAGCCCAAGACTGCGAGGTCGAATCATCAACGCCGATGACAAGACACTGCACTTAACTTGGTTTCGTCCCGTGCGAATCGTAGCCGGTGGAAACCTGGAATTGCTCCGTTCGCAAGGTTCCGGCGATTTGGTGGCGCTGGCCGCCAGCGACGGCTTTGTCGAAGTCCCCGCCGGTCAGTCGGGTGCCGGTCCTTGGGATTTTTGGAGCTGGTGATCCCAGCCTTCGCTGCAACCCCATTCCGCCTAGAACCTATGCGAAAACCATTAGCCGCTTAGGCCGCATCCCGGTCAAGCCAATTCCTCAGCACGTTGGCAGCCGCTTCGGGATTGGTGCCGACCAGTTCACACAGGTCATCCTTGAGGTGCCCTCCGGTGATCTGTAATTTTAAGCCATTGTCATCTTCGGCTTCCTCTTCGGGTTCGACCGGTTTGGGAATTTCCAACCCGAAGCCTTCTTGGAAATCTGGGCGAGGCGCGGTCGCCGACTTGCCCACTCCCCGAGCCACTAACAAGGCAATCAGCGCCAACCCCAGCATGGCCAGCGTTTGCCACGACTTGGCCAACCAAGTGATCGCGGTGTCCACCGTCGAAGGCTGCTCCACAGTCGGCGTGGGCATATCTTGATAATCCCAGACAACGATCATGGGGAATTTATCTTCGCCGGCGGGCACCGGTTTCAAGAAAGGATCGAGCGCATCTTGGATTTGCTGCTCGGTCTGAGTACTGAGCTGAGTACGTTTGTCAGCCGGCAGCGGCGGAATCGTATCGCCAGCGGCGACTTCATTGGTCGCTAAATATTCCTTCCGCCATAACATCTCATAATAGCTTTCCGGCACCCCGATGGAGAATTTCACGCGAGTCGGTTGCAGGGAAGCCTGGCGGCTCGACTCATATTCTTCCCCGGTAACTTTACTTAGCGTCTCACTCTTCTGCGTTGACTTGACTGTCTGAGCAAGACTGGGATCAACCGCCTGCGGGCGATTGCCGACACCCTGAAACTGGTTAGTGGCAACGCCGGGCGTGCCCCCGGGGATTGGCCGGTTACTTTCATGAGTCAACTGCGCATTCGACTCCTGAACGGAGGTCCCCTGAGGATCATATTTCAGATTGAATTTTTCCACATCCATGGTCGGATCAAGTTCCACTGAGGCTGCGATGCTAAACCGACCTAGCGGGGCCAAAAGTTTACGCGCCTGCGTCCCATACCACTGCTCCCATTTGATCCGTTCGCGAAACAGTGGATTATCTTCTTCCATCGCATCCACGCCCCGCCCATTCACGTCGATGACTTCGATGGCGTCGAGACTCAAACCTGCGTAAGAACCTTTCACGGCCTTTTTAATCGACATAATAATCGTGGCGGGCAACGGGTCCGGTCCGACCGGCGTGACCACCACGCTGGCCGTCTGAGTTGTTCCGCGCCCAAAACCGCCCTTCATTTCATCGTGTTCCACGAAAGCATGCAGTACCTCCGGAAACATGGCTATTTTGGTGCCGGTGTCTATCTCTTTGGCGTGGCTGCTTTTCTCTTTTCGCAAATCAAAAGATTC
Organism: uncultured Pirellulaceae bacterium; assembly: GCA_964535475.1. Classification (GTDB taxonomy): domain Bacteria; phylum Planctomycetota; class Planctomycetia; order Pirellulales; family Pirellulaceae; genus Laterigemmans. Next base: position 1,834 of record CAZHTX010000683.1, read on the forward strand.
GAACGGGTTACTGGAACTGTGCACTTGCTGCAACTTGGTATCACCTTTGATCGGCGCAACACCTTCCGCCGCCGCGTAATATTCATCGCGGGAAGAAGTTGGCACGTAAATATAATTATTACGAACATCCCAACCATTCAAACGAGCGGTGCTGAATGCCGTCAATAACTTACTGATCTCGTCATCGGAAAGCGTTGCCCCGGGAAAAATCCGCTCCATCGCCGGATCACTCATGCTGCTGGTCGCCAACAACCAAAACCCCATGGCAATCACCACCAACAGCGCACCACTGATCACGCGCGTCGGCATCGGCATTTGCAAGAATGCCTCGCGCAAGCCGGTAAGTGTTTGTTTCAATGCGTCCATGCATTACTCCTGGGGCCGAACTAGACCTGAATCTGTTGGACTTCGCGGTAAGCTTCAACCAGCTTATTGCGCACCTGCAACATGGTGCGAAATGCCATGTCTGCCTTCTGCACGGCCGTTAACACTTCCGCTGAGTTTACATCCCCACCCGTTAATAATTCGTGCACCATCGAATCGGCACGATGCTGCATCTTGTTGACCTCGGACCCCTTCTCAACCAACAAGTCCAACATCGATGGCGCCTGTTCGGCACCCCGACCATACAGCTCTTGCTGGCGTTCCATAAAACGCTGGCGAGGTGATTCGAGCGGGCGAATCGTCGGTGTTAGTTGAACAGGTCGAGTCATTTTTTAGCCGTTTTGGCGCTAGCCACGGTTCGGTTAGCCGGTTTGGCGCTAGCCACGG
>CAZHTX010000684.1:0-2595 GCA_964535475.1 uncultured Pirellulaceae bacterium
CTGGGAATGGCTGCAGCACTATCCACGTTACTTCACAGCCGTCGAATATCGCTTAGATAAAGTCCGCAGCGGGGCGGCTAATAAAGATCGCGAATTGACAGCCACGGTTAACGATCTTTGGCAAGGCTATCTGGGGATGCTGGAAAACGATCAAGCCGATCAGGGAAAAGCCGCCGAGGTACGTTGGTTGATCGAAGAACTCCGGGTCAGCCTGTTCGCTCAACCACTTGGCACAGCGGTCAAGGTCTCACCCACTCGGATCGAGAAAATGCTGAAAGCTTAACGGATCGACGGTTGGCTCAAACCTAACACCTTTGAATTAGATACCGAGTTTCCAAAATCGGCAAACCGATCAAGCTGCCATACGACCTGTTTGGTTTTAGGATCAATCTCTATCAACAGAGGTTGATCAGGACCAGCGTGACAGTTGCCAATCATATAGTTTCCGCTGGGCAACACTTCCAACGTCGTCACCCAAGCAAGCGTAATCCCGGGCAGTTCATGCTGGCTCAATTGCCACACAATTTCCTTTTGAGGAGTCACTTCCAACACGCTGTGCCCATTACCGGTGGAAATCAACGTGTTACCACTCGGCAGCCGCAGGGCGGCAAACGCCTTGTTGCCAAACGCTTCGGGGCCGTGTCCGCCGGCGGCTTTCCTCCCAAACATCGGTACTTCAAATTCCCACACAACTTGACCCGATTGGCCATCATACTCGCGAATCACGCCATCACCCTCGTGACATGCCAAGTAGTTCCCCGTGCTAAGTTTCCGCACCAACCGAGTGTCAGTATGTGGATGCGGATTGTCGACTTTCAATGGCACGGTTTTGAGAATTTCCCCCGCGCGATTAACTTCGATAATTCGCCGGGTGGTGGTCTCCACAATCATCACGTTCCCGTCATCGAGCGGTTGGCAGGCATGTACTTCCACATTCTTGCCGGCATTCCCGTTGGCTTGGCGGGCGTCATACCGCCAAACTACTTCTTTACTCTGACGATCAATCTCGACCACCCCAGCGGGTCCCTCGAGCACTAAAAAATTACCGTTCGGCAATTCGTGACAATCATGGATTCCTCCCCACGGTCGCTCCCAGCTGATCGAACCATCCTCAGCCAGCACGACTAGTCGCCCGTTACCCTGCAATAAAATCGCATGACCAGCCAAACTGGGGTTCATTGCCAACAATCCGCTGACGAGCCAGACAGCGCAAAATACCGTTCGAAATATCGACATGAGACCAGCAAATTCGTGGGAAGCGTGAAAATGGACCCTGTCCAGGATAATTGCTCAGGGCCGACAACACGAGGTCCCCCGAAAAACTGGCAAGCAACCAGCCGACCAGCACTCAAAGTTTGCTGTGGACGATAAACTAGAGCAGCCTCGATTTGACCTTTCCGTTACTCGATCAATTTCCTTGAGCCATCATGACATTTGCAGCTACCGATTTGTTTGACTTGGACGCCACCATTGCGACCCTTGCCGAGCAGTTGCAGATTTCCAACTCGCAAGCCAAAGCGGCAATCGAACTGCTGCAAGCAGGCAATACCATTCCATTTATCGCCCGTTATCGCAAGGAAGCCACCCAGGGACTCGATGAAATCGCCTTGCGGGGGGTGGAAGATGGGCTGGAGAAAGCACAAGCCCTGGCAGCTCGCAAAGCCACGGTCCTTAAATCAATCGCGGAACAAGAAAAACTCACCGACGCCTTACGGGCAAGCATCGAAAGCACCACCGATTTACAGTCGCTCGAAGCGATCTACCTGCCCTTTAAACCCAAACGCAAAACCCGCGCCTCGGTGGCACGCGAAGCGGGTCTTGGTCCGCTGGCCGACGTCTTGCAAAAACAACTCAACCTGACTGGCTCCAAACAGGAGCTGCTGGCCAAATTCGTCTCCGCCGAGCGAGGTGTTCCCGACCCGGATGCCGCCTTGCAAGGGGCGCTCGACATCGTTGCCGAGGTCTGGGCCGATGATCTTGATACGCGCCAAGCACTAACCGAACAAGCACATCGCTTTGGCCAAGTTGGTTCCAAAGTGAAACGCGGAAAAAAGAGCGACGACAGCAAATTCCAACTCTATTTCGACCACCACGAGTCGGTCGCCCGCGCGCCATCTCATCGTCTCTTAGCAATGTTCCGCGGTGAAGCGGAAGGAGTCCTGAAAATTTCCCTGCAGCTTGATGACCAACGCGTTATTAATGACCTCCGTCGCAAACTGCTAAGAAATCAACGCTTTGAGTTTTACACCGAACTGGGCAACACCATTGAAGACTGCTACCAACGTCTTTTATTGCCCACCATCCAGTCCACCGTCTTTCAGACACTCAAAGAACGGGCTGACGAAGAGGCGATCAAAGTCTTTGGCAAAAACCTTCACGAACTGCTGATGGCGCCCCCAGCCGGTCCACGAGTCACCATCGGCATCGATCCTGGATTTCGCACGGGCTGCAAAGTCGCAGTCGTCGACGGCACGGGCAAATTCCTTGGCAACGCCACCATCTATCCCACACCACCCCGCAGCGATCATGAGGGCGCATCTAAGATATCGTTAGATTTAATCAAACGATATCAAGTAGAACTGATTGCTATTGGCA
>CAZHTX010000685.1:0-2583 GCA_964535475.1 uncultured Pirellulaceae bacterium
GGCGTCGTGTCGTGTCGTGCCGTAAAAACCGCAGGCTGGCGCCAGGCGGCTGATGCCGTGCGGGTCCCATCTCCACCGGCCCCCTAATCCCCCGAGCGATCGATCCAGGGATAGTTGGCTTGGTGGGCGATCACGGTCTTGGTGACAAAGTCGACGATCCCGGGGATTACTTCTCGGCTGCCGCGGACCAATTCCACGTTACTTGCTTGCGAACGTGGAGTTAACAGTTGTACTGGCCCAGCCACCGCCCCGCCGCGGCGAACGCGTTCGAGTTGCTTCTCGAGTTTTTCGGCTTCCTCAATCTCCAAACTGCCCTCACCGGCCACGATCAACCAGGGTAGGCGGCTGACGAACGGATGGCGGGCCGCCGTGTCGTAGCTCAGCCCTTTCAGGTTCCGAGCGGGCGAGATCAGCACCAGCCCGCGGACATCTTTGCTTTGTTTTTTGCGACTTAGATCTGGGAAATTCCAATCGATCACCGCGTAATTTGCCGCTAACACGGCCCCCTCACCGACACCAATGAGCGTCAGCGCGTTGAGGTTAAGCTTGCCCGCATCATTTTCTTGTTTGAGAAATTTCTTCACCGCTTCGATATCGCGATTCAGCATCGCCATAATGTCGTTACGATTCATTCTCGATAAATCAAATTCTTTGGGATTGCCCCGAAAATCGACGTACGTCTTGCTGCCGCCATGTCCACGAAGATCTGGAGTGGCGACGGCACACCCCGCTTTCCGCAGAGCCTGGACCAGCGGCAGGAAAGGGGGCGCCGCTCCCTCCCAATGGTGAATCAGGATCACCGGGACAGCCTCTTTCTCTTTATCGGAAGGGAAGTAGCCACAAGCCAACTGCACGCCGTCGGCCGTGACCAATTTTTCCAAGCGAGGTTTGAGCGCCTCTTTTTTCTTGCTTGCCGGTGATTGAGCCAGCAGCGGCGCGGCCAGACAAGTGATCAGCGAAACGGCCATCAATGGTTTAAACATGCTTTGGTTTCCGTTCGTGCAGTGGACGCGAGATTAGAATAGCTGGACGGGGTCGATGAGACGGGTCCAAGGTCCCATTCATGCTAAATTGTGAATTTGCGGGGGTCAAACATCCGTATCCCCACCGCCAATTCTTGTTAGTTTACCTATAATCGACTACACAGGACGATTGTTTCCCGCTAATTGCTCTCACCGAGGCTAAAAGTTGGCTATGCCCAGACCGTCATTATTGCTGTTGGTTGTCATTTACCTCGTGGTTTGTGGCTCCAGCGATCGGGCGTCGGCCCAGCGTAATTTGACCGACATCCCCACGCCCGATCCGGTAGCCGAGTTAGCCGCAATGCGACTCGAGCCGGCCGTTTCCGTCAACTTGTTCGCCGCCGATCCGCAATTCAGCAAACCGATTCAAACCAACTTCGACTCGCTCGGCCGGTTGTGGGTGGCCAGCAGCGAAGCGTACCCGCTATTGGCACCGGGGCAGATTGCCAACGACAAAATTGTCGTTTTGGAAGACCAAGATGGCGACGGCGTGGCGGAGACCAGCACCATTTTTGCCGAAGGACTATTGATGCCCACCGGAGTCGTGCCGGCTGGAACCCAAGCCGCTTACGTAGCCCACGCCACCGAGTTGCTGTACTTGGAAGATACCGACGGCGATGGACGCGCTGATCGTCGCCAAGTCATCCTCAGCGGCTTTGGCACCGAAGACACGCATCACTTGATCCACACCTTGCGATGGGGGCCCGACGGCTGCCTCTATTTTAACCAATCGATTTACATTCACTCCACGATCGAAACCGCTTACGGAGTGCGGCGACTCGACGGGGGAGGGATCTGGCGTTATCGGCCCGAGACGGGTGAGCTGGAAGTATTCTGCAAAGGTTTCGTCAATCCTTGGGGGCACGTGTTCAACGCGTACGGGCAATCGCTAGCGACCGATGGGGCCTACGTGGAAGGGATCAATCACGCTTTTCCCGATGCCGTGTTTGTCACTTCGCCCGGTGCGCCGCGGTGGCTCAAAGGCATGAACCCCGGCAGTCCCAAGCATTGCGGCTTGGTCGTCCTTTCGGGGTCGCATGTGCCGGCTGATTGGCAAGGTGATTTAGTCACCAACGATTTCCGTGGGCACCGCGTTTGCCGCTTTACGATCCAGCCCTCTGGCTCCACGTATCAATCCCGCCAGCAACCTGAAATCATCACCACCAGCCACGTTGCTTTTCGCCCCATTGATGCCGTCATGGGCAGCGACGGGGCGTTGTATGTTGCCGATTGGTACAACCCCATCATCCAGCACGGTGAAGTCGACTTTCGCGACGATCGCCGTGATCGCGAGCACGGTCGCATCTGGCGAGTGACCTTTGACGATCGGCCTTTGGCGGAACGGCCCAATTACGCCGAGCTACCGACCGCGGCCGTCGTTGCGCTGTTGGAAGCCCCGTCGCTCGACGTCCGTCAATTCGCCCGTTTGGAGCTGAAAACTCGTGACGCCGCCGCAGTGCGGACAGCCACGGCAGCCTTCGTTGCTCAGGCTGACACTGACAGTCAACGCGAACACCGCCAACTCGAAGCGATGTGGATTGACGAGTGTTTAAACCACGTC
>CAZHTX010000686.1:0-2581 GCA_964535475.1 uncultured Pirellulaceae bacterium
AAACGACGCTGCTCAACACGCTCAGCAGCTTTATCTCGCACGACGACCGGATCGTGACGATCGAGGACGCGGCCGAATTGCAGTTACAGCAAGACCACGTCGTGCGTTTGGAAACACGGCCCGCAAACATCGAAGGTGCCGGTGCGGTAACGGCCACCGATTTGGTGCGAAACGCTCTGCGGATGCGTCCCGAGCGAATCATCATCGGTGAGTGTCGTGGTGGTGAAACGCTCGACATGTTGCAAGCCATGAATACCGGTCACGATGGTTCGTTGACCACGATTCACGCTAACACCCCCCGCGATGCCATCGGCCGACTGGAAGTCTTGGTGATGATGGCTGGATTTGAAATGCCGATGAAGGCAATTCGGTCCCAGATCTCGGGTGCTGTTGACGTGTTGATCCAAGCCAACCGTTTGCAAGGTGGTCCACGGCGGGTCACGGCAATCACGGAAGTGGTCGGCATGGAGCAAGATACCGTGGTGTTGCAAGATGTCTATAAGTTCAACCAAGAAGGTATTGACGAAAAAGGCAAGGCACACGGTCACTTTGAGTGTACCGGGGTGCGGCCCACATTCATGAAGAAACTCGAGTCGGCTGGCGTGCGTTTACCCAGCAGTGCCTTCCGCGAGCGGATTATGATGCAAGCCTAGTTTTACATCTTGATAACTATTGCTCCTCGTTGCCGGTTATCCAGAAGCCATCCAAAAACCAAAGTAAACCGTGGTTAGCGCCAAAGCGGCTAAAGCCGACCACATCGCCATCAATAGGGTTGTGAGGAAAGTTTAGCACCATGTGGATTATCATCATCTCAGGCGCAGTCGCAGTCGCCGCGCTGTTCGGCTACTTCGCAATGACCTTGTTGCCGAATGACGCCACCGCGGCTGAAGATCGGCTGCAAACCTTGGCTGGTCGAAAAAACACCAAAGGGGCTGCCAACGAAGAAGTGCGTTCCCTGTTGGTCGGCAGCGGGCTGGATGACACGAAGAACTGGATGAATAGAGTCTTGGGCTCCACGCCCAAACTGAGCGCCCGCTTGGATCAGGCTGACGTAAAGATTACGCCGGGACAGTTCCTGGCGATCTGCGGTGGTTGCTTTTTGGTCGGTTTGATTGCCATGATTGTCGCCCCGGTGCCAAACTTATTGGCACCGCTGGGAGGTTTGTTACTGACCGGACTGCCGATTGGTTGGTTATCGTTTAAACGCAAGAGTCGCTTAAACACATTTGGAAAACAGATTCCCAGCGCACTCGAATTGCTATCCCGCTCGCTCCGCAGCGGACACTCGCTGGGTGCCGGTTTTCACTTGGTTGCCACGGAAATGCAAGATCCTTTGGCTCGCGAATTTGGACGAGTCTTTGAGGAGCAGAACCTGGGTATTCCGTTGGAAGAAGCGCTCACCGACATGGCCGATCGGATTCCCAATATGGACATTCGCTTTTTCGCCACGGCGGTCGTTTTGCAACGAACCACCGGTGGTGACTTGGCGGAAATTTTGGACAAAATCGGTCACTTGGTTCGCGAGCGATTGCAGATCTTGGGGCAGGTACAGGCTTTGACGGGAGAAGGCCGGTTGAGCGGTATCGTGTTGCTCGCACTGCCCCCGGTGCTGTTCTTGGTAATGCTGTATTTGAACAAAGATTACATCATGATGCTGTTCACCGAACCGCTGGGACGCAAGATGTTAGTGTTCGCCCTGGTCACTCAGTTGATCGGCGCCTTGTCCATCCGCAAAATCATCACGATCAAAGTTTAAGGAGAGGATGGCATGTTATTATTGGCAATGGAAAACGCTCAATTGATGATGTGGTTGGCGCCCATCGCGGCGGCGGTCTGTATTTCGATTTTCGCCTACTTGGTCGTCACGCGACTGAGTGGCGAGGATCAGCCACGGGCCGAGGCGCGGCTGGAAGAGTTGCGAAATCCTCGCCGTCGGGCCGACGTGCAGTCTGAGCAGCAGACGCTGGACAAGGAACGCAAGAAATCGGAAGCGTTCACCGCCGTGCTGGAGCGGGCCACTAATCCACTGGCCGGTACGGTGAAGCCAAAAAATGAAAAAGAACTTGGCAAACTGCGTGAGCGGTTAATGCACGGTGGTTTTCGTCGCGAATCGGCTCCCGTGGTTTTTAAAGGGCTCCAGTTAATTGCCGCCTGCTTTGGCCTGTTTGTCGGCGGCGTGGTGGGGTTGTTGACCGTCGGCTTTGAAACCGGGTTGGTAATCCGCGTGTTGATCGGTGGCGGTGTGGCTTATTTTATTCCCGAGTTGGTCTTGGGATTTTTAATCAAAAAGCGAAAGGAAGCCATTTTCCTTTCGCTGCCAGACTCCTTGGACTTGATGGTCGTGTGCGTGGAAGCCGGTTTAGGCTTGGATCAAGCGATGCGTAAAGTGGCCGAGGAGCTGAAAAATTCGTATCCCGAAATCGCTGAGGAGTTCGGTGTCGCCAATGCTCAGATGCAGTTGGGGCGGACACGTGAAGAAGTCCTCCAGGCGCTCGGTTATCGAAGTGGCGTCGACGATTTGCGGCAATTGGCATCGATCCTGATCCAAGCGGACCGCTTCGGTAGCTCGATCGGTCAAGCC
>CAZHTX010000687.1:0-2577 GCA_964535475.1 uncultured Pirellulaceae bacterium
AACGCCATGAATGGGGACCGCGAGCGATGCCTCGAAGCCGGTTGTACTGACTATGTCCCTAAGCCGCTCGACGGACCGAAACTCGTGCGCATGATTCTCTGCTACCTCTCCGCCAAGCTCTCACTCATCGCCTATTGTTGCTCTCTGGAGATGTTCTGACATCCATTCAGTTGGACGCCGATTCCAAGATGCTGGCCTGAGCCAGGTGGCTCAGCGCCACCACGCCCACGCCGCCGATGAGGTTGCCCGCCGTCACGATTCCTAAGATGGCCGCTAGTGTGTCGGGGCTGATCGACACGCCCAAGAGCTGCTGATTTTGTGTGTAGTGGAAGTTATCTCGCGGATTCTTATACCGCAGACGATTTCGCACCCTCGGCCACGTATGCTGTGCCCGCCAGGCGTTCGACCAATTCAATCAGTTCGTTGGCGTGGCTCGGCTTAATGATGTAGGCGTCCATGCCAGCGGAGACGTAATGTTCTGCGTCTCCTTTCAACGCGTGGGCGGTCATAGCGATGATGGGAAGCCTCGTGGTCGGAGTGCCCAGCTCACGAATTGCTGCAGTGGCCGTTAGGCCATCCATGATAGGCATTTCTACGCTCATCAAGACAACATCGAAGCTGCCCTGCTGGAGAAACTCGACCGCCTGTTGCCCATTCTCGGCAACTCCCATCGTATGACCGCGGCGACCGAGCAACACGGTAGCTATATATTGTCGAGTGCCAATAGGAAATGAATCGTGAACAGGACAAACTTTCCGATCATCGCGAGTGCCGACACGGTCATCGGCGCCGCCGCGTCATCGGGTCGAACACGCTCGACGTAGCCTTTGGTACCAGCTTTGATCAGCACGTTCCCCAGATTCCTAGTTGAAAGAGGAGTATCAACACCATGACCGACTGGACCACATCTCGAGTCCGGTCACTTGGTAAATCGATCACGTAGCTGCCGCAGAAGATCGCGAATGCAAAGACGAACCGCCATCGCGTTTGTCCTAAAGATTCAACGGCAGCGTCATTCTAAACCGAGGCAGTCCGTTCAGCGAATTTGGCAACTCGCCAAACCACAATGCCGCCTCCCTCCATAAAAAATAAGCCCATAGTTCGATAAAAATTCGTTCAGCTGCTCGCGCAATTGCAAATCCGCGGCGTTAATATTCCCGGTGCGCAAGAAAAAGTTTGGCTGAAGTGCCGACAATCCAAAAGACTAACCGATGATGGCTGTCAGGTGCGAGGCCTTTTCTTGAGACGGCGGAGAAAGGGACAATCATTCGCGGTCGGTTCGGTGGCGATAGTCTACCCGATTTTTCCTGACGACCCTCAGCAAGCACACCATGGTCTATGGATGGCACACCATTTGCGGTTTTTCCCACTGGTTAGTTCATCGAATATTTGTGAGATGAACCATAAAGACAGTTACTCGGTATACGCAAGTATACAATCGCAATTGGGATGACAATGACAATGACGATGACAATGAAATGCACCATGTTACTAGGCTTGTTGCTTGCAACTACGGCTAATGCTCAAGGGCCAAAAGACGCGGCCGATGACACCTGGATTAGCGTCGATGGAACCATTTTATCGGTATCTGCCGATTCGTTCGAGCTCGACTATGGCGAGGGGATGATTACCGTCGAGATGGATGATGGCGACCGTGATGCAGATGGCTACAAGCTTGACGTTGGGGAGAAAGTCCGCGTCTCGGGAATGGTTGATGACGATCTATTTGAAACTCGTACGATTGAAGCAAGTAGTGTGTACGTTGAAGAGGAAGGAACTTATTTCTTTGCCAGTGCGGTCGATGAAGAAGATACCTTCATCACGTATACCACACCAGTCGTTGTTTCCGACACGGTAATTCAAGGGACCGTGACAGCAGTCGATGACGAAGAGTTCACTCTCAATACCGGGCTACGCCTGATAAATGTTGAGGTCGAGGAAATGCCTTATAATCCACTAGACCGAATTGGCTATCAACAAATTAAAGTTGGTGACCGCGTCAGTGTGACCGGTGAAATGGACCTGGACCTCTTCGAAGCCGAGCGTGAGTTCGTTGCCCGGACGATTGTCACGCTCAATGACTAATTGATAGGGATCTGGCACGAATGGCACTGCCGCATGATATCAAAGGACTTACGGTCACGCAGCGAGCCTGACTGAGTCACGTTGAGCGGCTCTTGGGATCGTCATGAGTTTGAGGACCTTCGGTCGGCGTTTGTTTTCACGTGGTTCCGATCGGCCTTCTCAATGTCCGACTACCTCGCCGAGAGGTTGATTCTGGCCGACTTCGATCATCGCAGCGTTGGCACCACGGGCTCCACCAAGCAACCAAGAGTTGCCCAACAAAACCATGCAGCGAGTAAAACTCATCGAACGAACATCTCGTGATCCATCGATCCCGCTTTGCATCATCTTCAAACGCGTCAAATTGTAAGCCAGCAAGCAAGACCAAAGTTCGGTGCGAACCATCGCCGGTGTCTTCGCACGCAGGATCTCCATTCCCAGCGAACATTTGATCGAACGGATATCAAGCTCGACCCACCAACGGCTTTGATAAGCCGAGCCGATCCATTGGCT
>CAZHTX010000688.1:0-2576 GCA_964535475.1 uncultured Pirellulaceae bacterium
CTGGCGCGTTGCGGCTGTTGGTCCCGGGGAACCGCACGCTGGCGCGTTGCGGCTGATGGTTCGGGGGAACCGCACGCTGGAGCGTTGCGGCTTGGGGCAAAAACGCCAACGGTGGTTGCCAGTTGCTGGAGTGTTTCCTAGGCTTTGCGGTTTGAGTTGTCATTGAAATTTTGCAGCCATGGCTGATGCCTGGGGGATATGCGGTGCCGGGAACTTGTGTGATTGGCCTCCAGTGGGGCGACGAAGCGAAGGGAAAGCTGGTTGATTTGCTGGCGCCACAGTTTGATTTGGTCGTGCGTTACCAAGGGGGCGCCAACGCGGGTCACACCGTCGTCGCTGGCGATCAAACGTACAAATTGCATCACATTCCGAGCGGAATCTTGCATGCCACTGTGCAGAATGTGATCACTCCTGGGGTGGTGATCAACCCCAGCACGCTGCTTGATGAAATCGACGGGCTGGCCGCACGCGGCTTCGACTGCGCGGTGAATTTGAAAATCAGCCAGCGGGCTCACTTGGTCATGCCCTGGCACATCATCGAAGATCGCTTGTTGAACGCTCAACACGTCGGTAATGAATCGATCGGCACGACGCTGCGAGGCATCGGGCCCTGTTATCGTGACAAAGTGGGGCGGACGCATGCGGTGCGGGTTGCCGATCTGCTGGAGTCGGGACGGGACGAGCGAATTTCGGCCGTCGCGGAGCAGAAACAACAGTTACTGCGGGCCTTGGGGGGAACCGAGGAAGAATTGGCCGCGATTGCGCCACAGCGTGTTTGCGAATTGGCTGCCGGCTGGGCCGAGCGGCTGGGGCCAATGATTGGCGATACGACGTATTTGTTGTTGGACGCTGCCGAGGCCGATCGCAATATCCTCTACGAGGGTGCTCAAGGGGCGCTGCTGGACATCGACCACGGCACCTATCCGTTTGTGACCAGCAGCAACAGCAGCGGCGTGGGCGTTTGCGCCGGGGCGGGGGTTCCGCCGCGTTGGATTAATCACGTGATTGGGGTCTGCAAAGCGTACTCGACGCGAGTTGGCGGGGGCCCCTTCCCGACCGAATTAAACGATGCCACGGGAGATCGCATTCGCCAGCTGGGAAATGAATTCGGCACCACCACCGGGCGGCCCCGCCGTTGCGGTTGGTTCGATGCGGTGGCCGTCAGGTACACGGCCCGGCTGAGTGGTGTGACCAAGTTGGCGCTGATGATGATGGATGTGCTCAGCCAACTCGATGAAATTCAAATTTGCGTGGCCTATGAATTGGATGGTCAGCGGATTGAACAGTTGCCGACGCACGTGGATGCTTTGCGGCGTTGCCGACCGATTTTGGAAACGGTGCCCGGTTGGAATGTACCGGTCGACAGTTTGAGATCGGTGGCGGAGTTTCCCGCGGGTGCGATTGATTTTGTGCGGCGGATCGAAGCTTTGGTGGGAGTTCCCGTGGGCATTCTTTCGGTCGGTCCCGATCGGGCCCAGACGATTTTTATCGAGGATGCCAACACCGTCTCGTCCATTCCCACAGGCGCGATTCGGTGATCCCTGACGGCTCGATTATTCCGCGGCACATCGCCTTCATCATGGACGGCAATGGCCGTTGGGCGGAAGCTCGCGGTTTGCCGCGTTATGAGGGGCATCGCCAAGGCGCATCCACCGTGCGCCAGGTTGCCGAAGCGGCTGCCGAGTTGGGTGTCGAGGCGATCACGCTTTATTGTTTGAGCAGCGAGAATTGGAAACGGCCGGAGAGTGAACTGCAATTCTTGATGCAGCTGCTGCGGCAATTTCTGATTGACGAGCGGCCGGTGTTGATGCAAAACGACTTGCGTTTGGAAGTCATTGGCCGCCGCGATCGTTTACCCGCGGAAGTCATTGAGGCGATGGAGACCACGCTGGCGATGTCGGCTGATAACAGTCGCATGCGGTTGGTGTTGGCGATTGATTACGGGGGACGGGCTGAGATTGCCGCTGCCGCCCGTCAATTGGCCACCCGCGTGCTCGCCGGAGAGCAGGCAGTCGAGCAGATTGACGAGTCGACTTTGGCCGCCGAGTTATACACGGCTCATCTTCCCGATCCCGACTTGTTGATCCGCACCGGCGGTGACATGCGAGTCAGTAATTTTCTGCTGTGGCAAATTAGCTACGCGGAATTGTGGGTCACCGAGCGACTGTGGCCTGACTTTAATCGTGATGATTTGTTAGCGGCAATTGCCGACTTTTCTGCTCGGGATCGTCGTTTTGGCGGACTGGGTGATGGTAAATCGGCTTCTCCTCCCAGTTTGTGAATAACGGAACCTGCCGGTGCTGCGTGATCGTCTGAAAAGTGCCTTGGGTTTGATCAGCTTGGTGCTGGTCTGTTGCTGGCTGGACTATCGAGGCCTGCTGGGGCTTTCCAGAGGACTTTGGCTGCTGCCTTTGTTGCTGTTCTTTACCGCCGGCACGGCCTGGGAAATGGCGCGGATGTTCGCCCGCGCGCGGGCGGTGACCACGAACGACAGCCAGCTGGGGTTGGGGACCGCGCCGGGAGCGGTAATCACCTCGACGGTCTGCCCTGATTCCAGCGGCGTGGACAGGGGCGCG
>CAZHTX010000689.1:0-2565 GCA_964535475.1 uncultured Pirellulaceae bacterium
CCCCCGGCAGCCACCCAAATCAAACAGAGCTTGAGATCGCCACAGACAACGGGGCCACCACAGACAACGGGGCCGCCACAGACAACGGGGCCGCCACGCACGAACAAGACCAACCTTGGCTCCTGTATTGGGCTTTCAACGCGCCCCATTATCCTTATCAAGGCACAACCGCTTGGCTTGAGCATTACCAAGATTTGCCTTCCCCACGACGCGAGTACTGCGCTTTTCTCTCCACGATGGACGAGCGGATTGGTGCGGTGCTGGACTTCCTCGACGAACGTGGGCTCAGCGACGATACGATCGTGATCTATCAACCCGATCATGGGCACAGCACCGAAACCAGAGCTTTTGGCGGTGGCGGAAACGCGGGCCCATATCGCGGCGCAAAGTTCTCGCTGTTTGAGGGCGGCATCCGCGTGCCGGCGGTTGCCAGGTATCCTCGCCAATGGCCAGCCGGTCAAGTCCGCGAACAGTTTGCCACAGCTTGTGACTGGTTCCCCACGCTGGCCGAAATCTGCCAAGTTACCCTGCCCAACGTTAAGCTTGATGGCGTCTCATTAACGGCCATGCTGGCGGAAAATGCGGCGGCACCACGGGAACAATTTTATTGGCAGTTTGGCAGTGGAAAAAACGCTCAATGGGCAGTCCGCGATGGCGACTGGAAACTGATCGGCAACCCAAAAGATACCACGCTACCTCAGTCACAGCGGGCCAATGACGGACGATTGCCAGTCGACCATTTCCTCGTCAATCTTGAAAAAGACCCGGGTGAACAACGCAACTTGGCCGACGAGCATCCCGAAGTGCGAAAACAACTCGCCGCCAAACGAGCCGAGTTGCTTAAATCCTTCAGCCGCTAAGCAATCCGTTCGATGCTTTCCACGACTTTCGCGATCACATCTTCGTTCGACTTAGGATTGAAGAAAACAGCCTTCCAAGCGGGAATCGATATGCCATGTGGTTTAAAGCCAGTCGATTGCGTAAAGCTGAGACGCGCGTCAACGGCTGGCTTGATGGAGGCCTCGCGTTTCTCATACATGCGATGCACCTCAAACAAGTATCGTTCGACTTCGCCTGGACTCAACTCGCCGCGGATCATCCGTTGGTAGACATCTTTGGCATTTCGTCCCTGGGGAAGTACCCACCACAGCACCGATGGCCCGGGGGTGTGTTCGTTCAGCACCTGACAATAATCCAATTCGGAGATTGCCCGCTTTAACTTCTCCGCCATTTCCATCGCGTTGGCGATCAGCAATTGATAACCTTGCAAACCAATCCCGTTGAGAGACGCCATCACCGAATAGGGCCCCAACCCGGGACGCGAACATTCTAAGGTGAACAATGCGGGATCATGACGATAATCGGCTTCGCAGAAGTAAGGCATCTCCTCTTTGCGGCGCAGCAGCCGACTGAGTTGTTCACGGCGATTCACAATGAAGGCGCTGGCCGGATAGTGCCCCCAACCCATTTTGTGAAAATCGATCGTGACGGAATCAGCCGACTGAAATCCTTGCGTTAACTGCTGCACCCGATGAATCGACTCCAGCGTCGCGTCTTCCAGTTTCAGCAAGTTCTTTGCGCTGTCGTATTCGGTGAGGAAACAACTGACCCAGCCCACGGCGGCATCCACGTGCAGTTGCGGAACCACCGCCCCGTGCGCAGCCGCCTGCTCTTCAATGATTTTGCGGATCGAGGCGATACAGTCGATTCCATAAGCGTCGGTGCTGCCGAAGGTGGCGATCACAAAAGCCACTTTCCGTCCGGCCGCGTACAATTCGTTTAACTTTTCGGCCAGCAAGTCCAGCCGCATGGAAAAATTCTCGTCGGTGGGAACCGAGTGTAAATGATCTGTCCCAATCCCCAGCCAGCCGGCCAACGTGGCGTTGGAATAATGCCCTGCTGCGGAGACCAAGCCCGAGATCGGCTCTCCCGCCAGACCGGCTTGCATTGCCCCGGGGGCTACTTTCTCAATCCCTAACTTGCCTCCATACAAGTTCGAGATCGTCCCACCCATGGTGAAAATACCCCAGGGAGAGTCTGTGTGATAAAAGATCAAATTCGCCAATGAGGTAATCGCTTTGACTTCTAACTCATTGCTCCGCAAGCAATAGGTGTCGACACACAGATTGGGGTTCTTCAGCAAACAAGCCAGCGCGCCGACCAACGAGGCATAATTGGCGGGGCCTTTGACGTTCTCCAAATGCAGGTGCGACTGCCACCCATCGGTGCCCCAGAAATAAGGAAAGATTGCGTCCCGCGCATCCTTTAGATTGCCCGGCAACGTGTGTATTTCGGGATTCGCTTGGGCCGTCTCATAATTGCGGCTCATCAGAATCCCCGGCGGCAAATACGATTCTGCCTCCAATGCCGACAGGAATTCGTCAAAGATCTCCAAGATCGACTGGCGATCGCAGGTGAAGAAAGTATCGTTTAGCTTTTTTAAAGCGTCGCGGTCCATGAGACGTTCCGTAGTGTCGACAGTGCACCGCGTGGGGTGCACCAATTAAAACCCCGTTAGCCGTTTTGGCGCTAGCCACGGTTCCCGTTAGCCGTTTTGGCGCTAGC
>CAZHTX010000690.1:0-2559 GCA_964535475.1 uncultured Pirellulaceae bacterium
ACCGCCTCAATCGCTCGGCAATCGACCTGCTGGAACCGGGTGGCATCTTAGTCACCTGTTCCTGCAGCGGCCGAGTGACGCGCGGCGATTTCCTCAACACACTCGTCGACGTCGGCCGTCGCGGGCGACGTGACATCACCGTGCTCGAGAATCGCGGAGCTGCTCCCGATCATCCCATGCGAGTCTCCTGCCCAGAGTCTGACTATCTCAAGTGCCTGATCTGCGAAGTCCGCTGATGCTCGCTTCCGCTTGCGGCCAGAGCCTTATCGTTCATTATCGTTCACCTCGCAGATCTTTCAGCAAACGCGGCACGTAGCTGGAGTAGCGTGCATCGGGCATCGGTCCCTTGTTGCTCAACGCGGCGATCTCCTGCTGAAAATCAGTCAATTCGGCTGCGGGAATTTCCCCCAGCGCGTCGAGCGCCAGCATTGCGGTCCAGACCGATTGCTGGCCCCAATCGGCATCTTGCACCAATTGCCGCACCGCTTGTTTAACTCGTTCCGGAGTGCCATACATCGCCAAAGCTCTCGCGGCGGTGACACGAATTTCGGGAACTTCATCTTCGAGCGCAGCAACCAACGGATCCTGTTGAGCCTGCACCGCCTGTTCTCCGCCGATCAACAAACCGACGTATGCCCAGTAGCGAACCACAGGATCTTCATCATCAAGCCCCCATTCACTGCTGGACTCCGGGACCGGCCGGGAAGCTTGCTCGGCGGCGCGGAACACACGTTGATAGTCATAAGCCCCTGGAGTGCGAGCCCAATCATAAAACGGCTGGTCGCCAGCTAAATTGAATCGCTGGCCTTCGGGGATAAAGCCCAAGTCCAGGATCCGCGCAGCATGCTCCTGTTGTGCGGTTCTCAGTTTCGCCAGAATAGTTTGATGCTCTGCAGAGTTAGCGAGATTCTGAACTTCGTCGCGATCTTGCTGCAAATCATATAACTCTTCACTATCCTTAGGAGTCCTCCAAAAGATCGACTGAGCCTCATTCAAGGCGCCCGCATCATAGTACTTTCTCCACTCGGCCGTAGTCGCTGTTTCAAATTGATAAGATACGTGTTGCCCCTGGGATCGTTCGGGATGATAGTTGCGAAGATAGACATAGCGTCCATCGGTAACGCTGCGAACCAGATCCAGACGTTCGTCCATGCGTCCCCGAAAACCGTGGATAAACTCTTGCTGCGGTGCAATATGCGAACCCAGGAAAGCGTGCCCTTGCATCCAAGCCGGAGGTTGAATCCCGGCCAGGCTGAGCACCGTGGGAGCGAAATCTACGAAGCTAACCAATCGCTCGGAAACACCTCCCGCTTGATAGTCTGCCGGCCTGAGCCCGGAAAATTGCTCGGGAATGTAGACGATTAAGGGCACATGCAAACCAGAATTACTAGGCCAACGTTTCGAGCGTGGCATCCCCGAACCATGATCGCCCCAGTAAAACACAATTGTCGAATCGACAAGCCCTGCTTCCTCCAGTTCGCGCAACCGAGCACCAGCAACTGCGTCTGCTCGGGTGACGCTGTCATAATAAATGGCCCAATCGCGTCTTACCGTTGGCGTATCAGGATGATAAGCGGGCACACGCATCGCCGCCGGATCATGCGTGGTCGGCCCGCTGTGTTTTCGGATGGCACTTTCATGACTGACGGTAGAATTAAAAACTGCAAAGAATGGCTGTGCTTCGTTTCGATTTCGCCAGTGCGCTTTACCTGACGATTCATCCCAAACTTTCCCTGTCTTACGGACGTTGTAATCTTCTTTGGAAGCATTGGTGCAGTAATAGCCTTGATCCCGCAAGAAGCAGGGAAACATGCGAGTTCCCGCCGGCATCTTGACCATGCTGCGCATATCTTCAGCACCCAAGCTGGCTGGATACATGCCAGTAATCAGCGTCGTGCGAGCTGGCGCGCAAACGGGTGCCGACGACCAACACTTGGCGTATCGCATACCACGAGCCGCCAACTGGTCGACATTAGGTGTCGTAGCCTGAGGATCTCCGTAACAGCCCATTTCAGGCCCATGATCTTCGCTGGAAATCCAAACGATATTTGGCAAGCGATCAGCAGTCAGGCCCATATTCGCCAAGCAGGCGAGGGAGGCGAATAAGAGCAAGCGTATTGAGCGAAACCGCGACATGGGCACAAAATCCTGAAGTTAGCGGGGGGAAGTTGCGAGTATTTTAACTGAGCGAACGCTTCTGCGGGGCCGATACTGGCAGCTGGCGAGCGATTAGGCCCTGCGCGGGCCATCGCCCCACGCTAGCGAGGAAAACGCATTGGCCGATTGAGCGGCAGGTAAATTTCGGAATTAGTATGGGGCTATCGGATGGGGCCAACAGCGTGCGGATTACGGAAAATGGCTTTAAAATGGGAGCAAGGGGCGGCAACTGTTCATCTTGGGGAAGCACGCGGAGACGCCTTGCCGACAAAAAGTGAGTTCGTTAAAATTTAGTCAATGCAACGGCCAAGAGCCGAGGCACTAACGCACCCGTGGCACAATTGGATAGCGCATCGGTCTTCGGAACCGAGGGTTGCAGGTTCGAATCCTGCCGGGTGTACT
>CAZHTX010000691.1:0-2543 GCA_964535475.1 uncultured Pirellulaceae bacterium
CCATCTTCCTGCCAATTCGGCACTGGAAATGGAGGCAAATTTTCGAGCATGCTGAGGAGATCAGAGCGGAGCAGCCGTGTTTTGGTTCTCGGTTTGGATAAGAGCCGGTTCCGGCGCCGCGACCGTATTAGCATCGTCCGCCATACTATCAATGCTAGCGAGCTTATCATTGCCGGCGAATTGAGCCAGCAGCGCGGGCAAGAAAAAGATGTCGGCAAACAGGGCTGAAAGGAACGTCATAATTCCCATGCCGGCAAAAATCACATGCTCTCGAGAGTCGCTGAGCATCACCGTGATAAAGCCCGCCACCAGCACCACCGTCGTAGTGATCAAAGCGGTTCCCACGCCGACGAAGGCATCGTGAATCGCTTGCGTATCATCCACGCCCGTTTCCCGACACTCGAGATAACGCGTCATAAAGTGAATCGTGTCGTCAACGGCGATCCCCAAACAGACAGTAAACGCGCAGACGCTGACCAGTTCCAGCCCTTGCCCCATCCAGACCAACAAGGCGCCAGTCAAGACCAACGGAAACATGTTGGGGATGATCGAAATCAAACCAATACGAAGCGAGCGAAACACCAATCCCAAAACAATAAAGATGACGATGCTGGCCGCTCCCAAACTGGCAGCTAGGTCGATAACAATCCGATACAGATTTTGCCAACGCCGCACCGCGGTGCCCGCCAATTCCAGTTCAAAACCGGGATGCTGCTCAGCCAGCGTGGCCAACCTGGGTTCTAATCTTTCAAAAACTTCAGCGTAGCGAGCGATACCCAAATCTTGTACTCGAAACGAGACAAATGCGGTGCGAGTCTCGGGAGTATAAAAGGCGCGCTTCAGCGGCGGCGGGAGCAGATCGGCCAGCGCCATTCGGCTGCCCGCTGGTCCTCGACCAGGCAACGCTTCAATCAGCGAAGCGATCGAGAGCGGACTGCCCAACAATTCTTCTTCATCGAGCAAAGCGTGGACCTGTTTAATCATCTCCAACACGGCGTCGGGCTGCTCCTCGGCCGCCGCGGACCAACGCACCCAGACGCGGGCCGTTTCCAAACCTCCGAAGGATTTATCCATTTGCTGAATGGCTTGCACCTCGGGGCTGCGAGTTGGCAGACCTTGTTGACGCCGTTCATCGGGCTCCAGCTGCGCAGCAACCACCGCGCACAATACCGTCGAAGCAATCGCCAGCGCGCTGACTAGGCGACGACGACGAATGGCAAAATCAATCACCACGCTGATGCGTCCAAGTTGACGTTGGACCACGCCGCTGTGATGCCCGGCGTGGACTCTGCGACCAAGGATCGTGCTGCACGCCAACGGGATCACCGTGAGGATCGCGATCAACATCAAAAACACGCCCAGCACACAGCACCAACCAAAGTCCCTCACCACTTCGTGCCCCGCCAAACTTAGTGAACCAAAGCCGATCGCCGTGGTCACCGAGGTCAGCACGCACGCCAAACCGACTTCTTGCGCTCCCCGCCGAGCTGCATCCCGGGGCGGCAGTCCGGCCGCCCTGTGGTGGCGAATTTGGACCATCATGTGCACCCCGTCCGTTAACCCCAACAGGGATAGTAACGTGGGCAAAATCACATCGTTGAAGGGGTTTTGTTCGAGCTGGAAATAACGCAAAAAGCCCAGCGTCCAAAACACGCCCAGAGCGGGTGCGAGGGCCAAGATAAAAACCGCCGCCGGGCCGCGAAATAAAATCAAAGCGGCGATACCAATCACTGAATAACCAATCAACTGATAACGTAATTGATTCTCGCCGGAGGACCGCCAACTGGCCAGATACAAAGGCACCGGGCCCGTCACCTGCACGCTGGCCTGAAACTCCGGTTCCGCCGCGATCGCCTGCTCGGCAACCTGGGCTAAATCGCTCGATACCGCCTCATCGTTTTCCACAAATAACCAATCGATCGAGATCATCAATTGCAAGTACTTGCCGTCGGGCGAAAGCAATTGCCCAGCCACCAAGGGATGCGCGAGCGCCTTGCGACGACTCGCCTCTAGCAACGTATCGCTGGCATTCCCGCGAGGAAAAATCGGCTCCGGCAAACCGAAAATGTTGATGATCGGCGCGCGGTCCATCCACATCACGTTGCTGACTTGCGGTAACGCCTCCAAACGCGAAACTGTCTCGCGAAGCGCCCGCATCCCAGCCGGGGTAAAGATTTGCTCCGAACCAATCAGCAAGATTGCATCAGCCTCTCCCAGTCGCAGCGGACTGACGTCGGGCAGAGGAGCGGTTGGCTCGGCGTCTTGCGCCACAGTCTCAACCGCTTGCTCAGCCGCTCTCGGCCGCAGCTGATCCAACAACAAATTGGGATCGCGATAACCGATCACCGCCAGCACGGTTAACACCAAGATCAACAACGTACCGAGCAAAGGATGATCGACGATGCTGGCTAAAAAATGATTGACGCGGCGGTGCACACGCACTCCTCAAAGATGATCGAAAATAAGCCTCTCGCCAAACCCCATTAGCCGCTAGCCACGGTTCCGTTAGCCGTTTTGGCGCTAGCCACGGTTCCGTTAGCCGT
>CAZHTX010000692.1:0-2541 GCA_964535475.1 uncultured Pirellulaceae bacterium
GCTAAAGCCGGGACACCAGCGCACGCTGGTGTCCAGCCTTTAGGCGCCCAGCATGGACAGCGCATGACCGGCTAAAGCCGGGACACCAGCGCACGTTGGTGTCCAGCCTTTAGGCGCCCAGCATGAACAGCGCATGACCGGCTAAAGCCGGGACACCAGCGCATGCTGGTGTCCCCTTTAACGCTTTGATCGCGCAATACCACCTCGCGCTAAGCAGAAGGCGAGCGTGGTGTAAAATCATCACGAGCCGAGAGTGAGTTGGCAAACTTGGCCAGCAACTCGGCGGCATGGTCGATGTCCTCCTTCGAGCAAACTTCCACGGCGCTGTGCATATAGCGATTGGGGATTGCCACCAGACCCGTCGCCACACCACCACTACTGAGCTGCAACACATTGGCATCATTCGAGGCGGCTCGTCCGATGGCGGCAATCTGATAAGGAATTTGATACGACTTGGCCAGCTCGACCAGCCGCTGGAAAACCAGCGGATTTACGTTGGGACCGCGGTACAAGACTGGCCCGCCGCC
Source organism: uncultured Pirellulaceae bacterium (assembly GCA_964535475.1). Taxonomy (GTDB): domain Bacteria; phylum Planctomycetota; class Planctomycetia; order Pirellulales; family Pirellulaceae; genus Laterigemmans. Next base: position 528 of record CAZHTX010000692.1, read on the forward strand.
CAAGCGAATCGCACCCTGCTGCGATTTGTCGATTGTGGGGCAATCGGACGCGTGGGTCACATCGACAGCGATGGCAACGTGCGGGGCAATTGACTCGGCAGCTGTCCTAGCACCACGCAAGCCAATTTCTTCTTGCACCGTGGACACACAGTACAGCGAACAGTCGAGCTTTTCGGCCGCAGCCCGGCGAAAGGCTTCGACGACGGTCCACATGCCCGTCTTGTTATCCAAACCGGGACCGCAGATCAATTCATTCTGTAAATCGCGATGCTCCAACCGCAAAGTGATCGGGTCGCCAATTTCAATCAAGCCGGCTGCTTGCTCGTGATCCGTGGCACCAATGTCGAGCCACATTTGGTCGAGCTGAACTACCTGCTCACGCTCCTTTGAATTCAGCAAATGAATCGGCTTGCGGCTGATAGCGGCCGAGATTGGGCCTTGGCGAGTCCAGATCGTCATCGCTTGGCCAATCAATTGCTGGGGATCCCAACCGCCAATGGTCTGCGCATAAACAAATCCCTGCTCATCAATATGGCTAACCAACATGCCAATTTGGTCACAGTGACCGGCGAACATTAAACGGGGGGCTTCTTCGGCCGCTTGTTTTGTCGCAATTAAATTGCCATGAATATCGGTCTTGATCGAGTCCGCGTGGGGACGCAGATAACCAGCCGTCAACTGCTGGATACGTTCCTCATAGCCGGACGGACTGGGGGTGCGGAGTGCTGAAAGAAAAAAATCAAGGGCGGCGGGAAGCATTGCGATTCAAAAACAGAGGATGCGGTTGAAAAAGAATTGATGAATCCAAGATCGGACTCCAGCTTAACAAACTCAACCCCCAATGACTGGCCCCCAATGACTGGCCCACAAAGCAATCCGCCCGAGCACAAGTACGGTAAATGTGGCCCCCAACGAGCTTGTCTCGGTCAGTGAATGAGTTTGTCGGCTAGCATAATCGTCGTGCCGCGCGCTCCCATTTTCTCGCCCGCCGCCCGCAGCGGGCGAACGGCGAGCGAGCGGTTGGGAGAAGATCACTTGAAATCTGACGCGGTTCTAGCCAATAAGCCTGCTTCACCGTAAGCACGAGAAAAGGGGGGCAAGCGGTTGTGGTGCTCGATTCGGGGTGCTGGCGAAACGCTCGACTTTCGATAAGTTGTGAAGCTTGAAGACCGGTGGGGATCAATCGCACGTTTGAGGCGGAGCAGCAAGTTAGATGGAAAAAACCAAAGTCGCCGTGGTTGGCATGGGCACCGTGGGGACGGGAGTTGCCAAACTCCTGCTCGACCATGGTGATCGCACGGCTCGCCACGCTGGACGTACGCTCTGGCTGGAACGAGCGGTGGTCCGCGATCTGAGCAAGCAACGTGATGAATCCATTCCCCGGGACGTGTTGACCGACGATCTACAACAAGTCATCGACGACGGCGAAATCCAGGTCGTCGCTCAGTTGATCGGTGGCTTGGAACCAGCTCGCACGATCATGCTGCAGTTGCTGGCCAGCGGCAAAGACATCGTCACGGCCAACAAGGCACTGTTGGCCGAGCATGGGCCTGAACTGTTCGATACGGCCCGCAAATTGGGACGAAGTATCGCGTTCGAAGCCTCGGTAGCTGGTGGAATTCCGATCATCACCAATATTGGTCAATGCCTCTCAGCCAATCAGATCACCTCCTTAGAAGGCATCCTGAATGGCACCAGCAACTTTATCGTCTCCCAGATGGATCGCCGGGGGCTCGATTTTTCTCAAGCATTAAAGCTCGCTCAGGAACGTGGATTCGCGGAAGCCGATCCCACCATGGACGTCGACGGAACCGATGCGGCGCAAAAGTTGGCGATTCTGGCCCACTTGGCTTTCGGAGCTCGGGTTCATTGGAGCGACATTCCGCGCATGGGAGTCGACGCCCTGGACGCGATGGATTTAGGATTCGCTCGGGAACTGGGATATCGCGTTAAATTATTGGCAACTGCCCAGTTGAGCGAAGCGGGGTTGGAACTGCACGTATCGCCCACCCTC
>CAZHTX010000693.1:0-2522 GCA_964535475.1 uncultured Pirellulaceae bacterium
GCGGCTCTTCAGCGGCTGGCTCTTCAGCTGGGGGCTCTGCAGCTGGGGGCTCTTCAGCTGCTGGCTCTTCAGCTGGCGGCTCTTCAGCTGGCGGCTCTTCAGCGGGCCAAGCGAGTTTGGCTTTCAATTCATCGGCGTACGCTTGGAAGCGTTCTTTTTCTTGCTCGCTGGCGATAGCCAGTGCCTCGTTGATTTTCGCCAAGGCGGCATCGAGATCGCCCAGCGACTCGTGCAAATGGGCTATGGCATCCAAAATTGTTGCTTGCGCTTCGGCGGGTGCATCGCTGAGCGACTTTTCACCGACTTCGATCGCTTGCTTCATCAACGCCGGATCCACTTCACGTTGCAGCGATGCCTGATAGACAAAGAATGTCCCTCCCAACACCAACATGGGATCTTGGGCGTTCTCGAGGACATCCTTGGCAACTGCGTCAAATTCCTCGGTCGCGTTGGGCATACCCATCAAGACCTGCAACTTAACCGCTTGAATTTGCTCCGCCATTTTTGCGGGTAATTTGGTTTGTTCCAATTCCTTCAGAGCTGCCAGTGCAGCCTCGGGCTGGCCGCGGCGAACCTGCATCATGGCAGCTTGCATCTTCTCCATCAGCGAAAATTCGCTCTGGTAGGCCTCACGGTCCCATTCGCCGCTGACAACCATCTCCAACGGTTCGTCCATTTCCATTGGATGGCCAATCCATTCGATTTCCCCTTGCTTCCCCACAATAAACGCGGTTGGAATGCCACTCTGCTCGGCAGCTGTCATATAGTCGGTAAAGACGGAACCGTCGGGGTCTGTGGTCAGACTGTAAACGCTAGTCAGCTCGCCGAATGTGCGATCCGGATTATCTTCGGTAGGAGCTTTCCGCTCCAAAAATGATGTGACCGTGGGCAAATCTTCATTGCTAACGCTGATCAACCGCACTCCTTGGTCGCGATATTGCTCTTGCACTTCAGCCAAATGAGGCATACTGGCGATACAGGGCGGACACCACGTCGCCCAAAACTCGACCACATAGACGTTGCCTTCAGTGAATTCAGTCACCGGCTCGGCGCCAGCCGAAATCCAGTGTTCCACATCGATTGCGGGGGCCATACTACCGATACCCAACGGCTGTGGTTTGCCTTCCGCGGGAGAGGCAGGCTCGGCATTGCCAGCCGGATCAACGTCGGTGGTGCTGACCGTGCCAGTCGGATCGGCTGGGGTTTCAGCAGGCGTTTCCGCGGCCGGTGTGGACGGATCGATCAAGTCAGGAGCAGCCTGTTGGCTGGCCTGAGGATTGTCATCCGTGTTGGCCACCGTGGAATCGGAATTACAACCCGATTGAACCATCACGGCGGCGGAGACCAGTAAAGAACACCAAAACACTCGCATCATCAGCCTCATACAGCAGGCGTGCATCGTTAGGCAACCGCGATTGGCCGCTCAAAACAAATATGTTACCACCATTTGGCTACCTCGGCGAGTCGTTTAATTGCTCCAGCAAATGATCGCGGTACTCACCCTCTAAAGAATTAGCCGGTGCTTCTCGCAACTGCTCAAAGACTCGCTCCTGGTACTCAACAAAAGCCTGCTGAACGGGGATGTTGCGAACATTGTTGCGTGCTTCCCGCTCCTCACGACGCCGACGCAAGTCTCGCATTAGGTTCCGGTCCATCTCTCGGGCTTTGGCGCGAATTGATTCCGCCTTCATGAGCTTAAGCTCCACTTTCTCTTGCCGAGTTTTTGCTGAAGAGGCATCAGACTGCGTCTCTGCTTGAGGCTCCCCCGATACCGTTTTCCCTCTCAATGGCATCGTCACTGCCCACACGAAGACCGTCGCCGAAACGACGAAGGACACGATAATCCAACGTCGATATTTCAGACGGTCGCTCATTTCGGCGGAAAGGTCGTTTTGATGTGCCATCTGGGCAACTATTTGCCTTACCAAGCAATTGCTTTACTTGGTAAGAATAGTGGGGAGGTTATTAGCAATCTCTTCAAACACCTGAATCAACTCAGCACCCGATGAAGCATGATAATATGACCCGCCACCAATGTTGGCGACGTTCTGCATCCGCGCGCGATCCGCTCCCGAGCCGAATGTCACGGTATGAATTGTCAAATTATAGTTCGACATTAACTGCCGGGCGACCGATACTGGGTCAACTCCCGTATTATGCATTCCGTCGGTCATCACAACCATCGTTTTTGACGCGTTCGGCCGTGCACCGGAAGCCAGCAAGGTCTTAATACCTTCATTCATGCCTCGCCCAATCGCGGTCATGCCGCTTGGATAAAGCTGGGCGACAGCCCCACTCACGTTGCTATATTCATTAACTAAGTGCAGATCGAGCGAAGCGTTTGTCGCGTAACTGGCCACCGAAACCAGCTCTTCCTGAGGAGTCGTCTCCAGCACATTAAGGAATGCGTAAACAGCACTTTCCAGATCCTGCCAAGGAGTCGTCGGGGCAGGGCCTAATTCATAATGCTCTTCCCAAGCCCACTGTTGATAACTGTTGGGGAAGATCGGAAGAGCGTCGTG
>CAZHTX010000694.1:0-2517 GCA_964535475.1 uncultured Pirellulaceae bacterium
GTGCCGGCTATGCGGCGATGATCAGCGACCTGGATGGCTATGTGGGACGGATCATGGCCAAGCTGCAAGAAATCGGGGTCGCTGATGAAACCTTAGTGATTTTCACCAGCGACAATGGCACCACGCATGCCGGGCGGGCCGATACGCATTTTCACATCGGAGGTGCCGACGCGAAATTTTTCAACAGCACCGCCGGACTTCGCGGTTACAAAGGCAGCGTCTACGAAGGCGGAATCCGCGTGCCGATGGTGGCTCGTTTTCCAGGAGTGATTGAGGCGGGCTCCGTATCCGACATGCCCTGCTATTTTGCAGATTGGTTTCCCACGCTCTGTGATGCCACTGGAATCACTCCGCCAGCCGCTCTGGATGGGCAGAGCATTTGGCCGGTGTTGACGGGCGGGGAAACTCCCGAGACTCGCCGGCCGATGCTTTGGGTTTATCCTGAGTATGGCGGTCAGGTAGCGGTCAGGCTGGATGACTTTAAGCTTGTCCGACGGAATTTACGCCGTCCCCGGCCAGGTGCTTGGGAAGTCTATGATTTGAAAAACGATCCCGGTGAGTCACGCGACTTGGCAGGCGAGCAGGCTGCCTTGATTCTCAAGGCCGAACAGTTGCTCATTGAGCAAGTCGACGAAAACCCCATTTTTCCCTTGGAGATTCCCGGTGTTAATCAAGCTCAATAAAGCTGCGGCGAGCATGGCCCCGGCGATTATGGCCGCGCTGCGATGTTTGTGCGGCGCGCTCTGTTGTTTAGCGATTTCTGGTAGGGCGACGGCCGAGACGCATCGTTTTGACGTGGTCATCTACGGGGGCACCAGTGCCGGGGTGGCGGCGGCGGTGCAAACAGCAAGGCTGGGCAAGTCGGTGGCGATTGTTTGCCCCGAAACGCACCTTGGCGGATTGTCGAGCGGCGGTCTGGGGTGGACCGATACCGGCAACAAAGAAGTGATTGGTGGCGTGGCTCGCGAATTCTACCAACGCGTCTGGCAGCATTACCAACAACCAGACGCCTGGCGTTGGCAGCAGCGTGAAGAGTATGGCAACCGAGGCCAAGGTACCGCGGCGATCGATGGTGAGAAACGCACGATGTGGATTTTTGAACCGCACGTTGCCGAAGCTGTGTTCGAGGACTGGATCAAGGAAGAACAGATTCCGGTGTTCCGCGATCAATGGCTCGATCGTCAAGGAGGCGTCAAGCTTGAGGCCGCGAAAATCCAATCGATTCGCAGTTTGCAAGGTGATGAGTTTTTCGCGGAAGTCTTTATCGATGCGACCTACGAGGGTGACTTAATGGCCGCCGCCGGAGTCTCCTATGAGGTCGGACGCGAATCGATGGACCGCTATCAAGAAAAATGGGCCGGCGTGCAAACGGGAGTCCTGCACCATCGGCATCACTTCGGTTATTTACCGCCGATCAGTCCCTATCGTGACCCGGATGATCCGACCAGCGGCGTGCTGCCCTTGATCAGCGAAGCACCGCCCGGCGAATATGGCTCGGCAGACAAACGAATTCAAGCTTATTGCTTCCGCATGTGCTTGACGAACCATAACGAAAATCGAGTGCCCTTTGTGCGTCCGCCGGGCTACGACCCGGATCAGTACGCGCTCCTGAAACGTATCTATGAGGCGGGCTGGGATGAAACCTTTGACAAATTTGATCCCATTCCCAATCGAAAAACGGATACCAATAACCATGGCCCGTTGAGCACCGATTACATCGGGGCAAACTACGATTATCCAGAAGCGAGTTACGAGCGTAGAGCTGAGATCATCGAGGCGCATCGGCGGTACCAACAGGGCTGGCTTTATTTTGTCGCCAACGATCCCAGCGTACCGGCTGAGGTCCGTGCGGCGATGAGCCGGTGGGGATTGGCGGCCGACGAATTCGAGGATAACGATCACTGGCCGCGGCAAATTTATGTGCGTGAGGCGCGGCGAATGCTCGGTCAATACGTGATGACCGAGCACGAGTTGCTGGGGCGCAGACCCACGCCTCAATCGGTTGGCATGGGATCGTACACGATCGATTCTCACAACGTGCAACGCTATATCACTCCCGACGGCCACGTGCAAAACGAAGGCGATATCGGTGTCTCGACTCCTTTCCCTTACACGATCGCTTGGGGCGCGCTGTTGCCACGGCAAGCGGAGTGTGAGAATTTGGTGGTACCGGTCTGTGTCAGCAGCTCGCACGTAGCCTTTGGCTCCATCCGCATGGAGCCAGTGTTTATGATTCTTGGCCAAAGTGCCGCCACCACCGCCGTGTTAGCGATCAAAGCGGGGAGCCCCGTGCAAGCCGTTTCCTACCCGCAACTGCGCGAACAATTGCTGCGGGATGGCCAAGTCTTGGAGTGGACGGCCAGCGCCAGTCGCGATGGCATCGATCCGCTCGAGCTGAAGGGGGTCGTGGTCGATGACCGCGAGGCCGAAAAAGTTGGCCAGTGGCAACTCAGCGCTGCCAACACCCCTTATGTCGCGCATGGTTATCTGCATGACGGTATCCGCGGTGACGGTGCC
>CAZHTX010000695.1:0-2515 GCA_964535475.1 uncultured Pirellulaceae bacterium
AACGGTCCACACCCCGCTCACGCCGGAAACCGAAGGGCTGATCAACAGCAAAAACGTCAATGACCTCAAACCGGGCGTGCGGTTGATCAACGCGGCTCGCGGGGGCATCTATGACGAAGCGGCGCTGGTTGAAGGGCTGAAAAGTGGTCGCATCGGCGGCGTCGCATTGGATGTCTATTCCAGCGAACCTTGCACCGATAGCCCGCTGTTCAACATGCCCGGCGTCGTCTGCACCCCGCACTTGGGCGCCAGCACCGAAGAGGCGCAAACCCAAGTCGCGATCGAAGGCATTCACCTGCTGATGAACTACTTGCTGCAAGGTGAAATTCGCCATGCCGTCAATGTCGCCTCGCTCGACCCCAAAACGCTCAACGACTTGCGCGGCTTCCTCGACGTGGCTCATCGACTCGGCTTGTTCCTCGCCCAATATCACGGCGGCGGCATCGGCACCCTGCGACTCACCTACCGGGGCGATATCTGCGACAAAGATACCCGCTTGCTGACCAGCGCTTTCTGCGCCGGTTTGCTGGAACGGGCGATGGCCGAAGATGTCAACATTATCAACAGTGAATTGCTGTTGCGTGACCGCGGAATTGAGTTGTCCGAGCATAAGAGTCACGAACGTGGCGCCTTTGCCAGCAGCATCACGGCCGAAGTTGCCGGTGATGGCCGCACCATGTCTGCCAGCGGAACGTTGCTCGGTAAAAATATGCCGCGTCTCATCATGATTGACGACTATCGGCTCGAAGCCTTCCTCGATGGCCACATGCTGATCTTCACCCACACCGATGTGCCTGGCATCGTCGGCCGCGTGGGCACCGTCTTTGGTCGTCATCAAGTCAACATCGCCCAAATGGCCGTCGGCCGCGGCAGCCACCAACCAGGCGGTCACGCGATCGGGGTGCTGAATCTCGATAGCCTGCCCCCGCAACAAGCCTTGGACCAAGTCCGTGAGATTGATCCGATCCAGACAATCACCATGGCCGAATTGCCCCCTGGCGGTCAGTTGCCAACGTGGTTGCAATAACACGACGCCAGCTCGTTGCGGAACGAACGTCGCCAAATAGCCATTGCCGGCAGTTGGTTAGGGCAACTGTCGGCTAAGACTACGAGGCTGCGACAAATCCTTTCGCTGGTCCTGCGGCAAGTAATTGCGGTTGGCTAGCTCCGGATCAAACTGAGTCCACGTCTCTCGGTGGCTGCTGGCCTCCACGTGGCGAAGCACCCCGGCATCATGCCAAATGACTCGCCACAGGTTGTCGCGGTGGTCCCGCATCGGCATTTGCCCGGGCTGTTTGATCAGCCGCCAAGCTCGCACGTGAAAGCGATTCTGGCCGGCATGCCAATCGTAAAAGATCAGCTGGTCAAAAACGTGCCGACCTGATTCGTCGTGATAATGATTGACTTCGATTAAATCGACACTGTCATACACGGCATGCTGCTTGACGCTGGTCGATAACAGCAAGGTGCTGAGGAGTAGTAGCATCGTCATGATTGGCTTTGCCTCCAAGAAAGGTGTCACGGCAAAGCGGACCAGAGCCTTCGCGCAGCAAGTGATCCCAACCGGCGACGCGTCTGAGTATTGCTTTGCCTTCGAGTCCATCCTCAAAGCTGTTCGCCGCCTTGCCGCTCGCTATGGTTCTCGGCGATCTCTGGACAGACACTATCTCTGGCCAACAAAGCGAACGGTGTGCCAGTGGGCGACCACTCATTAGTGGAGCAGAATCGTCCCTTAGGTACTATCTTATTGTTGTTAACGTGAAACTGCGGGTTTCCGTGCCCGCTTTTCGCGCGGTCTGACCGCCGCAATAGTGTGCAGCAAAGCAAGTCCCGCCGAAAAAGAACTGCTGGAGCCGGAGAACTGCTGGTATCCATATCTGCCCAGCCGTGGTCCGCTGGCGTACACTGGAGGCAAGTCGCGCGGCGAGTGCTTTGCCACCTCCGCGATCAACCTCAGCATGCCCTTTCAACGCCCTGATCTCACCGTGCCGAAACGCAGTTCTAAATCGCCCCGTAAGTCGCCACGAAAAGCTTCCGCGAAACTGCCTGCCGATCGCTTTGTCAATCGTGAGTTAAGTTGGCTTGAGTTCAACCAACGGGTGCTGGAACAAGCCGCCAATGACTCGCAGCCATTGCTCGAACGGCTCAAATTTCTAGCCATCACTGGCTCCAATTTGGACGAGTTCTTTATGGTGCGGGTGGGCAGCTTGAAAATGCAATCCGAACAAAATCCGCACGCGGTCGATCTCACGGGGACCAACGTGTTTGATCAATTGAAAGCGGTCAGCAATCGTTGTCAGCGGTTGCGAGATGACCAATATCAAGTGTTGATTGAGCAATTGGAACCGGCGCTCAGCGAGATCGGCGTGCAACGTGTCGACCTGGCGGAATGTGGAGACCGGCAAGGCGAAGCGGCTGATCGCTTTTTCGAAAACGAAGTCAGCGCCGTGCTCTCCCCGCAGATGCTGTTCGACGAGCACCCCTTTCCGTTGCTGCCCGGCCTGCAAGTTCATCT
>CAZHTX010000696.1:0-2491 GCA_964535475.1 uncultured Pirellulaceae bacterium
GCCAGACCGCCACCCAACTCTCAGTAGCCTACTCCGAAGACGCGCTCCGCGCCGAAGTCCCCCAGCGATTGGCGGACAATCCTCAGGACGCCTGGGCGATGATCCGGCAGGGCGAACTGTTGCAAGAACAAGGTGATAACCAACAAGCCATCGACTGGTTCATGCGGGCCAGGGAACTCATGCCCGCAGACGAGGAAGTTCGCAGCCGCTTGGTGGATGCGATGCTGTCAGCGATTCGCGAGGGCAAACAACCGGATCGAGAAACCACCGACCTGCTCGAGTCGCTGATCGAACTCAACCCCCAGCGAGTGGAACTATTGCGATTGAAAACCGCCGACGCGCTCGCCAACGAACAAGGCTTGCAAGCGATCGAGCACCTGCTGGCGCTGGCAAAAATCGTTTTGCGGGACGACCGGACTCAACATGTTGCCCAGACTGAAATGTTGTTCAACGGCGAATCCACGCAGGCCAGCTTGGATGCATGGATCGCTGGCCGTGCGCGTCAAGCTTGGGAGTTTGCCTCGGCGGCAGAACGAGCCCAGGTCACCGCCATGATCGAAGATTTTACCGCTCCCATGCTCGGCGATCCTCCATCAGTGCAACGTCGCGCGGCAATGCAGTTTGGTATTTTCGCCGGCACCGACACAATTTTGTCTGGGCTATTTGATACGGCCGTTGACGATGGTGCTCGGGCCGCAGCCGAACGCTATGCGCGGCAAGCACTCCGTTCCGCAGAATTACAGCAAGACTCGGACCGACAAGATCGCTGGCGGATGGCCCTCGCGAAACTCTACTGGCGGGCTGGCTTCACCGCCGATGCTCGCGAGCAATTAGGCCAATTGACCGCTAGCTCGCGAGCCGAGAACAGCGAGCTGGAAACACGGCTTTCGGAAACACTCGCCACACCGACTTGGCCCGGCGGGGTGACCATGCCAGCCAGCGTCAGTGAGTCCCAAAATTTTGCTCGCCGTAACGATCGCAGCCCAATCGAGGTCATTGCTCGCAGCGGCCAACACCTGCAGTACTGGCACCCCCAAGCCGATCAAAACGGCTCCATCCTGCTCCGTGATCCCCAAGGTATCGATCACCCAGTCCGATTTGATCCGGGAGGGTCAAAGAATGATATGATCCAAGCCAGCATCAATGGCGGTCTGATGATTCTGTTGATGCCCGACGAATTAATCGCCATTGACCTGATGTCGTATCAGGAACGCCCGATCGATGGCGTGCTGTGGCGGCGTCCTTGGAAAAACCAAATCGATGGGAACGTGCGCTCGCGGAGCGCACAGACTTTTTTCAAGCACAATACGCATCACTACATACTCAGCCGACGCCGCGGCAGCCAATTGACCACCGGCGTGATGCGGCTGGGACCGATCGTCGGACGCCGTTTCTTTCTCTTGCAAGATCGTGATTTGATTGCCATCGATGCCGCTACCAACGAGGAGTTGTGGCGAAGTGAAAATCACCCTGCCGACACGCACCTGATTGCCGAAGGAAATCAAGTGGCCGCGGTGTCCGCCTCTGCGGGCGTGCAAGTCATGCGGGCCGAAGACGGCAAGCTGCTGGAAACTTTGCCCTGGGAACCGAACGAACAAGTCTTTGCCGTGGCCGGTCCCCACGTGCTAACCAAAACGAACGAGCCCAACGAGGATGATCCGGAAAAATATGACCGCGTCGTCCGGCTCCGCGCGCCGTTGCAAGATAACGTGGTGCTCGAAGTTACCGTCGTCGATGACGAAAATCCAAATTTTGAAGGAGCCTTCGCCAAGTTGGTCGACGGCCAATGGATGGTCATGGTGACTGCCACAGGCCGACTGCTAGTTTGGGATCTGCTCCGCGGCGTGGCGATCGCCGATCACGAAGTCAGCTTGCCCAGCGAGTTGAGCGATATCAATGTGATTACCTGGGAAGATGCTTGGATTGTCGCGGCCGTGCGTCGCGAGAACCGAAAAACGCCGGAAGACAGCTCGGCCATCGGCAAATTCCACGAAGTTGGGGAACATGTGGACACTGACGGTCCTATCTTTTGTATCAACCGCAGCGACGGCACGCTGCGGTGGCAGTTGGAATTGGACGGCCCCTGGGGGGTGACCATTGATCAAGCAGCCAGCAGCCCGCTGTTGTTCCTGACCAGGTCCTTTCGGGAGTTTTCCACGACCCAAAAAGGGACCCGCACGTTGGATTTATTGGCAATTGATACGCGAACCGGAGAGCCGGTGATCCGCGTAGATCAAATGGAGGTGGACAGTAAGTTCAACAACATTGGCACGCGGAGCTTGGTCGCCGCCGACCAGGGAGTCGTGGACGTGCGAATTGAAAACTATAATTTTCTCTTCCGTTTTGCCGATCCGCCCGCCGCCCAGTTACCACTGGTCTATGATTCTGAAGACGTTTCGCGGTTGCAACAGGAAGCGGCCGAGGCGAACGCCTCCGAGCAGCGTGACGCGTTAGGTTTACCGGCGCTTGCGCCGTTGGATGGCGATGGCCG
>CAZHTX010000697.1:0-2463 GCA_964535475.1 uncultured Pirellulaceae bacterium
GGCTCGATGTCTTTCAGTCGGCGGCTCATGTGGTGGCGGGCGTATGTCAATGAGGAGGGGCGCGAGAGGACAAGGTAGGTTGAGTGTCCGTAATTGGCCGAGCAAACTGGCCTTCCATCAAAGGGGGTCATTTCCTCGTACCCATTGAGATAGCAAAAATGATTCATCTAACTACAACGATCTGCAGGGGGCTTTACGGTAGCTGCCTGCGGGTATCAGTCGCTATGCTGTTGTTCGTCGTCTCCGCATCGCCACTCCTGGCAGACGATGACGCGACTGTGCGGGTATTCATCTTTGCTGGGCAGTCGAATATGGAAGGCGCCGACTCTCATGCGGAAGACATTCCGCGGTTTCCGCCGTTTGCTCAGTTGCACGCTCCACAACGCCAAGTACGCTTTTCTTATTGCTTGGGCCGTGAAAATAAAGTGTGTTCGAAAGGTTGGGTAGACTTGCAAGCGGTGAATAATCTTGTGGGACCAGAGCTAAGCTTTGCTCGCAAAGTCTCGCAGCATATCAACTCACCCATGGCCATCATTAAAGTTGCTGCTGGCGGCACGCACTTGGGCGGGGATTGGAACCCCGTGGAGCCAAGCGGCTTTAAAATGTATCCGCTGGCCCTGCAGTGGGTTCGTGAGGCTCTGGCCGATCTGGAACGGCAAGGAATCAAATATCGATTAGAGGGTTTTATGTGGCATCAAGGGGAGAACGATATGTTCAACCCGAATTATATGGAAAACTACGGTCGTAACCTGAGCAACTTTTTGGCTTGCTGGCGACGGGATTTGAATAGCCCCGAGTTGCCATTCTACATCGGCGAGCTCTGCACAAAAACAATTTGGGGAATGGACCTGAGGCCGCGAATGTACGCGATTAGCATTGGCCAAAAGGAAGTCACGGACAGCGATCCATTTGCGAGTTTCGTGCCGACTTCGCATGTCGGGGTCGAAATCGGCGGTGGGGCTGGTTTGCATTATCATTATGGAACGCTCGGGCAATTAGAGCATGGAGTCAATTACGCCGATGCTTACTTAAGTCGCGTGGGTAAGTTGCCGGCACAGTCGCGTCCACTTCAGAGTTGGCCCTATTCACCGGGCACGACGGTCAAGCTGTTCGTGCTTGCGGGCCACAGGAATATGGAAGGTGAGCGGGCTTTCGTGCAAGAGCTGGCCAGCCTTGATGGTGGCCAGGATCTGCTGCAGGACAATCACGGAATCGCGTACAAGTACAGCATCGGCGGTGGATATAAGGTCTCAGCTGATTGGGAGCCATTGGGGCCAGCGGGCTATTACGATACATTCGGCCCAGAATTGAGTTTTGGGCCCGCGCTCCAGAAGTTCGGCGTTACCAACATTGCCATCGCCAAGTTCACGCACAGTGGCTCTCAGATCATTGACTGGACCCCTGAGGGGAGCGAAGCAAAGTCGCGAAATCTTTACCCGGCGTTCATCGAATTTGTTCAAGAAGCCAGCCGTGAACTGGAGGCCAAGGGGCATCGTGTTAAATTGGCAGGTGTCTTTTACCATCTTGGCGAGAATGACATGTCATGGGGGCCGTCTCGTAAGGGTGCTCCAGAGAGGCTCCTGTCGCTCGTTAAAGAAAGTCGCAAGGACTTGGGGCTACCGAAACTCAAATACTACGTTAGTCAGCAATCACCAACTAGCCACAAGTCAGTAAACGGCATCGATGTGACAAGCGAATTAGAGCGGGTCGCTGCTCATGACGAGGATTTAATTCTTATCAAAGCTTTCGATTTGCCAAAACAGGAAAAAGAGCTTGTTATTGATACTCGGGGAATTGTTTGGTTGGGTGAAACCATCGCTGAGAGATACGTCGAAGCTAAGTGAACTACAATGTCGCACATGGCAATCCAGGTTGAAATTGCCTGCAACTGGCGTCTGGCGATACGGATGTGCGTCGTAATATTAGTTAGAAATGTTTAAAGGCTTTACTACAGCATGAAACAGTATAAAAATTTTCTGCCAGGGATCGTGGGATCTATATGGTTGCTAGGGTTCGCACCGGTCGCCCTGCGTGCTCAATGGGCGGGCAATGACTCCTGGCAGCTGCCAACCGAGTCCCGACTGGAGGCGATCTACGAACGTGGTGAGTTTCGGCCTCGCGCGTTCCGGGCGGAATGGCTGCCAGACAGTTCTGGATACGCGCTGCAAGAAAATGACTCAACTACGAAGCAATCTGCATGGGTGAGGTACGACGTCCTCAGCGGTGAGCGTACTTCCGAGCAAACGAATGACAAGCCGCCAGCCATGCGACCCTCGCTGCTGTCGCCGGCTGGTAATCGCTTGTTGGAGCAGCGTGGGCGGGATGTGTTCGTTCGTGATTTGAGTGGCGACCAGCGGGTTCAGGTCAGTCCCGATGCGTCTGGTCGTGACGTCTCGTATCAAAAGTTAGCCTGGAGTCCCGACGGTAGCCGTATCGTGTTTGTCGAATCTGACTCATCCGACG
>CAZHTX010000698.1:0-2456 GCA_964535475.1 uncultured Pirellulaceae bacterium
CCATACTTTATTCCCGCTTCGTTATGCTTGCTGAATCGCCGACCTAGAAGAAATCGATCTTTTGGTCTGGTACCAATTCCACGATTGCCTTCTTCCAAGCGGACGTGTGGCCCACTCGAAACTTAAACCGACGCTTCTTGCCTTTGCGATTTTGAGTTCGCACCTTCACGACCTTGACGTCAAACAAAGTCTCAACCGCTTTGCGAACATCGATCTTCGTGGCGTCCAAGTGAATCTCGAACGCGTACTGATTGTTCCGAGTCGCACGATGAACACCTTTTTCAGTCACCAAGGGACGCAATAACACTTGATGGGGCTCTAACCGCACACCACCAACCTGCTCAGTCGCCTTAGCTGCTCTACTTGCTTGTAATTTAGGAGACATTACCACTGGTACCTAACTGTGCGCCACGCTGACCTGCTTACCAAAAACCGAATTCGCCCGCCGCCAACCTAGGCAACAGCCTCGGACTCACTCGCCTGACCAGCAGGAGCCAACTCGGGACGCTTACTAAAGGTCCCCTCCTTGATCTTGTCGAGTGCTGCTCGCGAAACAACCATTCGCTTTGGACGAAGCACGTCTAAAGCATTCAGGTCGTGTGCTGCTCGTACTTCGACCCCTGGAATATTACGCCCGCTCTTGTAAACCATACCGTCATAACCATCGGTTGTCAGCAGCGTTGTCACTCCGCCCAAACCAATCGCTTTCAGTAAACCGGCGATCGCCTTAGTTTTCGGTGATTCCAGCCCAAAACCTTCGACAACCAATACCTCTCCGTCAGAAATCTTGCTGGCAATCGCCATGCGGGTTGCCAACTTGATTGCCTTTTTGGGCAACCGATAGCTGTAGTCTCGTGGAGCAATCGTGCGAGCCACACCACCACCCCGGCGAATGTTCGTCCGCTTGCTGCCGGCACGAGCGTTACCAGTACCCTTCTGGCGATACATCTTTTTCGTTGAACCAGCTACCTGGGCCCGGGTTTTCGCTTGACGCGTTCCCTGGCGACGATTCGCCTGATACATGACCACCACGTCATGCAACAACTGCTTACTGATCCGAGACGCAATGACCGCGGGATCGATCTCGTACTGACCGACCTCTTTGCCGGTGGCGTCATAGACTGGCAGGCTGACCATGGATGTGACTAACGATTCAAAGGAAATGATTTCAAAATATCTTAAACGCGACGCTGCAAGCTCCGCCCGCAGGACTAACCAACTTTGTTTGTTTGCTGAACCATCACGTACCCGCCATTTGGACCCGGGACCGCACCACGAACCAGCAGCAGATTATTCTCAGCATCCACCTTAACTAATTGCAGGTTCCGAGAGGTAACCCGCGTGTTTCCATATTGCCCAGCCATCTTCTTACCCTTGAAGGTACGACTTGGATACGCACTGCAGCCCGTGCCGCCGGCGTGCCGGTGAACCTTCTTAACGCCGTGCGTGGCACGCTGGCCAGAGAAGTTGTGCCGCTTCATCACGCCCGAGAACCCACGACCCTTGCTGGTCCCGACGACATCAACAGCCTTCACCTCTGCGAAGACATTGACACCAACCTCGGCCCCGACCGACAAATCACTGGCTCCGCGGAATTCTCGAACAAACCGCTTGGGCTCGCAGTCCGCTTTCTCAGCAGCCTCAACCCCAGCAACAACACGTTGTTTTTGGGCTCGGCTATCTAGACGGGCGACATGCCCCCGCTCGCTGCGGGCAGCCAATCGCCGGGGCTTATCACCAAAGCCGAGCTGAACAGCTTCGTAACCATCGCGATCCAAAGTACGCACTTGCAACACATGACACGGACCCGCTTGAATTACCGTCACCGGTACAGCGGTCCCATCCTCTAAATAGATCTGCGTCATCCCGACTTTTTTGCCGAGGATTCCCGGTGTCATATCGGCTATGCCTTATCGTTGCTAGGTGCGCCTTCGCCCGATCCTATCGCCTACTGCAGTCAATCACTACAGAGCGACGGTTATCCGACAAAATCCAGCGATAACCCGAAACCCATACTGATGTAAAAAAACGAACCCCACCCTCGACTTCGATTGGTCCGGCCAGACCAGCAGGCTGGCCGCAACCAAACTTCGGCCGCTTAATGCGGCGAAGGGTAGACAAAAACTCAACCTTGACTCAGCTTATCTTGCCGTGGCTTTGATCTTAATGTCGACCCCGGCTGGCAAGCTCAGTTTGTTCAACGCTTCAATTGTCTTGGCGGTCGCCTGCACGATGTCGATCAGACGCTTGTGCGTGCGGATCTCGAACTGTTGACGCGCCTTCTTGTCGATATTCGGACCCGACAGCACCGTGTATCGCTCGATGCGAGTCGGCAAAGGAATCGGGCCGTGAACTTCGGAGTGCGTTCGCTTGACCGTGTCTACGATCTCCTGAGCACTTTGGTCCAGGATCGAATGGTCATAAGCTTCCATTCGAATGCGGATAACTTCGTTAGC
>CAZHTX010000699.1:0-2440 GCA_964535475.1 uncultured Pirellulaceae bacterium
CGACACTCGCTAAAGCGGAATCCCCCCGAAAGCGATCTGGCAAAAGTAACGCCACGCGACCAGCAGTATGTTGGGCCACCCACTGCGCCCCACGGCAAAGCCCATCTACATGCGTTTCAGTTCGATCTGCCTGATCCTCGATGGCTAACAGGCAAGTGATGGGTTCCGCCGAACAGCAGGAAGCCAAGCGACGAATCGAGTCTGCCAAAGGGTAACCATCAGGCAGGGGAGTTTGCCCGGCGGAAATTAAGTCACAGACTTTGCGAAACCATTGCGGATCATGCGGGAAAGATCGGCACGCCGGTTCGTCCACGCCGGCTGAGGGTGATTCGTCAACCGTCGTTTGCTTAGCCTCCTGGCGTTGCATCCAAGCGGCCGCGGTGGCGATCGCAAACTGGCAAGCAATCTCGCGAATCGCAAGATCGATTCTGGGAGCGTTTGACCAGGTGAGAACAACGGTAGGGGGTACTGATAAACGATTAGCGGCTCCGCGATGCAGCGTTTCGAGCGCGTCCGCGACGCTGGTGGCAAATAAACATCGCACTTCACCCGGGACCAAGTCCGCTAGGATCAAATCCCAGGGCGTCTGCGGTTGGGTGAATTGCATTTCAGCTCCTTGTTCGTTTTCGATGACTCCTGATGAATTCTAGAGGATTGTAGAACATTGTGGGCTCTGGTGTTGGCAACGGTGTTACCAGCAGTGAAATTCGTTGCCAGCAGGGCTCCCGGCTTCGCAAGCAGGATAGCAATAATCCCTATCATGGAACATGGGAAACGATTCAACGGCTGCTTACGCGACGCGAAAGCAACCCCCCGTTTCCGATGATTCTTAGGGCAGCTCTCGGATCCGAAGTCTGCGGAATTGAATCGGTGAACCTTCGCTTTCCAAACAGAGGAAGCCCTCCGCCGGATCACAGCCGGTGCCCCCCGAAACCTCCTCACCATTGACCCACAGTCTCAGTTCGCCATTGATTGCGCGAATGTAGTATTGATTCCACTCCCCATGCCCATTGGCCATGTGGCGACGCGGATAGCTGCGACTGCCGTCGGGCGACAAGGGCGGAAACGGCGTCATCTTGACACGCACCGGAAACACATCCCCATTGGTTCCGAACCAGTCGGTGTTTTGCCCGCGGGCTTTCATCATCGTGGTATAGCCGTGGTCGAGCACTTGCACTTCGATCCCCGCCGGTAACCCTGGCTTTCCCGCTTTGGTTAGCGCTTCGATAGACTGCGGCGTCGTCCAGACAAATACACCACTGTTTCCCGCGGGCCTTTCGTGCATCCACTCCACGACCAGCTCAAAGTTGCGATACTGCTTGTCCGTACGTAAAACGCTCACGGGTTGTCCCGTGCAATGCAAAATGCCGTCTTGCCAACGCCAAGTATCGTCGGCACTGTTGACCTTGACGAAGTCCTCGGCGGTGAGTGAGCGCCAACCGGGCTGCGTATCATCAATCATCGCCCGCGTGAGCGAGGCAGTTGAGACCTCATCTCGGCCCGACACAGCAGCCGTCAGCTGAAACGCGGGATCACTGGGCGTCATGCCTGTTTTTAAACCAGCCACTCCGGCTGGCCCCGGTTCGTAATTACCGAGAATGGCGACGTCGGATCGCGCGTCGATGCGGTCTTCCAACTCCAAACACCAGTAGCATGCGTTAGTTAACATGCGGCGGAAATCTTCTATCTTGAACGCATCGCCGTGTCCCATGGTTGTGGTGAACACTCGCGAGGTCTTGCCACTCGAACCGGTGTAACTTTTCGTCCAGGCGATCGGAACCGGAGGCTTATCAGCAACCGGCTGATCATTGGCCAACCAACCAACCAGCGGCTGCCCCAATAACATCGGTTCACTGTCACCACCCAGTTTTTCACTGATTCCGTAGACATCATCGGGAAGCCAAAAATTGCGGTGAACACCACGAAAAATTGGATGGCTGGCGGCAAAGTTTAGCAACTGGCAACGGGTGCTTTCGACGAGGTTCTTACCGTAGTGAGAGACCCATGTTTCCCCCAGCACCTGGCGTCCCCAACCACCGACCGGATCTTTGCTGGCCCAATCATACTTTGCATATGGACTGTCACTCTGCGAGGAGTAACGGAAAGGATGCGTGGCATTGCGAATGCCGATAATTGGCCGCCCCGATTCGGTATACTCGACGATTCGTTTCATTTGTTCGTCGGGCAGCTCTCGCCAACGCATAAAGGCGACAAGCAGATCTGCAGACTCGAGCTGTTCGAGGCCGGGAATATTGTCCTTGACACGGGGATCGATGGTCCCCGTGTCAGGATCGATCGCAAACAAGACAGTACACCGAAACCCGTGACGCGCGAGTATCTTGGCCATCAGCGGCATCGACACTTCCGACCGATACGATTCCTCAGAAGCAATCAAGACAACGTGCTTTCCTTGACCAGGCCCAGCACCTCCCGGGTAAGT
>CAZHTX010000700.1:0-2420 GCA_964535475.1 uncultured Pirellulaceae bacterium
ACTGCTTGAAATAATCCAGGTCGAAAAGAATCATGGCGAGCGGCTGGCTGCTGAAGGAGAGATCTGTTGGGGTGGGATGCACTCTTGGCGCGTGATGGTCGACTTGCTGGAACGCGTCAACCGTCCAGAGACGCTGGGCTTCCAAGCCGATATGGCTCACACGCTGCTGTATCTGATGGGCTACAATGCGCCGCAAGACGCGATCTTGCCTCCCGACTTTGATTGGTCCGATACGGCAGCCAAAGAACAAGCGTTGCGAGAGCTGACCGCCGCCCTGCGGCCTTGGACGATCGATTTCCACGTGGCCCAAAACGACGCTACCGTGTTCGGCAGCGGCAGCCACGATAAAACCGGGCGACACTGTTTGCCCAACGACCCCAACGGCAAACTTGACATCGCCAAGGATGCCGGTTTTTGGCTGCGGGACGAACAGGGACAACTCACCAAAAAGTTTGAACACATCTGCTGGGACGGTTGCATGTTCCCCAATGATGTGATGATGAAAGCGGATACATGGAACAGCATCTTGGCGGCCATGATCAGCGTTCGCGATGCCCACGGCTGGAACTGAACTTCGCAACCCACTGCCATCTAATGACCTAACCCGACTACCTATCCTACTACCAAAGCCGGCCGCGGTAATCACCAAAGCGGCTAAACAGTTTTCCGCTAGGCATTAAGAACCTATCCGAAAACCATTAGCCGCTTTGGCGCTAGCCTGCGGTTCTTTTGGGTACTCGGATAGGCGCTTAATCTCTCGAGCTAGCCCCAACCTCAATACTCAACTCATATCTGTTAAAGGTGCAATAATCGCAATGAAAGATCTCAACATTGGCATGATTGGTTACGGATTCATGGGCAAAGCGCACACGAATGCCTACTGCCAAGCGCCTCGTTTCTTTTCCTCGGAATATCGCCCAGTCCTCAAAGCGCTCTGCGCACGCAACGCTGAAAAAGCCAAAAGCTTTGCTGACAACTGGGGATACGAGTCGATCGAAACCGATTGGCGGGAACTGCTCAAGCGTGACGACATCCATGCCATTGACATCTGCACGCCAAATAACTTGCACAAAGAAATTGCCGTCGAGGCCGCCAAAGCCGGCAAGATGATCCTCTGCGAAAAACCGTTGGCGATGGATGTGGCCGAAGGGGAAGTGATGTGCCAAGCGGTCGAGCAGGCCGGCGTGGCAAACATGGTGTGGTACAACTATCGTCGCGCACCGGCGGTCACGCTGGCCAAGCAATTAATTGACGAAGGGCGATTGGGCCGCATCTTTCACTATCGTGCATTCTTTCTACAAGACTGGACGATCAACGAAGATGTACCGCAAGGGGGCGCGGCCACTTGGCGACTCGATGCCGAAGCGGCCGGCAGTGGTGTGACCGGCGATTTGCTGGCCCACTGTATCGATACCGCCATCTGGCTCAACGGTCCCATTCGTGACGTCACCGCCATGACCGAGACGTTCGTTAAAGAACGCATGCATGCCGAAACCGGCAAGAAAGAACCGGTCAACATCGATGATGCTTGTGCCTTTCTTTGCCACTTTGAAAACGGGTCACTCGGATTATTCGAGTCCACCCGCTACGCGCGAGGCCACAAGGCGCTCGATACGTTCGAAATTAACGGGGAACATGCCTCGATCGCTTGGGATCTTCACGACCTGCACCGCTTGCAATATTTCGATTACAACGATGACTCAATCGTCCGTGGATGGCGAAATGTTCACGTTTCCGATGGAGACCAACCCTACATGGGCAACTGGTGGGTGCCCGGTTTGCAAATCGGCTACGAGCACACCTTCATTCACCAAGTCGCCGATTTCCTCAAAAGCCTAGAAACCGGCGAACCGATGCACCCCTCGTTCCGTGACGCCTTGGAAACCCAACGAGTTTGCGATGCGGTTCTAAAGAGTGGCAAGAACCGCAACTGGGAAAACGTCTAGCGTTCTGAGACAACTATTTGGCTGACCATCAGCCAAACCGATGTAAAAAGGACGCCAAAAGCTGCGTGCATAAGATCTGCGGACATCGTCGATCACCCCGGGAAGGTCGAGGAAGTGTTATCAAAAACATCATCCTTGACCGCCGTAATCGGGAGACCACGCCGGGAAGACCAATTGGTTTGGCTTCGACCACGCAGCATTGACGATCACGCAACTCGATTCCGTCGAGTCATGAACTAACATCATCGACCCGGCTCAAAGAAAACCTGAGATTTTCCTTTACTGTTCGATTGTATGAGCTAGCGAAACTATTGCGCCCTCACGAGTCACCCCCAATCCGAGGAACAAAGTACTAATCCGATGGCGATAAAATATTGGCTGTTCAAAACCGAACCGGGCTCATACTCGATTGACGATCTAGCCAAGGAAAGCAACCAGACAACCTGCTGGGAGGGGGTTCGCAACTATCAGGCT
>CAZHTX010000701.1:0-2414 GCA_964535475.1 uncultured Pirellulaceae bacterium
TTGCGGTTGGGATTCGAGTCGCCGATGATTCTGGCTATTGATTTAGTTGGTATCCTGCTCAGTTCCTTGCTCTTAGGTTTCGCCTTGTTGCGGAGGGCCAGTCGTCCGCTGGTTGCCGGCTTAACCGTGTGGCTACTGCTGACTCCGCTAGCGAGCGGGTTGTTTGCGCGTTACGGTTTGGCCGCACCGCTGGCAAACGAAATGATTGGCTTGACTACCTTGGGTTGCATTGGAATTGCTGTTGCGATGTTGTCGCGCAACAACCGCGGGCTGACGTTGGCGATAATTTCCAGCGGCTTCTTGGCATTGTTTACCGCCTTTACCTCAGATGACTTTCGCGCTGTCGGTCTGCCTGTGATCTGGATGTTGGTTTGCATCTGGCATCTGGTCGCGAACCATTGGGAGCGGTTGGAAGTTTGCCTGCCCGCTCGTGTTCAACGCAGCACCACCATCCGGCCGCTGACGGTCGTCTTCGCGGTGTTGCTCAGCACCGCGGGGGGGCTGCTGGTGCACGGTCGGCTGTCGACTCCACATCAACTCGACTGGGGAGTTATGCCCACCAGCGGCGGCTCCCAGTGGTCTGACCCCTCAGCCAAATCCGGCGTCGGCAGTGGGGACGCAGCGATTGCCGCACAAGAGCATGCTGACTCCTTCGGTGCCGTCGATTCCAATATCTTTCTTGAATCAGACCAGTCATCGCTGTACGACATGTTCAGCGAAGCACTCGGTGAGCCAATCATGAATCGACGTCAAGAACGTCGCCAGGGATTAAACGGACAGCAGGTTCAAGAGAACCATAAAGATCTCAGTCAGAGTCACAAAGGGGGAGGCTCATTTTCCCTTACGCGATCGCGCCCCTCCTCCGCCAAACGGCACCAAGAGGACAAACTTAAACGGGATGTCTTGCAGTGGATCGGTCCCACCGGCATCAGCTTGGCATTGCACCACTATGATCGATTTGACGGGCTGCAGTGGCAGCCTTATCAAGGCAGCCCGGTCGAATTTCTCCATAAACAAAACTGGGAAGGCCAACACTGGTTTCTCGATCCCCGCCGACGGCAATCGCATGATCGTGCCGATTTAGATGTTAACTCTTTGAAGGTCATTCGACTTGATAGTAATCGCCTGGCCAGCCCAATGATGACCCTCGGGGTCCACATAAAAGATGTCGAACGACCTGACTTTTTTGCCATTGGACCGGACGATTGCTGGTACATGCCAGCCCGGGAAAAAGTCCCTTCGCTGAGTATTGTTCATTATGTTTCCGAAAAAATTCGGGAAGACGATTTGCTCGTCCCCGGCGCGTTGAAGAGGTCACAGCCGCCTCAATCACAGCTACCTCAATCACAGCCCGCTGAACCAACACCGCAACTCACTTTGGGGCGTGAATTAGCAGCAAATTTGGCGACCGAATGGACAGCCTCTATTGCTTCGCCTTATCAACAGCTGCGGAGCATTGTCGAACACTTGCGGCATGACTTTGAATTCGATCGAACGGCCGCCAGCGATCAAGCAGATCCCTTGGCTCATTTTCTGACGCACCGTCGCGGCGGCGATCATCTGTTTGCCGCAGCCGCCGCGGAAATGTTGCGTTCGCTCGGTCTCAACGTGCGGTTGGCTACCGGATTTTATGTCTCCCCAGCACGCGTTGATTACACCGCGGGGCACACCGCGATTCTCCCCGAGGACGCTCACGTGTGGCCGGAGGTCCAGCTGCGGGACGGACGCTGGATTGGGATTGAACCGACTCCTGGTTTTCTCGAGCCCAGCTTTCAACCCTCTTGGAAATTGGTTTGCCAGCGAGCGTTGGCGAATACCTGGCCCAGCTTGGCCGCCGGTTCAGCTTTGGTCGTGTTCTTGATTGTCACCCGGTTATATTGGATCGATTGGCTGCTGCTCGCCGTTTGGACTATTCGCAGATGGACACCTGAGCGTCGTCGCATTTCGCTCACGGTTCGCATTTTGGAAATGCGGGCAAAAGTTGCCCAGTGCCCGCGGGCGCTCGGCGTCAATCATCGTGATTGGTTGGCGTCGCTGGCCGTCGGCGATAGCGCTTTGGCCGACAATGCAAATCAATTCTGCGTCGCCGCGGAGCAAATTATTTTTGGCCAACGCGCCGCCGCCGGGGATTGGTCGCACGCCGCTGACTCATTAATTCGTAACATGAACCTGCGATTCTTCAACCAACACCGCACAAGCCAAAGCACTGAAAGATCCTAACATCGTGAACTCCGTTTCGAATCAACCGTCTCAGGTCCCCTCTGTCGCACCGGACGCACCGGCGAGCGAATTCGACGTGCAGCACAAGCTCACGGAATTGCGTGCTCGGCTCAATGGAATTTTGTTGGGTAAGCGGGGGCAAATTGAATTAGTACTTGCCTGCCTGTTGTCGGGTGGCCATCTTCTGCTCGATG
>CAZHTX010000702.1:0-2412 GCA_964535475.1 uncultured Pirellulaceae bacterium
CGAGATTCTCCGGAGTGACTGGAGTTCAGACGTGTGCTCTTCCGATCTCTGGCGAGCTGGCCAATTACGAAACCGAAATTAAACATTTAACCGTCGGTTGCAGCGTGGTGGTCGCCGGTGAGATCAAGGAATCACCGGCTGCCGGGCAAGCCACCGAACTGCACGCCACGTCGGTGCGAGTGCTGGGCTGGGCCGATCCGGAAACCTACCCGCTGCAAAAAAAGCGACACAGCTTTGAGAAACTCCGCGAGTGGGCACACTTGCGTCCCCGCACCAATACCTTCGGCGCGATCGCCCGCATCCGCGACCTGGTCTGCGCGTCGATTCATGAATTTTATCGCGGTGAATCGTTCCGCTACGTGCAGACGCCGATCATCACGGCCAGCGACTGCGAAGGCGCGGGCGAGATGTTCCGAGTCACCAGCCTCGACCTGGAAAGATTGGCCAAGTCGGGTGGCCCGGTAAATTATCAATATGACTTCTTTGATCGTCCCGCCTATTTGACGGTCAGCGGCCAGTTAGAGGCCGAGATTTTCGCCACCGCGCTCGGACGCGTTTACACCTTTGGGCCCACCTTCCGAGCTGAGAACTCCAACACCACCCGGCACTTGGCCGAATTCTGGATGATCGAACCCGAAGCGGCTTTCTTTGATTTGCATGACAACATGCAATTGGCCGAACGGTTTCTCAAGCATGTGTTTCGAGATTGCTTAGAGCAAGGTGGCGAGGATTTGGAGTTTTTCGATCAACGAATCGAAAAAGGTAAGATCGACCAAATTCGCGCGGTCGTGGAGAAACCTTTCACCCACATGACCTATACCGCGGCGGTTGAGATCCTGGAAAAATCGGGGCAACAGTGGGAGTACCCTGTCCAGTGGGGTAATGATCTGCAGGCCGAGCACGAAAAATTCTTAACCGAGCAACACATCGGCGGCCCGGTGATTCTGACCGATTACCCAGCCTCGATTAAACCCTTTTACATGCGAGTGAACGAGGACGAAAAGACCGTTCGCGGCATGGATGTGCTGGTCCCCGGCGTGGGAGAGATCATTGGTGGCAGCCAGCGCGAAGAACGGCTCGATGTGCTGCTCAGCCGGATGACCCAGCAGGGATTGACCGAGCAAGATTATTGGTGGTACGTCGATCTCCGTCGCTTTGGCACCGTCCCCCACGCGGGCTTCGGGCTGGGGCTGGAACGTGTCATCCAGTACATCACGGGGATGGCCAACATTCGCGACTGTATTCCCATCCCGCGAACTCCCGGAAATGCCGATTTCTGATGGTTGTCGGCAGGTTAGCGCCGAGCCCCACCGGGGCCCAACATCTTGGCAATGCCCGCACCTATCTGCTTGCCTGGTTGGCCGCCCGCGCCGCCGGCGGCAGAGTCATCTTGCGGATCGAAGATATCGACTCGCCACGGGTAAAACCTTGGGCCACGCAACAAGCGATCGACGACTTGCGCTGGCTGGGCCTCGATTGGGATGAAGGGCCCGACGTGGGCGGCCCGGCGGCACCTTATCTACAAACCGAGCGAGTCGAATCTTACGACGCTGCGCTCGGCCAACTGATTGATGCCGATTTGGTCTACCCTTGCGTTTGCAGTCGCACTGACATCGTGGCCGCAGCCTCCGCGCCTCATGCTGGTCAGGAAGGACCACTGTATCCGGGCACTTGCGCGGGCTGGCAAGCGGGGCAAGCGCTGCCACCTGCCGAGGAATTCTGTTGGCGGTTCCGCAGCAGCGAGCAGACCTTCGCATTCGTCGACTTGCTGCAAGGTCCGCAGCAGCTATCACCCGCACGCCAGCTGGGCGACTTTCCGGTGACTCGCAAAGGGGGACAAGCCGCTTATCAATTGGCCGTCGTCGTCGACGACGACGCGATGGGAGTGACCCAAGTCGTCCGCGGAGATGATTTACTGCTCAGCACCTTTCGTCAGCTGGAACTGTACCGAGCGTTGGGGCTGCCGGCTGCGCCCCAGTTTGCCCATGTGCCGCTGGTCGTTGGCCCCGACGGTCGCCGCCTCGCCAAACGCCACGGCGACACGCGGCTGAGTTGGTATCGGGAACAAGGAGTCACGCCCGAAACGATCATCGGCTGGTGTGCGTTTACCAGCGGCCTGCTGGCTGAGCAAAAAGCTTGCACACCGGTGGAGCTGTTGGATAATTTTTTGTGGTCTAGGATTCCCCTTCAGCCAGTGACTCCCGCAGAAGATTGGGTGAATGAGTTGTTTTGAATTGTAAATCCGCTGTTCTCAGCTGTTTGGAATTGTAAAACCGCTGTCCTCAGCTGTTTGGAATTGTAGAACCGCTGTCCTCAGCTGTTTGAAATTGTAAAACCGCTGTCCTCAGCTGTTTGAGATTGTAAAACCGCTGTCCTCAGCTGTTTGGAATTGTAGAACCGCTGTCCTCAGCT
>CAZHTX010000703.1:0-2380 GCA_964535475.1 uncultured Pirellulaceae bacterium
CGGTATCGAGTCGAACATCGGGAAGTCGTCCCAGCTTCAACCGTTCTTCGGCAAATCGCTGCTGGCGAGTCGCGTTGGCACGGTCGATGATCTCTTGGACGAAGGCCATATACTGGTCACGGCTAGCGAATTCACGACTTCCGCGAAGCAGCAGGGCTTGATCGACTCGGTCCTTGATGTGTCCGTTTTGTGATTCGACATCACCGTTCTCGTTGGCGCACCTGGCATTAGTTTTTTGGGCGACGCAGCCGTAGTGATTCATCAGGGCTGCGTAACGCGTCGTCAGTGTCGTTCGATCAGAGTGATTTCGAACGGCCGCGCTGAGCGAATCGCTTCGGTGCTGCGCGGGCACGCCCCCGAATTGCCAAAAGGCGTTCTGAATTCCCTCGCTAAGCAACGCACGATGAATTACTGTCACGTTTGGGGCTTCGCGACGTAGTTCCACTTTGGCAGAACATCATCGTAGGCGATCTTGAGGTTGTCTTTCATTTCTTGGGTGGCGTTTCTTCCAGTTTCGAAAATGCGTTCGATCACTGCGACAGTGGTGCGGAGTCCAGTTCTCGTCTTTGCTCCGCGCATCAGCGACACGACCGTGTCGAGACAATCAAATAGCATTCCGCCGCACGCCCGTCCGATGTGTGGAAACAAGCGACGTTCGATCGGATTGTATTTCGAGCAGTACGGCGGATAGTGAGCGATGCGAATCGGTAATCCGATCCTGTCGCTGAGTCGTTCAAGGTCGTGCTTGAAGATGTACTTGTTCGCTGAATTGCTTCCGCCCCCGTCACAGGTCAGCAAGATCGACGTCGCGTCGGGGTACCGACGGCGACCGAACCGGTTCCAGAATCGCCTGAACGACTCACAAGCAAATTCGCTGGTGTCGTGAGACAGCCCCAGATTGATATGCCCCAAGTTGGCCTTCGGGTCAAAGATCCCGTGTGGGATGAGAACGCCGTCGGCCCAAGAAGGAAAGTCATGATCAAACGCTTCAAACGAACGGTTGCCACGCACTCGTCCCTTGCGATACAGCAGCCCCAAATGCTCCTTCGCCTTGGTGTCGATCGAGAACCAGGGCTCGCCGCCTGTTTCGTATTGCGTCACCAGTTCGGCGATACGCTCAAACTGGCGGTCTCGGTCGGGGTGCTCACCGCCGGGAATGTCTTTACGAATTTGGCGGCGACGGATTCCCGCGTCATCGAGCCACTGAGCAATCGCATCTCTACCCACTGGCGTTCCCATCTTCGTCAGACGCTCCGAAAGATCTTGCGGCGACAAGTCGGTGTAGATGATGTCCTCTTCGTCGGGGTCTCCGGCGGTACGAAACTCAATGCACTCGATCAGGTTGGCTTCTTCCGGCGTTTCGGAATCGATCTTTTTTTTCGACCAGCACCGGGCCGACGGACTCGCCCGGCCGCCGGGTCATCCTTCAACTGGTCAAGTTCCGCGATGCCCCGTTCAATCGTTCGGGTTGAAATCTCCAGCACCCCGGCAATGTAGGTAATCCCGCCGTGGCCGCGTTGGGTCGCTTCGATGGCGGCAAACCGCCTGCGATCCTTCTCCGATAAAGTGCCCGCAAAATCTCGCAGACGTTGTTCGGTCTGCGAATCGGCGTCGCGTAAACTGATGGCCATCCGTGGCTCCGCTCTGTGGGGATCAAACTGACTCCGACCAGTCTAGCCGATCAGTCCCGCATCTCCGACACTAATTGACCGTGCGTTGCTAAGTGCTTCGAAAGATTCGGAGAAACATAACGAAACCGACTCGACGTTGCTGTAGGTCAGCACACAGTGAAAGAGCGTGTGTTTAAAAGTGGCTCCCGCGATCTTCACACCGAGTTCATTGCAGACGGTGAAGTCGCTCGCGGCGAAGCGTCCGGGGTGATGTTCTTGCGGAAAGATCACCGGCTTATCGGGCCCGTGGATGGCTCGCCAGTTAGCGACCCGTCGCTCAAAGGTGCGACGGGTCGAATCCTCGAACTTGCCGGGATATTGCCGCTGAAGGTCGCCAAAAAGCGTAATCGCTTTGAGCCTCGGTTCGGCTTGGAGCACCTGCTCGACGTCGTTCCAAACGTCGGCAAAGGGATCAATGCGAGTTCGATACTCACGTCGTTGAGCTCTCCGCTGCGAAGGCAGCGGCTGATCATCGCGATAGGAACGTGCGGTTTTCTTATCCATCGAAGCCATCCTGGCGGAAGCGGCGAGTGACTTACCTGCGGCCAGCCATCGCCTGAGTTCAGAAACTTGTCCATCCGTGACCATCGCAATCTCCTTGGAAAGCAGGAGCTTGCGACTATGCGAACATCTTCTCAAACAGGGGAATTCTAATTGTCGCTGATTCGTGAAACGCCACCGCGTGAAAACAACAAAACGGTCGCTCAACC
>CAZHTX010000704.1:0-2365 GCA_964535475.1 uncultured Pirellulaceae bacterium
ATCATAAAGCGGTCCCATCTCCGCCTTTAGCTTGCCGATAGCCGTGCCGCTGGTGCGTTTGCAGCAACGATTCACTGCTACTGGGGCCGCTTTTGGTTAATCCCTAGTGCATCCGTGTCGTGTTAGGCAACTATAAAGCGACTCTTTGAGACTTACCGCAATTGCGACAATGGACTGCCCAGCCTGGCTTTATCTTGATGTATGCTATTTGGAGCAAGTAGGACTTGCACCTTGCGCACCGGCGACCATCCAACACCTGCCAAGCAAGCCCGGAAACCTGCCGGAAAAGCTGCTGTAATTGCTCTAATGGTTCGGCTTCGGCCTCGAGCGCTAAGCGTCGCCCTCGTTGCCGGATAATCCGACCGTCTTCGACAAGCTGCCGGATGGCCCCGTGAAGCTCCTCGGCGGTAACCTCGGCAACTTGGCCGGGTCTGATGACAAAACGAAAACCTGGGCGCTCCTGGGCGACCCAACGCTTAACTCTCGATAGCGCTGCCCCGTCAACGGCAATCGGACCGCGCGGCCGGTGGTGAATCGCCAATAGTCGCTGCAACTCCTCGGGGCTGGGGGGCTCGCTCATGGCTCGCCTCCGCAAGATGCGAGGACCATCGCCGCGAACTGCTCCCGTTGGCTCTCCCGATCGTGGACGACGGCGGAACGGTGCTGTCGCCACGACTTGCGAATCAACCGGACGTCTCGGCAAATGGTCGATCGGTGAACGCCGAGCTGCCGGGCAATCTCAGTCTGCCAGCCTAATCGGTGCAACGAAGCGCTGGTCATCAGCTTGGCAACGCGAACTCGTCGCTGCTGCGCTGCCGCTTGGCGACGGACATTGAATCTTGCGCGCCCACCGTAAAAGCCAATGTTTTTAGCAGTGGGCCTTGAATTGGTTGCAGACTGATTCGTCATCACGCCACCTCCCCGAAGGTGTTGTTTGTTTCTGCTGCCGAAAACAGCGTCCGCAGCTCCCGGTATCGACGGCGCGCGACTGTGTAAAGAATCCGGCTCGCGAATTGGCTCGCTCGCCGATGGTTGCCGATGAGTTCAACTTGCAAGCCGGAAGCAATCCAGCCAAGCAGAGAGCCTTCGACCTGCTTCGGCGTAACTTTTCCACGCCACTGGCCCATTTCGATTTGGTTCCACGAAGCCTCGATCAACAGCACCTTGACCTCAAATGCCAGTAACCGCTGAACCTCTCGGTCGAAACGCTCACGCTCCCTGCCAACACAGCCGATCAGGTCCGGCAGACTTTTTCGCTCGATGCGAACGTGGTGCTCGAGCCCCAGCAAGCTATAGTCGCCGGTGTCGAGTGTCCCGACCTGGGACCGCAGTGGTGTCAAGTCCAGCGGCGTCTGCTCACGGGTGTCGATTATCGCGACCACGTCGGCCGGCTTCAGGGTGGCTGGTATGTTTTTCATTGCCCCTCTTTTGCGGATTGAGCCTGTTTTCAACTCGCCGGCAATCGCGGCGGTGGGGTCGTCTTTTTTTCTGCCAAAGCGGTGAACGGTGCGCAGCACGTGAGCGAGCCGCTTTGTTCTGTTCTGAGTGGTGGTCGTGGGTGACCACCTTTTCGGTCACTGGTGACCACCTTTTCGGTCACTGGTGACCACCTTTTTTTGATTATGGTGGTTGTGGGTGACCACCTTTTACTTGCCCGCCGAAAGCCATTTCTTTGCTATGGTGGTCGTGGGTGACCACCCTCTTTTGGTAAGCCATTCCGGTAATTACACGCTTAGGGGCGTGCCCCCTGCCCGCTGAATCCTCTAGTGTCGCCAGCACGCCACCCTCAATTAAATCCTTCACAATCTTGCGGACTCGCTCATAAGAAAGCCGTGTACCAGCCGCAATCTGGCAGTGGGCAACTGAAAACCGGCACTCTCGACCACTGGCGTGAAACCAGCAATACATGAGCACGACAACATGGCTGGGTGTTGGAAGGGTTGGGCAGACAGCGTTGTAAAGGCGTCGCCCCTGCTCCCATCGCATATCGCTCTTGGTTTTCGCGCTCATTCGCGGTCGCCCCCGAAACTGAAGGCTTGCGGGGGCTCGTAATAGTCCGCGAAGTCGTTGTTTTTCGGCGACTCATCGAAGCGGTCAAAACGCATGGCCGGCATGTCAAAAACCAATTGCCGATCGACCTTTGCGCCGTGGCGGTTTTTGACGTGGCCGAGGGTTACTTTGCGGCGATACGCGACTCCGTCAACCTCGCCCTCATCGCGAAGAACATAGGCTGAATCTGCTTGATACTCCGCCTCGGATGACTCTTTGAAACTCGACAGGCTAAGCTCTTGGGAGTTGTGCCCGCCCTTTGCGTCGCGTTTGGTTGCGGATAACGCTAGCACTGCGTGTCCTGCTTTGGAGAGTC
>CAZHTX010000705.1:0-2348 GCA_964535475.1 uncultured Pirellulaceae bacterium
TTTTGATGCGCCCGACCGCGCCGCGTGCGTCGTCCAGCGACCGCGGACAAACACTCCGCTGCAAGCCCTCACGCTGCTCAACGATCCTGCTTATCAAGAGATGGCCCTGGCCTTGGCCAAACGCATCGCCGCCCACCCCACGGCAACACCGCAAGGCAAAGTCGAGTATGGTTTTCGCCTCTGCGTCTCCCGCCGACCGCAAGCGCATGAAGCCAATTTGCTTGCCGCAGTCTATCATCGCGAACTCGAGCGACTGCGAAACGATCCGCCAGCGGTGCAGAAATTGACTGGAGAGCAGAACGCCGATTTGGCCGCTTGGTTGTTTGTTGCCAACATTCTCCTGAATCTCGACGAAACCATCACCAAGGAGTAACGCGGGTGACTCGCCACAACGTGCTGCACAGCCTCCATCGTCGTCAGCTGTTTCAAAATACAAGTCTCGGCCTGGGTTCAATCGCCCTCGGTTCGCTCTTGGCGGAAACGTTACCGGCTTCCGATTCGATTAGCGGGCAAGATCCGCTGGCCGCGCGACTGGGACACTTTCCCGCCACTGCCAAGAATGTGATCTTCTTGCACATGATTGGCGCGCCATCTCACCTCGATCTGTTTGAAGACAAACCGCTGCTGCGCGAGAACGACGGTCAACTGTGCCCGGACGAGTTTCTGGAGGGTCAGCGGTTTGCCTTCCTCCGCGGACACCCCAAACTACTCGGCAGCCGCGTTAAATTTCAGCAGCATGGCGATTCGGGGCTGGTACTCTCTGAATACCTGCCTCACTTGGCAAAGGTCGCCGACGAGATTGCCATGGTCAAAACGGTGCAGACCGAATTGTTCAACCACGCCCCCGCGCAACTCTTTTTTCAAACCGGCTTCGGGCGCTTCGGGCGACCGAGCGTTGGCTCCTGGGTCAGCTACGGGTTGGGGTCGGAGAATCGCGACCTGCCCGCCTTTGTCGTCTTGATCACTGGCAGCGTGGCGGGCGCCGGCAACAGTTTGTGGGGCAGCGGTTTCCTACCAACGGTCCATCAAGGTGTCGAATTTCGCGGCACAGGGGATCCGATTCTCTTCCTCTCCAATCCAGCGGGAGTGAGCGACGCGGACCGCAGACGCCTGATCGACGACCTCAACGCACTCAACCAACACCGCCTGGCCGACGTGGCCGATCCTGAGATTGCCACGCGAATCTCACAATACGAACTAGCCTACCGGATGCAATCCTCCGCCCCCGAGTTGATGGAACTCTCCCAGGAGTCCCAAGCCACGCTCGACATGTATGGTGCCAAACGGGGCGGCAGCGGGTTTGCTAACAACTGCTTACTTGCTCGCCGCCTGGTCGAACGTGGCGTCCGGTTTGTGCAGCTGTTCGATCAAGGTTGGGATCACCATGGCGGCGTGTTTAAAAATCTGCCTAACAAATGTAAACAAGTCGATCAACCAATCGCCGCGCTGATCCAGGATCTCAAGTCGCGGGGTTTGCTCGACGAAACATTAATCGTCTGGGGAGCCGAATTTGGCCGTACTCCACTGCTGCAAGGTGACGCGGGGAAAGCTGCCGGCCGCGACCACCACAAAGACGCTTTCTGCCTGTGGATGGCCGGTGGTGGCGTTCGCGGCGGTGTCACGGTCGGCAAGACAGACGAGCTTGGCTACTTCCCGGTTGAGGATCCCTTTCATGTGCACGATGTTCACGCCACCATCTTGCACTTGCTGGGGCTCGATCACACGCGTTTAACTTTCAAACATCAAGGCCGCAACTTTCGCTTGACCGATGTCGCCGGCAAATTGATTAAACCAATCATCGCTTAATCAATAGCTTGACACTTGCGACATACATATAAGTCGCGACTGGCAATTTTCAATTTCTCAATCAGGCCATCGCACTGTGGACAAAACTCTTTTCCATAAATGCGAAACCGCTCTGGATTCGTTAACTTTGATAGTGGCTTGCCCGCTTCTTGCCGAGTCACCGTGATGATCTTGCCATATTTCAATCCGGTTCGCATCATCTTGACCAAGCTCTTCCAGAGCGCATCAAACTGTTTGCGGTCCAGCGACTCTCCAGGCGTCAAAGGATTCATCCGCAATTCAAACAGCAACTCCGCGCGGAATATATTGCCAACTCCGGCAACAATTTGTTGATCCAGCAGGATGGCGCCAAGCGGTCGTTTGCTGGTCGAGACCGCCTTCCAAACATCATTTGCCGTGCCTCCGGCCAGCGGGTCGGGGCCAATCTTGGCAAGCACCCCCTGTCGCATCGCACCGTCGATCACGCGGCAGGTCGTCGGCCCCCGCAAGTCGATCGCTCGCGAACTCCCCAACATCCGCATTCGCACAGCTCCCACCGGTTC
>CAZHTX010000706.1:0-2342 GCA_964535475.1 uncultured Pirellulaceae bacterium
CGCTTCACGCGTCCGCCGGGCGGTTTTCGCAGGCGCCGCCCGGCGGACGCTATTTTACGAAAGAGAGGACGCACCCATGAGCGACGAGAAGAAAACGTTGACCACGGGCTTCGGCATGCCCGTTCGCCGCGGAAATCTCCCCGGCTGCCTGTTCGAGTGGCACGGTGGGGTGGAGGCTGAGTTGGGCCATGCGGCGGTGGACGACGCGGCGGGAGACGACCGCCAAATAGGTGGCTAGCGAGCATTGACGGCGAAAACGCCGAAGAATCGCAAAATCGTGCTCAATCAATTTAAGGAAAACGTCCGATACAAGGTCATCGCGGGTCGCCGAATCGATGGCAAACCCGCGTGATTTGGCCGTGTGTCCGACCACGTGCAACACCAAGCCGAGAAAGCGATCGACAAAGTCTTCCCAAGCACGCGGGGTACCTTGTAGACAGCGTTCCAGCAGCATGCGGTCGTAGTCGGATAGACTCACCTGTGATTCATCCCGGCGGAGTTGATCAGAGCTAGCTCGGCAAGAACTGCGAGCTGAAATGGGGTGGCCGGGAACTTTGCGAGTACCCAACAGAACTCCATATTAGGTGGCCATCAGCCTGCTATCAAGCAAACGATGGTCTGCTTTTTTGCTCGCGTTGACACTTTCCACTGTCAGTCCTACTATCTCAGACATACCCTGATCACGATAATCGGTCAGGTTTAACAAGCGAAAATCCATCGAGGAAGGGAAAAATATGACACACGTCGTCACGCAACCATGCTTTGGCTGTAAGTACACCGATTGCGTGGTGGTATGCCCGGTCGAGTGTTTCTACGAAGGGGAAAAGATGCTCTACATCCACCCCGAAGAGTGCATCGATTGCGAAGCGTGTGTTCCGGAATGCCCTGTCGAAGCCATTTTCCACGAGGACAACGTCCCCGAGGAATGGAAAGAGTACATCGAGATGAACGCGGAAATGGCCGAGGAAACCGAAGTCATCACCGAGAAGAAAGAACCGTTAGCCGACAGTTGATTTTGGGTCAGCGGTTCGCATGTTAGCCGTTTGGCCGCTAGGCCGCGGTTCCCGTTTTGAAGCGAACTAATCGCGTGGAACGAAACGGTGGCTAGCGCCAAAACCGCTAACGGTTGATTGGGTATCAGCTTGTGGACGGCAAAAACGTTTTCCAACATTCATACCGCGGATCGGCAATCGGCTGGGTCAGCAGCGGATTGACGCGTGGTTTAGCTGGAGCGGTCAACAATTTCATTCTCGCCTGCTGGGGGGTTCTGCCTCCTTTTCGGCTGTTGCAGCGGATGCAGCAACAAACGATGTTCTCCCAGGTCGTCTGCCCACCGTGTGAACGGGGCACGACGTGGTCGAGGCTCAACTGGGCCGTCGGTTTCTCTTGCCCACAGTATTGGCAAGTGTGGCTATCGCGAGCGAAAACATTCTTGCGATTGAATCGCACCGCGTGCACGGGCAATCGCTCGAAACGAGTGAGCCGCAAGATTCGCGGCACCAGCAATTCGAAGCCGACAGCCCGCAGATAATCTTCGCCAGGTTGTTTTTCCAGCGAGGCCAATTGGCTGACCTCTTGCCAGCTGGCGAAATCGTAACTGGCGTAGTTGTCATTCTCGAGCATGATGACTTCGGAACAGTTGCGGTACAGCAACGTCATCGCCCGCCGCACAGTGACCACGCGAACCGCCATGTAGAAGCGGTTCAGGATCAGCACGCTTGAGTCCAAAATGGCACAATGTGGTGTGCCAGATGCCAAGATGTCTTCAGCAGATTCAGCTAGGTCCACGTCGTTCTCCGGAGCTCCCTTTCGGATGTCACAATTCCTGACCATCGTCCGTAGATTCCTTGAATGGTGGGTCGCTCGCGAGAACGACTGGTCTCTATTCTAACCGTGTGGAACCTCGGAGGCTAGAAAACGCGTTAAATTGACTCCGCCTTAGCAGCCCCCTCTGTGGACACTTTGTCGACCTGGCAAGGTTCACCGCAAATCGGCATGGTTTTTTCATGTCAGCAACTCGAGTAAGGAAATCCCATGGAAGTCACTGTCGCAATCCTCTGGGCGCTGAGTCTGTTGACACTCTGCGTGGTCGCTTGGGCGCTAAACCTAATCGCCCTGCCGGGCAACTGGATCGTCGTGGCGTTGGTGGGGTTGTACGTCTGGCTGGGGCCGGAGGAAGGCCGCGTGGCGCTCAGCTGGCAACTCGCCGCGGCCAGCTTCATCATCGCCTTGGTGGGGGAATTGATTGAATTTCTGGCCGGAGCGGTGGGAGCCCAGCGGGCCGGGGCCAGCCGCCGATCGACGCTGTTGGCGGTCGTCGGCTCGCTCGTCGGCGCCCTGAT
>CAZHTX010000707.1:0-2332 GCA_964535475.1 uncultured Pirellulaceae bacterium
TTGCAACTCTTCCGGCGTGTGCCCGGAGGGCAGCAAATCGGCCAGGGGCGTGCGAAGATAGCCGCCGTCGCGAGCATCCAAGGTGCTGATAATCCGCTCCGCCATCGCTTCCACGCGATCGTCAATGTCAAGTTCCGCCAATTGATGCAGCAGAAAGTCGTTGAGCGATTCGGGACGCGCCTCGGCGTTCGCCATTAAGTCGTGCCGCCGATCGGCGTCTTCAGAGATGCGATTGGAAGATCGCTTGAACGAGTCATCAAAAGTGCTGGGCAGCTCGCTGTCCATGTTCAACAACCGCTCGAAGTCTTCGCGGTTGTCGTGATCGTTATCAACCACCAACTCGCGTTCCGATTCGGTCGGACCGTCCTGGGAACGCGGATCACGCTCCTCATCATCGTCAAGCGACTGCGTTTCGTTTTCCTGCACCTCCAAGAGCGGATTCTCGTTCATCTCTTGATCGATGCGTTCTTCCAGCGCTAAGACAGGAAGTTGCAGAATCTCCATCGACTGGATCATCCGCGGCGCCAATTTTTGCGTCTGCGTCTGACGCGCTTCCATCCCAATTGACATGCGCATGGAACTGTCTCCCTCACTTATGTTAAAGGAATTCGCTCACGTCCAAAGGGACGCAGCGACCTTCCGTGTTGCCGGTCTATTATAGCCTCAAAGCCGCTGGCGGCCGTTCAAAGCGTCAGCCAAAATCTCTTTATTGGCATATTCCAAAATGCTTCCCGAAGTAATCCCACGAGCCAAGCGGGTTACTTCCAGAGGGTACTCCGCCAACAAATTCGAGATGTACAGCGATGTACCATCTCCCTCAACAGTTGGATTGGTAGCCATGATCACCTCAGTAAAGTTGCCATTTCGCACGCGATCGACCAACGCATCAATCGTTAACTGATCTGGCCCGATCCCTTCCAATGGAGAGATCTTTCCCAACAACACGTGATAAACTCCGCGAAATACTGCCGCCTGCTCCAAGGACATTAAATCGCGTGGCTGTTCGACCACGCAGAGCCTTGCGGTGTCTCGCCGGGGATCGGCGCAAATTCCACACAGCGATCCCTCGGATAAATTAAAACAGCTTTCGCAATAGCGAACGTTCTCACGCACTTGGCGGATTGCCTCAGCCAACGCCAAGGCATCTTGCTGGGGAACCCGCAGTAAATGATAAGCTAGCCGTTCGGCACTCTTGCGACCAATGCCCGGTAATTTCCCCAGCTGATCGACAAGTTCCTCAACACTCTGAGACCACTGGGCCATACCTGATTCAGCCGCCGCTGCCCCCTGTCATCCGACTCAACAAGCCGTCGACACCGGGAAGATTCAAATTCATGTCGCTGGCCATCTCCCGCATGGCTTCGCCGTAACGCGCTTTCGCCTGCTGGCTGGCCACGTTGACCGCTTCACATGTCGGCTCGGCGGCCGGCGAAGGGTTTCCCCCCTCGACCAAGGCAGGAGACACGTCGATACTTTGCAATTCTCCCAAACCATTCATGATTACGGAAACTCGACCGCAACTCGATTGACCACTGACTTGCTCCTGCCGCAGACGCTCGTTAATCGCTTCGAGCTTATCTGGCAATTGCTGCAAGTTACCCATCATTGAGGCCATACCGGCCAGTCCCTTGAACATCGTGACGCTCTTTTTGCTCTGTTGAATGCGGACTCCCCCCAGCTTCGTTACTGGCGAGGTTCGTCGATTCGAACGATTTCAGCCTCAAACATCTCTATCACTTCACGGATCGCTGGGTGCTGCTCAGCATCTCGCATCCGCTGGCGACGATTGATCGCCGCCGACTGACGGGGCGGCTTTTCCACCACCTCGTCAACGCGTTGCTCAAAGTCTAATAGCACGTCGCGTGCCGAAACCGTTCGTATCACTTCCTCAAGCTTACTTTTTCTTTCGGGCTTTTCGCAACTACGTTTTGCTAATTCCTTGTCCGCAGAAAAAACTAATCGCAAACGGTTGCTGCCGATCGGTTGCACCGAATGTGCCTGACGAGCAAAATCGGCCGTCAAATCATCCATCGCGGCCAAAGCGGCTTTCCACACCTGATTCGCCGTGCTGGCATCCCAAGCAGCCGTCAACGGTACTGCCAAACTGACCGCCGCGGGGGGCGAATCCTGGATCTCCGCAGGGGAGTGCGTAGCAGCAGCACCAGTCGCCCGAGTCGCCGCCGCCGGCGGATTGCTCCATGTCTCCACAGGAACCGCCGGTGCAGGGTTGGCCACCGGTGCAGGGTTGGCCGCCGGTGCAGGGCCGCTGGACGGCGAATTTGCAGCAGGGGAGGCAGATAATGACTGTGTTGCTGTCGCTGCAACGGGGCCA
>CAZHTX010000708.1:0-2322 GCA_964535475.1 uncultured Pirellulaceae bacterium
GTTGGCATAGCTGGGTGGCGTGTTGCCATAGCTGGGTGCGGTGTTGGCATAGCTGGGTGGCGTGTTGCCATAAGTGGCCGGCGTGTTGCCGTAGCTGGGTGTCGTATTGCCGTAGCTGGCTGCGGGATTGCCGGCAGCTGTGTTACGGGAGTTTCCGGCAAACCCAGCTGGCGTTGCGGGGGTTGAGCCGCCCATTGCATAGCCGTTGGCTGCCGCAGCCGAGTTGGGAATGGTCGTGCCCGCGTACGCTTCGACACCGCCCGGCATGCCGCCTGCTGGTGCGCCGGTGCCGGCAGCTGGTGAGCCCGTGCCGGCAGCTGGTGAGCCCGTGCCGGTAGCTGGTGAGCCCGTGCCGGTAGCTGGTGAGCCCGTGCCGGCGGCGGTCGAAGCGATCGCCGAGGGGTTCAGCTGACTGCTTGGTGGTGCTGGGTAAGTGGTGCTGGGGCCCTGACCGGCAAGCGTCTCTGCGGAGGGGGTTTTGTTCCAACCGAACAAACTTGCACCGGGCATGGGCGTGCCTGTTTTGCAACCGGTCGAGGAAGCGACCGCTATGGCGCAGCCAGCCAACATCAACCGTTGGAGCGAGTTTCGATTGGCGATTCGGATTTGCATAATTCGGTTCCTCTGGGCAACAGAAACCCACGAGTCTGGTTTTAAAGGCGGTTTGGTTGCAGGACCAAACGAGTGGTTTATAGCGATTATTCGGAACAGCACCGCCGAGTTCTTTATCTAAACGGCAAACTTTCTCGGGCCGGTACGCAGCGGCAAACCTGTGGTCGGCCGCGCGGACGTTAGGAATTAACGCTGCTGACTGTCAAGGCTGAAATCCATTGATGGGGGGCAGACTTCGCCCGGCTGTTGCAATCGGAGCTGCGGTCGCAGGTGGACCCCGTTTATCGAGAAAAGCAGCGTTGGCAATCAAAACGCGAGACACCGGGGCGGGGTGATGACGATCATCCATGCGGGACCGCCCGCTAAAGCGTTCCGGTGGGCGATTGCTATTGAGTCGCCTGCGGGTGAGCTGTAGGAGTTAGTATCCGGGGCGTTTGTAGCCTAGCTTCCCCCCCTACCTTCACGAATGATCCCGCGGGAGTAGTCATGCGCCGCCACATCTTTGTCGCTTTATTGTTGACGACCCTGGTTGTTTCCAGTGGTTGCGGAGGGGGGCGTTGGTGGCCATTTTCGCCGCAGGGCACGATCCATCAACAGCAAAGTGAAGCGTTGGTGCACGATCCTTATCCGCAACGCGACATCGGGCCCGACGATCCGGGGGCTCGGCCTCGCGATTTCGTTCAACCCTTGCCCGAGCCGGTCCGCAACCGGATTGTGCCGCAGAGTCAAATCTGGACGCGTCCTTAATTCGCTCGCCGGTGCTGATTTGCCACGGAGGTCAGCCGAACGCAATATGACTATAATTCAGGTGGTGCCCCCGCGCGTGTTGTGACGAGGGTTGATTTGCCCGAGTTATTAGGAGATTGAGTTCGCATGGGGCCTTTTGCGGCGGGAGCGATGTTATTTTGGGGGAGCGTGGCGGCGGTACCGATCGTGCTCCACCTGTTGCGTCGCCGCCGACACCGAGCGATCCAGTGGGGGGCGATGGGTTTTTTGCGAGCCGCGATTGCCCAGCGCGCACGCCGGTTTCAACTGTGGCGATTATTGCTGTTGTTGCTCCGCATTGCTGCGGTGTTGATGATTGCGGTCGCTCTGGCCCGTCCCCAACGAGCTGCCCCCGAAGCGGCTGGCGAGGGAGGTGACCAGCCGCCGCGGTTAAGCGTCTTGGTGCTCGATGCTTCCCATTCGATGCGAGCGATAACTGGTCAGCCAGCCGCTACACGCTTTGATCGTGCTCGCCTAGCCGCGCAAGCCGTTTGCAACGCGGCTGGACGTGGCGATGGCCTGATGTTAGTGCGAGTGGAACAAGCGGCTGAGGCGATCGTGCGTCGGCCCAGTTTTCTCCCCGCCGCCGTCGAGGCCGAACTGCTGCGGATGCAACCTGGTGATGGAACTGCCGATCTGCAAGCCGCTCAGGTCACTGTCGAACAGTTGGTGGAAACGGCGGTCGACGAGGGCTGGAGTGGGCCGGTCGATGTGATTTTTTTCAGCGACTTGCAGCAGTTCAGTTGGCAACGATCGTTGAACTTTGGCACTTCAGCGGCGGGCACGGCGGCCGTTGGCACTTCAGGAGTTGGCGCTTCAGGAGTTGGCGCGGCGGCAGTTGGCACTTCAGCAGTCGAGCTGAGCTACTGGGTTGTGGATTGCGCTCCCGTGGGGCCCCAGGCTGACGTGAATTTGATCCCGCTGGAGTTTGAGGTGTTGCCGGCC
>CAZHTX010000709.1:0-2316 GCA_964535475.1 uncultured Pirellulaceae bacterium
AACGGGGCCAGCCGATGCTGATGAAACCACCCCAGCAGGCTGTGTTGCGGCAGCGGATGGTGTGGCGGCAGAGGACGCTGCCGCCGCAACGGGCGCGGCTGCGGCTACTGGGGGTGCCAGCCCGGCCGGTTCCGCAGGCTGCACCGCTGGAGGATCAAATCGCCTTAAGAGCGGCCGCTCAACGTTTTTTTTTTCCGCAGCCACGTTGCCAGCCGCACCGCCCCCGGCGAGCGCTTTGGCTAATTGAGCCACACCCTCCAAATCGGGCAGCGTGCAAATCTGCACCACTGCCGCCTCCAACAAGATTTGGCCATGAACACTCTGCCGAATCCGGACCAGCGTCTGGTCAACCAGAGCGACAATCCCGAGCAACGTTTGCAGCCCCATTTGCTGCCCCTGAGCCAGCAATTCCTCATGCATCGCTGGACCACAGAACCGCATCATTTCCGCATCACATCCGACCGTGGCGGTCAGCATATCACGAAAAAAGCCCAACAGCTGTTCGGCCAATTGCCCAGCGTCGACGCCGGCCAGAATCGCGGCATCGATTTGCAGCAGAGCCGCTCGGCTGTCTCGATTCCCCAGAGCCGCGGCCAATTCACCCAGTCGCGAATCATCGGCCGTCCCCAACATCGAATGCACCGTCGCCACGGTCAGCCGACCAGTGCTGAAGCTCAACACTTGTTCGAGTAACGATTGACTGTCCCGCATCGAACCGGCTGCCCGGCGTGCCAACAGTCGCAACGCATCCTCATCCGCTTCGGCCTGCTCCGCATCGACGATCTCCCGCAGTCGCTGGGCGATCGCTTCGACGCGCACCGGCGCGAAGTCAAAACGCTGGCAACGACTCAATACCGTGATCGGGAGTTTTTCGGGATCGGTGGTGCAAAAGATAAATTTGACATGCTCCGGAGGCTCCTCCAGCGTCTTCAGCAGTGCGTTAAAGGCCGGCGTCGTCAGCATGTGGACTTCGTCAATGATGTAAATTTTATAGCGAGCTCGACTGGGGCGAATGCCAACTCCCGATCTCAGCTGACGAATCTCATCGATCCCTCGATTGCTGGCCCCGTCAATTTCCAGCACATCAATATCTTCCCCCGCGTCGATCGCTTGACAAATGTCGCTCGAATCGTCCGGCGTAACCGTGGGGCCCTCAGGCGCATTGAGTGCTTTGGCGAAAATTCGCGCCGTGCTGGTCTTGCCGACTCCGCGGGCCCCCGTGAATAGGTAGGCATGCCCAACTCGATTCGTCTCAATCGCATTGGTGAGCGCTGTCGCGACGTGGTCTTGACCGACCAGTTGCTGAAAGCCTCGAGGTCGATACCGTCGAGCTACCACGACATAGCGGCCCGAGGCTGGATGTTCTTGATCAGCCATGCCAATTCGCCATCACGAGCGGTGAGGTAAAGAAATGTGCGAAAATCGTCGCCCGCCGGCAGCCCGGAAGAGGCGACCCCCACACAAAGGTACCCCGCTTATGGCTGCTCCAGTTAAGGCCTGACCAGGTTCGCGGTTCCCAATCGCAGGGGCCGCCACTTCCGGGCAGCCTCGGCTCTTTGATTGTTAGCACAGACAGCGGTTGTACAAGAACAACCGCTCGACTCCAAGGGGCCCTCAAGCGAGTAGGCCGGGGAGCACATTCCCGCCGACCATGCTGCCTCAGGGCACGGCTCAACAGCAGTTAATCGCGACGGCGAGGACGCGATCGCCCGCTTCCGGACGAACCACTGCCTCCCGAACCGCCACCACCACGCTTGGGCCCATCTTTCTTCCGCGAACTCAAATTCGGAGCAACGAGAATTTCCACGGCGTCCATCCAAGTGGGCACGTTTCGCTGCACATTGTAGATGACAGCCGGTTCATCCTCGTCAATCTCGTCATCATCGCTGACAATTTGCTTACGTGGGGCCGTGTCACTATCCCCATCCGTTCGTTCGCCTTCGCTACGGCGTCGACGACGACGGCGAGGCTTTCGTAATGCGGCAACTTCGTCATCGTCCTCATGATCATCATCGAATTCAGCTTCGATGGCTCGACCACTGGCAGCAGGTTTAGCAGGACGCGGAGTCCTCGCATTCGCTGCTTCGTCGTCAGTCTCAGCGATGCCCTCGTCGTCCACAACATCCTCGTCGACCGATGCCGTTTCAGTGCCGCGAGCGTCCACTCCTCCACGGCGCCGACGTCCGCGACGGCGGCGACGCCGAGGTGCTTCCTCACCTTCGTCGCCCTCTTCATCGACACCACCAGGTTCACGCCCGACCAGCGACCCTCTTTCCGCACGGGGTTCACGCTCGGCACGGGGCTCACGCTCGGCAC
>CAZHTX010000710.1:0-2314 GCA_964535475.1 uncultured Pirellulaceae bacterium
TCCGATCTGCGCCGGACTCGAAATCATCAGCAAAGATGACTGCCGGATGGTCCGCAATGGCTTGATCGCTCGCGAATTTTGCAGCGATGCCTTGCCCGGTTGGCAAAGGGCTGTCGCGGATTAATTCGATGGGGGTTTCAGCTTGGGCGTCGGCTGCGGCTGGTACACCGAAAGTCAACGCAACGCCAACTACGGTCAGCAAGAGTTGATTGAGTTGAGAATAGCACTGCATGAAAGTTAGCCTGGGGGCGATTTGCGGGGCGGGTTTTATTGCTGGCCAGCGAGCTGCTGATTGATTTTACTCATCGTCGTAACCCGCTTGCAGGTAGAGCCGAGCTGCTTCTTTGTGGGGCGGTTCCCAGCCGAGTTCCAGCAGCAGATCACGCCGCTTCTTAAGATACCATTTCGGCTCAATCCATTCTTGATTGGCTTCCAGTAATTCCAGTGCTCGTCCTTTCTTACCCGCTCGTCGCAACATGCGATCCTCCAGCAAAATGAACTCGGGTCGCACGGTTTGTGTCTGGTTGAGTAATCGTCGGTAGGCCGCTGAGAGTTGTTCTTCATAGCGCGCCCGATTGGAGATCGGCCACCGCTCGCGGACCACTGGTAGCTCACGGTAAGCCAAGGCCCGGCCAAGTCGGTAACGCGTGTGGGCCAGGGCCCAGGCTGTCGGCGCGGGCAGTTGTTGCAACTCGGGAGTGAGTTGGTCGGAGAGCAACACTTCCAGTTGTTTCGCCGCCTCAATAATCGCACTTAAATTTTCTTTGCGATCGTCGTCGGTATCAATAGTTAGCAATTCCGCTTGAGCTGAAGTCAGCTGTTGCCAAATATCCGGGGTGATCTCTGCTGGTCTGCTTAATTCGCTCAACAATGGTTCTTCGACTAGCTTCGCTGGCGATGTTGAGCGTGCGGGTCCGTGCGGCATGCGTCCAGGTTCCCAGCGACGAAGCCAAGCCTGTCTGGCAACATACTCTAGTCGTTCGTCTTCCGAATTGGCATGTTCGATTCTCTCCGCGACTTGTTGCAACTGTTCGCTCCGCCAGTTTGCCGGAGCATCTTCACCGCTATCTTCATTGGCAAAAATGTTGCTCGAACCGATCGCCAGTGCCGTGAAAATAACGACCAGAAGCGAGGTTTTTCCCCAGTGCTTACCGATAAATCCTGGAGGTGGGCAAGTTGCCATGGGCCTTGAGCTAGGGGGCTTGAGGTCGGGATATTGATTGCAGTCAAAGCGTCTCTGTGGACGTTGTTATTTTTAACGTAAGCAAGCGACCGTGCCTGGTTTGATTTTTGGTAGTTGGGTGGCACCGTCGCGATCAGCGCAAAAGACAGGAAAGCGATCTCCGTGCCGGTCAAGCTGAGTCGTGATGGCAACTGCGGGCGAGTTGTTTTCCCCAGACAAATGACCCAGGCAAGCCCATTGAAGTCGACTTCGGTCGCTCCACTCCAGCAGGGACGCGGCGTCATCGTTAGAGATGTGCCCACGCTTTCCAGAGATGCGATCTTTCAAGCGTTGTGGGTATGGCCCCGATCGCAGCATCTCCTGATCATAATTGCTCTCGATTAAGACGGCATCCAAGGTACCGATAATTTCCCGCAACCCGTCGAAGAGGTGCCCCAAATCGGTGAGCAAGCCGAATCGTCGTTTGGACTCGGTATCCTCGATGACAAAGCAGACTCCGTCGACGGCGTCATGAGGTGTTCCAAAAGTCTCGATTCGCAGCGTGCCGATCTGAAACGATTTGCCCGACTCGAAATGGTTTGGACCACCGATGCGACCGGTTGACGGCTTGGCTCGTGTCGCGTTCCACGTGCGCAAATTTGCGTAAATTGGCAAA
Source organism: uncultured Pirellulaceae bacterium (assembly GCA_964535475.1). GTDB lineage: Bacteria > Planctomycetota > Planctomycetia > Pirellulales > Pirellulaceae > Laterigemmans. Next base: position 1,839 of record CAZHTX010000710.1, read on the forward strand.
CCGAATTTCCGATGAAATACGCCCGCCCCGCTGACGTGATCGCTGTGCTCATGCGAAAGCACTAGGGCGTGGCAGTCGCGAATATCGTGACCGAAATCAGCCAATCGCGATTCGGCTTTGATCCCGCTGATACCGGCATCGAACAGCAGGCAGGTTTCGCCGCTTCGCACGAACACGCAGTTGCCGGAACTTCCAGATTGCAAAGTGATGATTTCCATGACGCGATTATATCGCTCTGGATTGCCTTCAGGAAGTCGTTGAGGGTGTTTTTGACGCGACCACCAAAAAGCCGGTTCGCGACATGGTTTGCTTGCTTTGGATATACTGCTACCACAAAATGGATGGAGGCTTGGCCAGCGGTAGCTGCCGTTCTTTTCGGTGTTCGGATAGCCCCTGCGATTTAGCAACTTGTTCGCGAGCAACAAATGATGGAGAGAGTCACGAACCCATACGCTGCACCGGCTCCTGTGAGCGGC
>CAZHTX010000711.1:0-2313 GCA_964535475.1 uncultured Pirellulaceae bacterium
TTTGGTACCAACGGCACGCCCCCATCGCATCCCCAGTTGCTCGATTGGTTGGCGGCCGAATTTGTCGCTTCTGGATGGTCGCTTAAACACATTCATCGCCTGCTGCTGCTGTCGCGAACTTGGCAACAAGATAGTCGTCCGCGAGAGTCGGCAATGGCCGTGGATGCTGCCAGCCGGTTACTGTGGCGATTTCCTCCGCGACGGTTGGAGGCCGAAGCGATTCGCGATTCCATTTTGGCCGTCACGGATCAGCTGCAGACTGACTTGGGCGGTCCCGGCTTTAGCGCTTTCGAGGTCGCACAGGAAAACGTGCGTCACTATTTCCCTAAGACGTCATTCGGCCAGGCGGATTGGCGTCGCATGGTCTACATGACGAAAGTTCGGCAAGAGCGGGATGCGGTGTTCGGCGTTTTTGACTGTCCGGATTTCAACCAAGTTGTTCCCAAACGCAGTCGATCCACCACACCGCTGCAGGCGTTGAACCTGTTGAATAGTAACTTTGTTTTGCAGCAAGCCACTTTCTTCGTCGACAGGCTGGCGGCGATGTCCACGGATGATGCCCAACGCGTCCATTTGGCATACCAGTTATGTTGCTCACGGGATCCGGAAAATCATGAAGTGGAGTCAGCTTTGAAGTTCATAGCCGCCACCGATTGGACGCAGTTCGCGCGGGCGATGTTGAACGCCAACGAGTTTGTATTTATCCCCTGATGAAGCTGAGATTATGCATACCACACGACGTCAACTGTTGCTCAACACGGCCAACGGTTTAGGCGGTATCGCGCTGGCCAGTTTGCTCCATCAGCAGGGTCTGGGCGCGGCCGAGCGTACTCCTGTGCGTCCCGACATTGACGCCTCACGCCCCTTCGCCGCCCGGCCATCACATTTTCCGCCGCAAGCGAAGAAAGTGCTGATGATTTTTTGCTCGGGGGCCTGCAGCCAACTCGACACGTTCGACTATAAGCCGGAATTGATTCGCCTTGATGGACAACCAATGCCCGGCTCCGAGCAACTGGTTACATTCCAAGGCGCGCAAGGAAATTTGACCAAAAGCCCTTGGGAGTTTCGGCCCCGCGGCGAGTGCGGCAAGATGGTTTCCGACTTGGTTCCGCAACTGGGAGACATGGTCGATGAGATGTGTTTCATTCACTCGCTGACTGGCAAAACCAACACGCATGGCCCGGGCGAAAATTTCATGTCGACCGGCTTCACCTTGGATGGTTTTCCCAGCATGGGAGCTTGGGTGACTTGGGGGTTGGGGACCGAAAACGAAAACTTGCCCGCTTACGTGGCGATTCCCGATCCGCGTGGCACTCCGCAGTCGAGCGTCAACAATTGGGGGCCTGGTTTTCTACCCGCCGCTTTCCAAGGGACCGATTTCAACGCCAGCAAGCCGCTGCGAAACTTGCAACGCCCCGCCGCGATCGATGACACCACCGATCGCCGCACACGCGAGTACTTACGCGAGCTGAATCAACACCATCTGGATACTTTCTATCCTGGTGACAGTGAATTGGCAGCCCGGATTGCCAGCTATCAACTGGCGGCAAAGATGCAACTCTCTGTGCCGGAAGTTGCCGACTTGTCCACGGAATCGGCCCACACACTGCGTGACTATGGCGCCGACGACAGCAGTAATCCCATTAAGCAAGGTTATGCCCGCAATTGCTTGCTAGCTCGTCGCCTGATTGAAAGTGGTGTGCGGTTCGTCCAGCTTTTCAATGGTGCTTATCAAACGGGCGGAGAAGGGGTCAGTAACTGGGATGGGCATAAACAACTGAAGGAGCAGTACAGCAAACATGGTCCCGTGATGGATCAACCGACCGCGGCGCTGTTGAAAGATCTCAAACAACGCGGGCTGTTGGAAGACACTTTGGTTGTTTGGTGCACGGAGTTCGGACGGATGCCAACCTTTCAAGCTGGGGCCAGCGGACGCGATCACAATCCCGAAGGCTTTACCGCCTGGTTGGCGGGTGCCGGGGTAAAGGCTCCGTTCACTTACGGAGCGACGGATGAGTTCGGCTACAAAGCAGTGGAGAACGTGGCGACGGTATATGATTTCCACGCCACGATCTTACATTTGCTAGGTCTCGATCATGAACGTTTATCCTACTATCACAACGGTTTTGAACGTCGATTAACCGACGTTCATGGCCACGTGATAAAAGATATTTTGGCTAGCTAGCCGCGGTTCTCGTTTTGAACCAAATTTTTTATCGACAACGTAAACGGTGGCTAGCGCCAAAACCGCTAACGGATTGTTAGCCGTTTGGCCGCTAGGCCCGGTTCTCGTTTTGAACCAAATTTTCTTGT
>CAZHTX010000712.1:0-2293 GCA_964535475.1 uncultured Pirellulaceae bacterium
ACGCGTTTGATCGAATGTGATTCGGACATGATGGCTCGCTTCAATTCGTGAATAGCTTGTGGGTGATAGTTGCCGGCAATGACCGGCAATGCCTGCGATGGAATGTCTAACTCGTCTGTTTCATAAACACGCGATCCACAAAAGTCGTATCGTGTGTGCCATCGACAAATTCAGGATGCTGCAAGACGCGATCATGAAAAGATGCGGTGGTAGCGATCCCAGTGACTTGTAACTCATAAAGCGCCCGCCGCATGGTGGCAATCGCTTCCTCACGAGTGGCCCGGTGGACGATCAGCTTGCCGATCATCGAATCATAGTGGGGTGGCACGGTGTAGCCGGCATAGACGTGGGAATCGAAACGAACGCCCAGTCCTCCCGGCACGAACAACGATTCAATTTTTCCCGGCTGGGGCTGGAAATTGCGCTCCGGGTCTTCCGCGTTAATGCGGCATTCGATCGCCGCACCGCGGCAGACAATGTCTTCTTGGCTGAACGACAACGGAAACCCGGCGGCCACGCGAATCTGCTCGCGAATCAAGTCCACGCCGGTGACCATTTCGGTGACCGGGTGTTCGACCTGAATCCGCGCGTTGACTTCGATAAAGTAAAAACTATTGTCCGGGGCAACGATGAATTCGACGGTCCCCGCGTTGGTGTAATTGGCTTGTCGCACCATCCGCACAGCCGCTTCGCACATCGCTTGCCGGTCGGCGGCGGGCAAATTCAACGAGGGAGCTTCTTCGATCAATTTTTGGTGCCGCCGTTGCACGCTGCAGTCACGCTCAAACAAATGACAGACGTTGCCGTGATGATCGGCGATCACTTGGACTTCGACGTGTCGCGGACGTTCGACATATTTTTCCAGATAGACCCCCGCGTTGCCAAAAGCGGCAGCCGCTTCGTTGCGAGCTTGCTGGACGGCCGTTTTTAGCACTAATTCATTCGCCGCCACCCGCATCCCTTTGCCTCCCCCCCCGGCGGTCGCTTTGATCAAGACGGGAAAACCAATTTCCTTAGCAACACGCACCGCCTCGGCTTCATCTTCCAGCAACCCGTCGCTGCCGGGAACGACCGGAACATCGGCTTTTTTCGCCAAATCGCGGGCTGTGTTCTTATCACCCAACATCGCCATTGCTTCGGGAGAAGGGCCAATGAAGGTGATTTCGCAGGAGCGACAAACCTCGTTGAAATGGGCATTCTCCGAGAGAAACCCAAACCCCGGATGGATCGCTTCGACGTTGCCAATCTCGGCCGCGCTGATGACTTGATCAATCGCCAGATAACTTTGTGCGCTGCGAGCCGGGCCGATGCAAATTGCCTGATCGGCCATCCGCACGTGGGCCGATTCCCGGTCCGCTTCGCTGAATACCGCTACCGATTCGATGCCCATCTCACGGCAGGCGCGAATGACGCGAAGGGCGATCTCACCGCGATTGGCGATCAGAATACGATTGAACATCGAGCAACAGCTTATAAGTAGTAATGAAGAGAAGAAATAATTCGATCTCGGCGGCAGTCGATACTGGCTGGCCGAGCTGCACTGGCTAGCCACCCCGCTAGCCTCTGGTGCCCGCTAGCCTCTGGTGCCCGCTAGCCTCTGGTGCCCGCTAGCTTCTAGTGCCCGCTAGCCGTTGGTGTCGATTTTGAACATTGGCTTACCGAACTCGACTGATTGTTCGTTCTCGACCAACACGGCAACGACTTTGCCACTGACCTCTGCCGGGATCTCGTTAAAGACCTTCATCGCTTCGATGATGCAGATAGTCGTGTCGGACTGGATCTGATCGCCAACTTTGACAAAGTTTTCCGACTCGGGGTTGGGACGGGAATAAAAAGTGCCCACCATCGGCGCGTTGATTGTAATCACGCCCGGGCCATCACCGGCCGGTTCCGCAGCCGCCGGGGCTGTGCCACTGGGCGGTGCGGCGACCGGCGCCGGGGCCGCCATCGGGACGGGAGCCGGTGCGGCTTGCACGAACTGCGGCAGGCTGTTGCAACGTTTCAAATTAATGCGTGATTCTTGTTGCCGGAGGTCCACTTCCGACAAATCATGTTCTTCCATTAAACGGACTAACCGTCGAATGCGATCGACATCAAACACGTCGCCCGATTCTGTATTGCCGCCTTCGCTCATAGCATTTCGTCCCATCAAAGATTGCGTAATCGCCCGGCACCTCACGACCTGTTGAGATGAAGGCGTTGAACACGGGCCGGAAAAGTCCAGAATTTACAGAATCACCACGTTCTCATCGAGACCCTTGGGAAGACTGCACAACACTTCGTGACCCTGGTC
>CAZHTX010000713.1:0-2254 GCA_964535475.1 uncultured Pirellulaceae bacterium
ACGGATGGAATGAGGAAAGGTCACCATCGAAACATCGTCCCTCGTAGATCCGAAAGCCGAGTGAGAGAGCTTTCCGCGAGGCCTCTTCGACGATGCTGGTTTTACCGATTCCGGGGTCGCCGGTGAACATGAGAGCGGTCAACGATTCCTTGTGGGAACCATGTGAATCTTGCTGGACGACGCCCCGCAGGTAATCGTCGATCTGTTCCAGTTCGCTCTTTCGGCAAACAAAACCGAAAGTATTGATTTGGATATTTGCGGGTGTGCTTTTGCGTTCCAGGCTTGCGTAGACGGGGAGACAGCAAGGATGATTGATGCCGGAGATGGTATTGAATTCGCGCAGGAATCTTCGCCGCGCGGATCCGCCGAGATCGGTCTTCATAAACTTGATAGCGACATCACGATCTTTCTGCAGATCGCGAGCACGAAAGACGGTAGCCATACCGCCAGCGCCGAGTCGTTCGAGGACTTGATAGCGCCTGTCGATGGGTCGTTTGGCGGATGAATCGCCCGTGCTACCGCTGTTGGCTGAGTTCCAGCCGACGGTTTTGTTGAGTTCACCTTGTTGGCTTAAGGCCTTCGCGTTCCTCGGCTGTGCTCAATCGTTTGGAAATGTAAAACGCTTGTCCCAATCGTTTAGAAATGTAAAACGCTTGTCCCAATCGTTTAAAAATACAAAACCAACAGAGGGGCAAGCGTTTCAGGGTTGCGTGTGGAATCGGCAAGCGGATGGCCGATACAGCATGGACCCACACCTCGCTCAGTGAATGAAGCGGGAATTCACGGAACGGCGTTTGGCAAATAGCGAGAATTTGCGGGGGAATTTTCCTGCGAGCCGATCAAGAGTGAAAATTTGTCGATATTCGGGTTGATCACGCTCATTTGGCTGGCTTCATCTGGATGGAAGCCCGTAGCGTCTGGTATTCTGGGAATCTTTTGGCTCGGCACGTATCGCGAGCAGGCAGCATCCGGAGAAAGCTCCCGTGAAACGCTCATCGGATTCCATCAGTTTGGACGCAACGACCGCAGCGGCATCACAGGTCGCCGGTCCGCGCGGAACCACTCCGCAGGCTGACGATGCGCCAGTCGCTAACCGCCGGGCGCGAGGCACAAACCGCCGTCGATGGCTGTGGCGCGCGATTGCGGTGGCCGCCTGTCTGTTGTTGGTTTGGCAAGGGCTGGGGTTTGCCATTGCCTACGACTACATGACGCGGAACCATCACGATTTAAGTCCGTTGGAGACGCCGGCCGATCGCGGCTTGCAATCGCTGGACGTGGTGATTCCCGTGCCAGGATTGGAGCGTGAAAGTGGCCAACGGGGGGCTGACGATCCGTTGGAACTGGCCGGTTGGTTGTTGCCTGCCGACCCGCAGGGCGAGCGATTTCAGCAGGGGGCGATCGTTTTGATGCTGCACGGGTTTGGTAGTTCCCGCAGCAAGGTTTGGCTCGATGAATCGACAAATTATCGCAGTTCGATGTTCGACCAGGGGGCTGAGTCGCTGGTCAAGGCGGGGTTTCACGTGCTGTTGATTGATTTTCGCAATCACGGCGATTCGGGTGACCGGGGGCGAGTGACGTTAGGATTGCGGGAGGCTGAAGATGTGCGAGCTGCTTTGGTGTTTATTCGCGATCAACTAGCGACGGGGGATTTGGGGATAGACCCATCGCGGATTGGCATTCGAGCGGAAAGCATGGGTGGGGCGGCCGCTTTGATCGCAGCCGCCGGGCCTGAGGGTGATTTGGTTTCAGCATTGTGGACCGATTCAGCTTTTGCCCGTGCTGATCAAGCCGTCGCCGACTTTCTTGGTCATTTCGGTGTTCCCGGCATCCTGCTGCCGCCGGTACGGTTTTGGTTGCAGCAGCTTTGTGGCGAGAGTTTTGCGGATGTGCAGCCGGTGACTTTGCTGGATCGGGTCAAGTGTCCGACGCTGGTGGTGCACTCGGCTGATGATACGATGATTCGGGTCGAGCATTTTCAGCAGTACGTGCGTGCGGCTGAACAGCATGCTCACATTGAAACGTGGGGACTCGAGGGGGCGCAGCATGCCCGTCTGTGGCGGCTACCAGGTTATATTGATCGTCAGACGGAGTTTTTTCTCCAGCACTTGGGATCAAAGTGAAACGTATTGAGCGGGTTGTCGAGGACGTCTATCGCATTCGCTTGGGTGTGGTCAACGCGTTTGTAATCGCGCGGGCTGGGCACCTGACGCTGGTCGATTGTGGTTATCCCGGACAGGCGGATAAGCTGGGCGAT
>CAZHTX010000714.1:0-2248 GCA_964535475.1 uncultured Pirellulaceae bacterium
GCAAGCTCGACGGAAGGAGCCGCCCTGGCAGCTACCAGTTGTGATCCCGCACGAGGCAAGCTCGTGGGGGTCGTGGTGCTCGTGATCGCCAGCGAGATTCTACTGGTTACAGGCAGGATGCCTATGCCACTTCTTTACAGGCTGGATGCCTATTTCACTTGTTGCCAGGCTTTTAGGATGGGGTAGGTCCCGCCGGCGGGTAGGCGGTCGGCGGGGATGATATTCCATGTCGCTAAGGAATCGGCAGACTCGGGTTCCAAAATAACAGCGACCAGCCGCGATAAAGGTTGATCCGTGGTAACCCAAACGCCGGCTGTGTCGGCTGGCGGTTCCGTCTCCTGCCAAGTGCCTTGCAATGTCACCATGTTGTGGCCTTGGAAAGCACGCTCAGCCACCTCAGATTGCTCGATCGCGAAAGCTTGGAATTTGCCCAACGCGCGGGGCGGATGGGGTGACGACTGAATCCCGTGCTTATCAATTAACTCGATCGCTTTTCGCTCACTGGCCGGAATAAAGTAAACAGCCGGCAGTTCTCCGTTTACCGTCGGTTCATATCGCCCATAAAATTGCACTTGATAGTCAAACGGTTCACGCTCTGTGCCCGCCACGGGCGGATCAGGCTTGTAGCCGAGAATCTTCGCTGGTTCGGCAAAAGGTGCTAAGCTGGCTCGCAAAGGCAAAGGGTCACTCGCCGCAAGCCGCGGCACTTCACTTAGCATTTGCTCCGTGCTGGTAGCTCGCTCCGCCAAATAATCGAGCGTGTTGACCACCAATGATCGCGACGCGGCAATGCGAGTTTGATAAGGCGCGTAGGAGTAGGCTTCGCTCAGCACGCCAAGACGTCCTCGCAGCCCCATATAATTAGTGCTGTAACGTCCCTCATACCCGTACGTGCTCCAGCGCGTATGGCTGCGATCAAAATTGCCGTAGTAAAACATGTTCAGCCCCTCGTTGGCTGCCTGTTCGGTGATGGCCGGTAACAGCTGGCCTCGCAAGAACTGGCGGACCGACGGCGGGGTCAGCGGATGATGCGGCGGATCGTAGGTTAATTCATAACGATGTTGCGACCCGTTGGTGGTGTGCAAATCAATCAGTAGATCAGCGTCAAAACGCTGGCAGGCGGCAACCAGCGCGCTGATCTCGGGTGATTCCAATTTGATGAAGTCACGGTTTAAGTCGAGTCCCTGAGCGTTGGCTCGCTGCCCCATCCCCTCACTGGGCCCCACTTGTCCAGGCCGATTATCAACGGCTCGTCGCGTATTGGAATCGGGACTGAGACTGGGGATCACCAACAAGCGAATATGCTCGAGCCAGCCGTCGTGCTGACCGCCAGCGATTTCACGAGTGATATCAAAGAGCGCTTCTTTGCCAGCACATTCACCAGAATGAATGCCACCAATGATCACCACCGTCAGCGCCGGTTTGGGCCGGTCAAAGCCAATCATCAACGCTTGAATGGGTCGCTGTTCATGCGAGCGTCCCAAAGTGAACCGTTTGATTCGCGAATCGGCCGCGGCGGTGGCAGCCAGAATGGCGTCAATCTCCGCTTCCGAAGCGGTTCGCGTGTAGCCCGATCGTTCCGCCACGGAGCGCGGGATTTCGGCATCGGCGACCGGCAACAACAGGGCAATCGTGGTCAGCAGTGTCCAGTGAGCGAGCATAGTCGGTTTTAACTTCAGCAGTGAACGGAAAATAAGAGCCTGTCCGAAAACCATTAGCCGCTTTGGCGCTAGCCGCGGTTCTTTTGAGTTCTCGGATAGATTGTAAGTATCGCCTTTCGTTCCGGGAAAGCACCTCTCCTACAGACTTTCGCGGAGCGAAAGCAGGACTTATAAAAACTCTCGCGGAGCGACAGGCGACTGTGCACTCAGCTTGCTTGTAGCTGCGTCAACACCCGACGCACAATCTGATCCAAGTCGATACCGGGCAAGCCGACGGTTTGTTGCGTTCCGGCGGCGGCGGGAATCATGGCGGCTAACTGAGATTGAGCGGCTGCCGAGCCATCGCGTTGGTTGGCCGTCATGGGTTGACGCCCCGGGCCCAAATCCCAACCGCGAGCTCGCACACCAGCGCGAAAACCCTCCGGAAACTCGGGAGTGCCAATCATTAAATCAAACAGCGGGATGAGCGCGTGCTGGAGTCGTAAGGCCGCATCAATATCACCCGCTTGACACGTCTCATAAATCGCCTTGGTCAACTCGGGCACGACTCCGCTGGTGGCGTTGGTGCCGCCATCGGCTCCGCACAT
>CAZHTX010000715.1:0-2247 GCA_964535475.1 uncultured Pirellulaceae bacterium
TGCACCAAACCAATCGCGCCCAACAGAACGGTGGCTAGCGCCAAAACCGCTAACCTCGGTTCTCGTTCGCCGCAATGGCGCTAGCCGCGGTTCTCGCCTTGGACCGAACCAATCCCGCCTAACAGAACGGTGGCTAGCGCCAAAACCGCTAACCTCGGTTCTCGCCTTGCACCGAACCAATCGCGCCCTACAGAACGGTGGCTAGCGCCAAAACCGCTAGCCGCGGTTCTTTTGGGTTTTCGGATAGGCTCTTATGTTGAGGTGCTAAAGTGGACATCGCTAACAAGTAAAGTTCTAATGGGCCTTCATTAGCCAGTGGCAATTTTTGCGATTTTGAAAGAGAGTATTGAATGCTGGATTTTGGCAAGCTTTTCGCGACGTGGCTTCGTCCCCAGTGGTTTCGTGCCGGAAAAATTTTGGGTTGTACGATCCTTATCGCACTGCTGTTACCCCAAAGTATGCTGCCGGCTCAATCATGGACGGAGCCAGAGGACGGGAGCGCCGGCACGTGGTTGGCAACGCTGCCTGCTGATGTGCGAGCATCAATTCTTTGGTCAGCCGATTATGAAACGGGCAACTTGGATCAGTGGTCGATTCCCACCAGTCAATCGCCCGGCGGTGGTGTGTTGAACACTGACGACGAGAACGTTGTGGCGCGGGGCACTCAGCAAGTTGTGCACTCGGGACGTTTCGCTGGCGAGGCAACGATTCGCAACGCGATCCGCGCGGCCAATGGTAAGAAGGCGGTGCGGTTGATGCGGTGGGCTACGGACGCGTATGACCGGGGCGGAGTGGAGTTGCCACTCGCCGCATACTATGGCACTTGGATGTATCTGCCAGAGGCTTATGACCCGGCCAAGCAGGCTCCCTGGGATCCAGGCGACGGTGGTTGGTGGAACGTCTTCCAATTCAAATCGCACGACGCGAATGACCAAAGCCAGTCGACCTGGAGCATGAATATTGAAAAGGAACCGCAAACCCAGCAGCTGTTCTTTTATCTATACAGTCCAATTAACCAGCAAAAAAGTTGGGAGCCATACAAACGGGTGCCGATTCCGGTAAATCGTTGGTTTCACATCGAGGCGTTTGTCAAGGTCAACGCTCGGGAACGGGGCCGCATTGAGGTCTGGCTGAATGGCGAATCGATCATCCGTGCGGAAAATGTGCGAACCTCCGTAAATCCTCAGGAAGAAAACATCGTTTGGGGCATCGGTAATTACACTGATCACATCGCGGGGGGTAAACAAGTTGGTACCGCCACCGTCTATTTCGACGACAGCACGATTTCGACTCGCCCACTCGCTCCTCTGGTTCGCCGCGATGCACCTCGGGGCGATCGTGGAAATTGATGGCTTTCGTCCGCTGGCGACTCGTCTCCTGTTTTGCACACTAAGAAATACTAGCTCGAAAATACGCCATGAAGTTCGATGAGATTTATGCCATGGTGGGCCACGTGCCCTTCACCGCGAAGGATCACGGGAAATATCTCTATGACTTGATCGTAGAGCAGCAAATGACCGATGTCCTCGAGCTGGGCATCGCTCATGGAACAGCCACCTGTTACATCGCCGCCGCGCTGCAAGAATTAGGGCGAGGATGTGTCACGGCCGTCGACCTAATTGATGTTAATTTTGCTCCCACCGCTGAAGAGCAATTAAAGAAAACCGGCTTGGACGGCTACGCCAAAGTTGTCAGAATGAAGTCAGGCTACACTTGGTTTTTGCATGACGAAATAGACAGGAACACCAAGGATGATAAATGTGCCGAGGTCTATGACCTCTGCATTATCGATGGACCAAAGAATTGGACTATCGACGGCGCGGCTTTTTTCTTTGCCGATAAACTACTCCGCAAACACGGCTGGATGATTTTCGACGACTACGAATGGACGTACGCCTCGGTAGATCGTGAGAGCGATTCCACTGACGGCATTTCGCACCGGAGTCTCTCTGAAGAGGAAATGAAGACGCCGCAGATCAGCGAAGTCTTTCGGTTGTTGGTGAAGCAGCACCCCAATTACGGGACATTGAAAGTGCTGAATGAGTCCTGGGGTCTTGCTCAAAAAACGATGAGTTCCGACAAGCACTACACGATTGCTTTCGAGCGAACGACGCGCGATCTGCTTGCCAAGGTGATGACCGGCATCTATCGAAAACTGCGCAGTTAGGAACGGTGGCTAGCGCCAAAACCGCTAACCGCGGTTCCCGTTAGCCGCAATGGCGCTAGCCGCGGTTCTCGCCTTGCACC
>CAZHTX010000716.1:0-2247 GCA_964535475.1 uncultured Pirellulaceae bacterium
AGCGGGCGTCGGGGAACTTTGCACTCAGTCCCTGGCGGGCGGCATGGAAGGTGGTCAAGCTAACTTTAGTTTCAAGGGCAAACTTTCCATTGGCGTCGACTCGGTTGGCAACACTTTGTTAGTCAGCGCGGAAGGGCCTGAATTGCTTGAACTGATCTGCGAGATGATCGACCAAGTCGACCAAGCGGCACAGCCCCAAGGGGCGATGGAAATTCGCCAGCTTCCCGGCACGGTTAACCCGGCTGCTTTGGAAATGGCTTTACGTTTTCTGACGCCCCAAGAAGAAAATAATAACGACCGCCAAAATGCCTCGGGTAGAGGTAATGCCGCAGCGGGGCGGAACGAAAATAGTGGCCCAGCAGTGAATCAGCCAGCTAATCAACGGGCTAATCAGCGGGGACCTCAAAATCCTGGAAACGCGAAGCCCTTTGGAGTCTCCGCAGACAAATAAGGCGTCGTCTCGCGTGCCTGGCGTAACGCAGGGTGCCTTTTCGCCATGAGCCAGCACGCCGGTTGGTATTTTTTTCCCGTCGGTTCCCTGGTGGAGTTGGTCAATGGCGCTCCATAATCAAGCTGTGGTCACGCATCCCCTCCTACTCGCTGAGCTCGCTTGATATCTGCAGGCCAATCGAATCGACGGTTCGACATGGGCGGCACGCTGGGACGCATCGTGCTGCGCTGGTGGCCACTTATTTTGCTTTTTTGGTGCGGTGCCGCGGTCGCTTCGCGGCTGTGGGCACCCAGTTGGGAAAGCATTGCCTATGACGGCGATTTCGACTACCTGCCCGCAGACCTACCCAGCGTAACGGGCCGGCAACTGCTCGATCGAGCATTCCCCAACGACCTCAGTCGCAGCCAAATGCTGCTGGTTATCAGCCGGCGCGGAGCGGAACAGCCGGATCAGCAACAAGCGGATGGGAGGGGTAATGGCGAGCAAATCAACCGGCCACCGCTCACGAAGTCGGACATCTACGTCGCACTGGACTTAGTCCGCAGGCTCTACCATCGCTTGGCTGAAGTCAGCATCAGCCGCGCCCTGGAGGCAGGCTGGGACGGCACCAGCCAACCGACCGACGAGCAGGTGTTGCGATATTTGGAGCGGGCCACTTTAGCGCTCAATGAATCGATAGCCGCCGACCAAGAATACTATGACTATTTTCAAAACCGGCTCGCCGAAGTTCAGGGCACCGCTGGCGTTGTCAATGACACTTGGCCACGGATGGCGATCGCCTATTGGGATCGGGCGTTCTTGCGGCGGGTAATGGGAGATGTGCAAGGTGCTGAGACCGACCAGGCGGCCGCCTTTCAACTCGACGCCTCGATCGCCACAACCCGCCCACCCATCACTGAGCGAGACCTTTCCGCTTGGCAATCACTGCTCGATGTCTTGACCTGGAACGATCCGGCAATTGGGCACCGCCTCAGCCCCCGCCGGGCTCGGTTGATTATTCTCCGCCTGGAAAGCGAACTGGCCGCGGTCAGTAACATTGCCACGCTAACGGCAATTGAAACGATGATCGCCGATGTGCGAACTCGCAATTCGCTGTTTGTCAGTGACGACTTACAAATCTTGCCGACCGGCGCCGCAGCCATTGGTGCGGAGACGCTCAGGTCGAGCGCCGATGCCATTCGCTACACGGAATTGTTAACCGTGGTGCTGATTCTAGCAATCTTAGCGATCATCTACCGCTCGCCGCTGCTGGTCGCCGTGCCAGTCATTTCGATTGGTATCGCCATCGTTTGCGCCACCGGGTTGGTTGCCGTGATCGCTTCGCTCTGGCAAGTGCCCGGATTGGCGTGGGTGGATCTCAAGATCTTTACCACTTCGCGGATCTTCGTCGTTGTTATTTTGTTCGGTGCCGGTACCGATTATTGTTTGTTCTTGATTTCGCGGTTGCGCGAAGAAGCGGCTCAACAACCATGGAACCAAGCTGTCGAGGTCAGCTTGGGTCGAGTCTCTAATGCATTGATTGGCAGCGCCATGACGACGGTTGTGGGGCTGGCCATGTTGTGGGTAGCCGATTTTGGCAAATTCCATTATTCCGGCCCCGTGATCGCCATTTGCCTGTTGGTGGCGCTCGCGGTTTGCACGACATTTACCCCAGCATTATTGCTGGCGATTGGCCCGCGAGTATTTTGGCCGGGCAAAATTCCACAGCGCAGCGTCGACGTGCAGAGTCCGGTGTGGCGAAGTATTGCCAACTCGATGACGCGAAGACCGATTTTGGTTCTGGGAATTGGGCTAGC
>CAZHTX010000717.1:0-2225 GCA_964535475.1 uncultured Pirellulaceae bacterium
TACTTAGAGCCCATCCGAAAACCCAAACTAACCGCGGCTAACGCCAAAGCGGCTAGCGCCAAAGCGGCTAACACCAAAGCGGCTAACACCAAAGCGGCTAACGGTTTTCCGATAGGTTCTTAGTTTGCCGACTGCAAGAATTTGTTGGTAAAGCAATCGGCCGCATTGACTTTGGCGGAATCGACAAGCTTCAGCTCGCTCATTTGCTCGACTAATTCGTCCCAGCGACTTTGTTGCATCATACCCACCTGCTCGATCGGAAAGCCTTCGGGTAACGCCAATTTGGTCAATCCTTCGGCGCCGAACTCCAATGTTTCGGCCGTCATCCCATGTTCATTGGCGGCCAGAATGGCCGCATTCCCCTTGGCGGGATCGGTGAGGTATCGCTGCCAACCCAGTTGACTAGCCTGCACGACTTTGCGGACCAGTTCGGGTTGTTCGCGGATCATCTCACCGGTTGTGACCAGCACGCTGCTGTAGGGGTTCCAGCCCAGTTCAGAAACCATCAAGGTGCGAACTTCGACACCCTGTTGTTGGGCCAATAGTGGTTCGGCGAACGAGTAAGCTTGGATCGCCGTTTTGGGATCGCTGACCAAGGCCGCCACCGAGCCGGCGTAGGGGACTTGTTGGACCCCGTCGAGTAATCCTTTGCTCTCCAGGAAAGCCAGGAAGGGGCGGCCCGCTTGTCGCTGTAAAATCATACCGGGCAAATCGGCGAACGAGTTAACACCCGAATCGGCTCGCACCAAAATACAGCGGGGGTGGTTTTGCATGGCCGCCAAAACGGCCACCGCGTCGACACCTTCTTGGCGAAATAAGACGACATCATCGGCGTTGGCAAAAGCAAACTGGACGCGACCAGCTGCCAATTCGGGAGCGATGCGTGTTCCCTGGCCACCGGGACGAATGGTCACGTCCAGCCCGAGATCTTGATACAGACCTGCCGCTTTGGCGGCATAGACGCCGCCATGTTCCGATTCGGGAAACCAATTTAGTTGGATTAGCACTGGGGTGCTGTCAAGCTTTGCTTCGGCGACCGTGCGCCTGGCGTCATTGCAGCCGCTTAAGCAAACGAGCAGCAGCGTCGCGACGGAGAGGTGCAGGGCAATGCTCCGCAAGATAGCCGGGGGAAAGAACTGCGATCTTGATGACAAACTGGCAAGCATCTCAAGCACCCAAAAGTACCGCGAAAGTTCTGGCGGGGTCATCGCACGCGCGATCTGTGGCTGACCGTGATAAAACGAAAGCACCGCGGAACGCACAGGGGCGATCCGCGGTGGTTGTGTCCATTGTAACGTTCTGGCCAGTGCCAGAGGGAACGCGAAAGTTTACTGCCGGTCGATCAGGAACGAGCCGTTGTCGGCCACGGAGAACATCGGACGATCGTATTTGGAACGAGCCCCCGTACCGCAGGGATACCAGACAAAGCCCATGCCGATGTTCCAAGTCTCTTCCTGATTGTCGATCTGGCCACCGGAGAAATCGGGATTCAAGTAGGTGAAACCGCTCCGCATGCTCAGGCCATCGATCAACGGGACCTCTAAACTCATCCCCAACAAACCATCTTCATCATTGGTAAAGCCGGCGAACATTTCAAAGGCACCCGCTTGGCCAAAGTGTCGACGGTAGAAAAAGCGGTGCTGGTCGAGCGGCTCGAAAGCGATCTGCACGAGTTCCGCCGGGTTGCCTGGAAAGCGAATGAAGCCGCTGGAGACGTCATCCTGCAGGGCGGTCATGAAACCGTAACCGAATTCGTTGCAGGGATCCATCATCCAGCTTAGCTGACCACGCAGCTGCAACACGTTCACCTCGTAATACCAATCGTCGTGCAGGTAATCGACCACGACGCCACCTTGCAAGCCATAATCGACTCGGCGAAACAACCCGCCGGTGAGGAAAACTTGGCGGCGATTGTCGTTGGTGAATTCAGCTCCCGAGGCATTTGTCTGAGTGGCCCGCAAGCCGACCTGCATCGAAATCGCGTTTCCGAACAGCATCATCGGGCGGGCAAAGTTAAAGCCTTGCTGCAAACCAAAACTGGCCGTTCCGTCGCGGTTCTCCGCCACTCCGCCAACCGCCGGTGCGCCCGGCCCAGCGAAGCTCGGTGGCCCGGAAAAGGCGTCCACGCCGGCAAAGAATTCGAACTGGCTCCAGTTGATCCGTAGCATCGGCAAAATCAAAGGAGAAAACTGTACCTTTTGGAAGCCAGGGCCGCAGAAGCTGTC
>CAZHTX010000718.1:0-2218 GCA_964535475.1 uncultured Pirellulaceae bacterium
GCACTCCGACGAGCCCCAGTCCTGCGGTGATCGTTAGCGGGGCGACAGCAGGGATGCTGGTAGAGATCTTGCCATCGCTAGTGAGCGTAATAACCATGGCTGATTTACGGTGCTATTGGGCGTTCCGAGAAGGCGACAGACCGGACTGCGAGCCTTAATCGACCGGGGGGCGGCCGCGCAATCGTTTCTTTTCGCTTTGCCGGCGTTTTGCGTCCACCCGGCGACGTTGGCTGCCGAGCGTCGGGCGGGTGGCTTTCCGCGGCACCGGCGGTGTTTTGCAGGCCAGCAGCATCTCCTTCAACTTTTGACGGCAATCTTCCAAATTCCGCCGCTGCAGCCGATAACGCTCGCTGTGCAATACCAGCTCGCCTTCCGTATTCAGGCGATTTTTATAGCGAGCCACCGCTCGTTCCCGCCATCCCTCCGGCAGGAGGGGATTGTCGCGAATCCGCCACCGTAACGTTACCTTGGTGTTTAGCTTGTTGACATTTTGCCCACCCGGTCCGCCGCTGCGGGCAAACTGTACGTCAATTTCTTTCGCAGGGATTGTTACTCGCCCGCTGATCAAAAGATCGTCCATGATGTTTTCTCCCGCTTCGAATTATATTGTCCGGTTCTCCATGCTCACGCCAGAGCGAACCAGGGGCCATTGTGACTCTGTTCTGCTGTGGTTGCTGATGTTCAGTGGAACACTGATCCTAACAGAAAATGCAATTTGCCAGAGTCCCGGCCAGCCTGGCCAAAAACTCACCGCGGCGCAGGCTATTTCCCCAACAGCCAGACCGCCAGCGGAGGATGTTGGTTCGGTCTCCGACCTGGGGACGCGAGGTGCGGGACAGGATTGGCCCCAATTTCTCGGCCCCAACTACGATAGCAGCAGCCCGGAAGTCGGTATCCGCAAGGACTGGTCGGCCGGCAAATTGCCGCTGCTGTGGTCGCGTGAACTGGGAACCAGTTACGGTATCGGTTCAGTGGCCGCGGGGCGTTACCTCCAGTTTGAACGGATCGGCGACGCCGAGCGGTTGACCTGCTTGCACGCCGAAACAGGAGAGCTGCTGTGGTCCAGCGACCAACCGGTCCGCTACGAAGACATGTACGGTTACAACAACGGACCGCGGACCAGTCCCACGGTCGTGGGAAATCTCGTTTACACGCTGGGAGTGGCCGGCCAACTTTGTTGCCGCACGCTGGAGTCTGGCGAGGAAGTCTGGAGCAGCAACGTCAATCAACAGTATGGTGTGATCCAGAATTTTTTTGGCGTCGGTGCCTCACCGCTGGTGGTCAACGACTTGGTGATCGTGATGGTCGGCGGCAGCCCCGCGGCCGATCAAAGACTGCCTCCCGGGATGCTCGATCGTGTATCACCCAATGGCTCGGCACTGGTCGCTTTTAATCGCTTCAGCGGGCAAGAAGTTTATCGCGTGGGCGATTACTTAGCCAGCTATTCGTCACCGCGCCCGATGGTCTGGAAGGACCAAACTTGGGTTCTAGCGTTCATGCGCGAAGGGCTGTTGGCGGTCGACGCGGCGAGTGGCCAGCAGCAATGGATGGTGCCTTGGCGGTCGGGGAAAATTGAAAGTGTCAATGCGGCCGTGCCGATGGTTTCGGATGATCAAATTTTGATCTCGGAATGCTATGAGCTCGGTTCCGCCTTGCTACAAATCGGCGCGGACGAAAAACCCAAACTGCTGTGGCAAGACCCGCCAAACCGCCGCTTGCAATCTTTCCGAGCGCACTGGGCAACGCCCATCAAAGTTGGCGAATTTGTGTATGGAAGCAGTGGTCGCAATCCCGGTGATACCGACTTTCGTTGCATCGACTGGGAAACTGGAAAAGTGCTGTGGAGCGTACCACGACGGGAGCGCACCAGCGGCTTGAAAATCGACGATCATATCGTCGTTTTAGGTGAGCAAGGAGAAATGTCGCTGCTGCGTCCCAATCCCGATCGTTACGAAATTGTTACCAGTCTCGATTTATCCGTTCGTGATGCCAGTCAACCGGCGCGTCCCCCGCTGCGCTCTCCCTGTTGGGCAGCACCGATTGTCGCACACGGTCTGTTGTATGTGCGAGGAGATCGTAATCTGCTCTGTTTCGAATTAATTCCCGAGGATTAAGCGGTTAGCGGTTTTGGCGCTAGCAACCGTTAGCGGTTTTGCGCTAGCCACCGTTTGCTTGCACGTGGCGAATTCGGCTCAAAACGGGAACCGCGGCTAGCGCC
>CAZHTX010000719.1:0-2206 GCA_964535475.1 uncultured Pirellulaceae bacterium
GCTAGTGGCTAGTGGCTAGTGGCTAGTGGCTAGTTGCTAATGGCTAGTTGCTAATGGCTAATGGCTGGGGGCATAGTTTAGCGGTTTGAGATCGCAGCGGAATCAGCGGTAAACTGCGGTTAGACAAGCCCGCTCGTCAAGACGAGCCCGGGGCGTTGGGAATAAACAAAGGGTTTCATGAATGACGGAAATCTGTCAAAAATTGATCGAATTCAGTCATACAGCCCCCTGCCGGGGGGTGCTTTTATCATAGTGCCGTAATGTGCACTGCCCGAGCGCCTAGCGAGCGGTTCCCAGTAGGTTTTGATCTTCCGTTGGAACCGCCGCAGGATCTCAGGGGAAAATCACCGCAGCCACTTGTAAAGAAAGCGACTGCAACGCGTTCTTTCCAAAAACATCTAAAGTGACACCCGCTTGATAGAGCATCAAGGAAATTATGGAATTCGAAAGCAAGGCCAGGCCTTTTCAACCGAATACATCATTATGAACAGGATGGTTTTGGCGACCTAGGGGGCCAAAAGGGGTTTCGGCCCAACTTGGACTGCCTAAAACTCAGCCTTATATTTTTGTCAGCAAAGTCGACAACAAACGATCGTTGACCTGTGACTTGCGTTACAGCGGCCAGCAAAATAGACTCGGATCGATCTGATCGAAACTAATCAGTTGTGTAATTAACCGAAATTCTAAACAAAAAATTGTAAATCATGGCAAACGACAAGCAATTCAACCCGGCGTTTCTTGCTATGGGCTTAGCGATTGGTGTTGGAGTTGGCGTAGCAATGAACAACATTGGAATTGGTATTGGCGTTGGACTTGCCCTCGGAGCCGGGATCGCTGCGGGTACCGGCAAAAAGGCTGAAGGAAAAAATACAGATCATCTCGAGGCTGGGTCTGGCTCAACGTTTGACAACTGACACGCAATCAACAGAGTGCTCAATGACTGTGACGGGCGGGAATCCATGTCTGTTTATGACTTTAATCCAGATAAGATGTGATGCCAGAGCGATTGTGGGCCCCCTCATCTCGGATAGCTTTCTTCTTTGAGAACCATGCGTTGCTAATTCCAAGATTGCACATCTCCGAAAAAATCGAGCGAACTCAGGTTACTTCACCAAACCGCCTCGAAATGTGAATCCTGCCTTTTCATCTGGAACTGCCGTCCGCACAGTTCCATTGCATCCCTTATCTTTTTCGCATTGTCCGCTTGCCACCAGAAGGCGTCCGCTGGTCAATCCTTCAATGCCAAGTGAACAGTCGATCTCGTATCTGCCTTGCATCTGAAAGCTGGCGTCGGTCACCAGCAGGATTTTCGGATCGCCGTAGCAGCCGAACCACCATTGACCGTGGGCAAAGGCGGCAGTCTGGATTCCCAAATGAGTGTGGCCGCTGTCGATGATATGCTTCTTCAGAAACTTGAAATTGTCGTC
The DNA here is from genome assembly GCA_964535475.1 of uncultured Pirellulaceae bacterium. Lineage (GTDB taxonomy): Bacteria > Planctomycetota > Planctomycetia > Pirellulales > Pirellulaceae > Laterigemmans. Next base: position 1,428 of record CAZHTX010000719.1, read on the forward strand.
GTACTCATAGACGTAGTTTTCCTCAATTCCAGCTGGTAAACCGCCCACAACGAAGAAGTGGCCGTCACGGTAGCCGATTCCGCCTGCTCCGTGAAAGACCTCCTGCGTCTCGTGCCGGGCGATTTCCTCGAGGCTCTCAGCATCGTAGGCATACACCCATGAATCGGCGTTGCCCTCTGGATCATTGAACTTGCCGAGGTTCACGGCGACGTACAATTTGCCGTCTTGAAAGCAGAGGTCGCCGTGGTGATTGGCGACCGGAATCTGCTTTAACACCCGGCCGCTCATATCAGTCTTCACGAGGGCCGTCGTAAACGACCAGTAGATCGACTTTTCGTCGGTGCAAACTCCTTGCAGGTGATGCTTGTAATTCCCTTCACATAAGACTGTGAACATCTCACCAAGTGATTTGCCAACCTTGATCCACTCGACTTCCAGCTTGAATGATCCTGGTTGGTTATCACTGAGGTGAACTCCCATTCCCGTTACGTTGCTGGGATCAAGCTTCTCATTCGGAAACACTCTGCCTCGCCACGTGGCCACAAACTTGTCCATTGGCAACGTGACTTCGATCCACTCGTCTTTCTTGGTTTTGAATGATTGTTCGTAGGCGTTTCTGCTGACGCTTCTTGGCACGTAAAGACGGAAGTTGTAGTCGCGTCCGTCACCACGGACTCGGATCACAATCGCATCTTCTTTTTCAAGCTCCAGTTTGGCTGCTCTTGATCTCACCGATGCGAAGCCGCCGTTGTTCTCCAGTGACAACGTGCCGAAGAACT
>CAZHTX010000720.1:0-2201 GCA_964535475.1 uncultured Pirellulaceae bacterium
CAAACTTATCTTTGCCTGGGTTGGGGACTGAGCCATCTTTTTTGCAAAAGTCATCGATATCCGTAACCGTTCGCGAAATGGAACAGTTAGCAGTGCAATCGCAGCAGCTATCGCAAGCAGCTGGTTTGTTGCAGCTTACATTGCAGCTTCCGGAAGCTTCCCATTTGACATTACCAAAAGCATAGTGAAGGTCATGCTGCCATGTTGGAATTTGGTTCCAAATATTCGGTGTATCGGCAAAGTTGTGGGATCCTCTCAGTTTAAAGTTAATGGAACTTCTTCCCGGACATTTGCTGCTCATCGATAGGTAGTCCCCCAAGCAGTAGCCCGGCGGCAATTTTGAATGGAGAAGAGATTCGCGGCATTCTTGAGGGCAAGATGCTCCTGTTGGACCCGTGCGATCGAGGAACATTTTCAACAGCGTGACAGCACAATTTAGTTCCCCAAGTTCCGCGTACCAAATATCTGATCTGATATTTGCCTCGCACTGATCAAGATCCTGGACAGAGTAGCTGTAAAGCCCGGATGGGTCGATCTTCCAACTAGGTGCTGCCGCTACGAACTCGTAATGACCGAGTGATGAATCGTATCCGATCGGATCCCTTCCACAAAACCGCCCAATCCCCGAATCATACATTCGCGCCCGGAAGTGATAGAGCTCCAATCCTTCATCCCGTTCCCGCCCCGTATACGTATAACGATCATCTTCCGCTGAGTCGGCTAGCACCGTACAGGTTGCACTTGCGAATACTGGTTCGCCGTAGGCGATATAAGTGTATCTTTCGGTAATTGACCCAGTATTATCAGTCAGCGCTATGATGCTGTATTGTTGGTTGCTGTGGTAGCACCTAGTGGGCTTTTTGGTTTGGCAAGTCGTTTTTCTCAGCGATTTACTGCATTTGGTGCGTCTGAAAACAGAAAAAGGCAACGCCGCTGGAGTGGCGGCGCGCCGGGTAGTGGTGGCGGCTCCCGCGCGGCGCGGGCGGAGGACGCTCGGTCGTGGGCTTTGGCGGATCATGGAAATTAGTCTAACCGATCCGTAGTCATCGGACTAGCTTTTGGAACGATCTTGTTCGTCACCACCTTCAGTCTCTGACGGCCAGACAACGGACGAGTTCTCTAGCTGGCTCGCCGACGATCCCGCAATCGCCCGCAATTAGAAAACTTTGATTGGTGGCGGGTGATTCCAGCCGCTACGATCGATCAGCTGCATCGTGACCGCCCGCCGAGGAGTAATGATGCTGTGCGACGGCTGTGAAGCCTGGTTCCGCTGGCCTATCGGCCACGGCCTTTGCATTGACTTGCAGTTCTAACATGACCATGGGAAGCTGCAAGTTCCTGAATTATTGAGCAGTCATTCGGAGGTGCATGGCGTGATCTGCGATGTGATCACCGATCACTGCACTCAGTACCGGTGCAGTCCATCACGGCAACGGCGTGCGATGAGGATCAGGGTTTGTACGCGATTTGAGAAGCGGTTTACCCGCGGAGCGAGGGGATTTTCTTGGGCGGTTCGATCAAAGTCGTTTGGGTTACGCACCTCCTCGCCGCACTGAGGCAACCGAAGCCTCAGGGACTCGGTCTCGTGATCCAGCATGTATAGAGCGACCCTTTCTTTCCGATCGGCGATCCCGAAATCGATCGTTGTAAAAGCAAACGCGAGAATGACTGAGGAGCAAGCATAACGCATCAAGATGACTCCAGTTAATTTCAGTAGTCGCAAGGTTGAGAACCAGCGATACACGGCTTGGTCTAATATGCAATCATATCAAGGTAAGCAAAATCGCATGAGAAGTAGTTATTTGCTCGTCATGCCGCCAAGTGCGTTGCTATGCAAAGCCGATGCGAGAGACAACCTTGAGGTTGAACTGCTGGGGACCAACCGCTTCTCTGCGAAACCAAAACCGTCGCAAAGCCTTTACAAGATCGATTCCAATCGGCGCTGACACGTAACGGATGCCCCGAGTGAGGGCCAACTAAAGTGATTTTATCTTTTCCAACGAACACATGGTCCGTCCGACCACCGGAAACAAACGTGCTCAACAGCTTGCCCGTCTTGGCCGCGAATGCATGATTCACCGTGCCGACGGAAACCCGCAGCACTGGCCTGAGGGCAGTAACGAGCATCTTTCCATCGGGACTGAAGGTGCACCTCGGTCGAGCAAGGCTACGGGACTCCATGACTCCGACGGAAAACGTCT
>CAZHTX010000721.1:0-2188 GCA_964535475.1 uncultured Pirellulaceae bacterium
GGGAAGCCTGTTGGCAAGTAAATGCGATCGCAAAGACCGCAGTCCATGCCGAGGCGATCGCCTTCGTATTGATAGGTGGTGATGGCTGGATGGGCCAGCCATTTGAGGCGGTTAAAGACTTGGGGGAATTTTCGCAAACCGGTCATTGGCCGCGTTTTGATGTTAAGTGAACCATCGGGAATCAGTCGGACCCGTAGGTCAACTCCTGGAAAACGCTTGCGAAGATGGGCGATTACACAGTTGACCCGCTCGGAATAAATCTGGTAACTGTGAACGATAATTCGTTCTGCTCCGTGGCATTTCTGGGCGACGTAATTTTGAATCACGCCCAGTCGTGCCGCCAACCCGAATTGGCGTTTCAGGCCATGACCTGGCGGCCAGGGTAGTACGGCATGGGAGTCCCACGGGTATTCCTGGCACGATTCAGCGACTCTCGGAATGAACGTGATGAAATGTGAACTGCCTGGCTCGTGATATTGTTGGTCGATCAGCTCACAAAGATAAGCTTGAAATTCCGAGTCGGCGACGAAAATCGAGACAGTGTTACTCATCAGGTTTTCTGTATTTGGCCTTAATTTCGAGCCGCGAAGCCGCGAACTTGCTGAACTATCGGATTGGTGTTTAACATTCCGCAGGCGAATTTAAGCAAAAACACGTTCAACCACCAAGAGCATTTTTCGGTCACTCGGCTAAACCAGACGCTTGATGGAATCTGGGGGGCTTGATCCCGGCTGGCGAGTCATAGAATTTGCTCTAGCCTTGGCTCCGGGAGATTGGTTACATCGAGGAAATTTCCTTTTTTCTTTCGTGCCCCAGCTTTTGATCAGCCAGAGAGGCTAAGGTGACGCGTTCCTATCCGATGCAATGTGCAGAGACGCGGTCAGCGCTGCCTGTTGGCGATGTGCTCCGTGATTCATTGAATAAATCGCTAAGCGATAGTCGCCAGCCCTCGCGGGCGATGGTGATTGCCCCGTCGCTGGGTTGGCGATTTTCAGGTATTAACGCCACGATGGAGGCGTTGGTGCCGGTAATGGCACGGGCCATTCCGATCGCTTGCTGCGGTCGTAACTTGAGTTCCCGGATGCCGGTCGTCGGGTTGCTGAAGTGGCTCGTCTCGCCACAGCGGCATCGCTGGCGAATTTGGCACGCGCGGCGCAACAGCGATATGCTGGCCGGGTTGTTGCTGCGATATGTTTTTCGGCGAAAGCTGATACTTGTCTGGACCAGCGCCGCACAGCGACACCACCGTTGGTTGACTCGCTTTTACTATCAACGAATGGACGCGGTATTAGCAACCACAAAGCTGGCGGCCGAATATCTCAAGTGCCCGGCCGAGGTGAGTCATCACGGAGTCAATGTTCGCGAGTATTTTCCAGCACCTGATAAGTCGCTTTGCCGGCAGCAGCTGGATATTGAAGATCGCCCGACGCTGGGGGTGTTTGGTCGGGTGCGACCGCAAAAGGGCTCGGGGGATCTTGTCGAAGCCTTAGTAAACGTGCTGGGCGATTATCCAGCTTGGCAAGTCAAGTTTGTTGGCCAAGTAACCCCCGAGTATGTGGCTTATCGCGATCGCTTGAAGGCCCAGTTGGTTGCTGCCGGGTTGGAAGATCGGGTCCATTTTACGGGCTTTTTGAAGGATTTCAGTGAGTTGCCCAAGTGGTACCAGGCAATGGATGCGGTAGCCTGCGTATCGCGCAACGAGGGTTTTGGGGTGACTTGTTTAGAAGCCATGGCGTGCGGTGTGCCGGTATTGGCGACTCGCGCCGGAGCGTGGCCCGATATCATCGAACCGGGCGAAGATGGGTGGTTGGTTGGTGCAGCCGATGTGCCTGATTTAGCAAACGGCCTCGAGCAATTGTGCAAAAGCACCTCGGAGGAATTGGCCGCCATGGGTAAGCGAGCGCGAGCGAAGGTGTGCGCCAACTTTGCGATTGAACATGAAAGCGAACGGCTCATCGCTCTCTATGATCGCTTGTTCGATCAGTTTAGCGAGGCGGATTGGCGAGATGGCGTCTAAGTCTCCTTTCGCTCCGCGAAAGTAGATATGCTCAGGCCGTCGCTTTGCGAAAGCAGAGCTTGTTTAGGCTTTCGCGGAGCGAAAGGAGACTTTAGTAGTCCTCAACTTCGTGTGATTCGCCGCGGTGAACTGGCTCTCCCAGCGGTTAGCCAGCAAATGCTCTTCGACGTA
>CAZHTX010000722.1:0-2181 GCA_964535475.1 uncultured Pirellulaceae bacterium
TTTGCTACAAGGCGTTCGGCCGCGACTTTCACATCGAGCCGGCCAGTATCCAGCATGCCAACGCGGTCTTTCAAGACGAGTACCAGATCGCGGCCTTGCGCCAGCACGAAGTCCGCACGATCGTGGACATCGGAGCCCACGTCGGCAGCTTTACGATACTCTGCCATCAATACTGGCCAGCGGCGAAGATTGTCGCCGTGGAGCCGCATCCCGAGAGCTTTGCGTTACTAGAAAAAAACACGTCGCATATTCCCAGCGACCGGCCGCAGCTCATCAACGCAGCCGTCACCGAGACGTCCGGAACCACGCTCTTGTCATCATCCGTTTCCCACAGCCGAGTCGGCGAGTACGTGCCCAGCCTGTGGGCTGACCTAGAAGAGCGGCCCGGCGATTTCGGAGTCGAAGTCCCGGCGATCACCACCGCCGAACTCTGGGACGCACTCACCGCCTTCGGAATCCCGCAAGTCGACCTACTCAAACTCGACTGCGAAGGAGCCGAGTACGTGATCCTGTCAGAACTCGATCGCCTAGGTGTGCTAAGTCGAGTCGGCTGGATCCGAGGCGAATGGCACAATAAATCGAGTAATGGCTTGCTAAAAGCCGCTCTTGCCTCCACGCACGCCAGCCACATCGACCCCAACGAGCCACACGAAGTTGGCATGTTCTTGGCACATCGCAAGCTCGACTGATGGCCGCTCGCCAATGGCTTACGAAATACTAAGATCGAAAGGTTAAATCGAGATACGGTCGACAGCATCGGCTGGGCTCTCGATTGTGGCCTACCCGTTGCGGCGCTCAAAAGTGTCGTTGAGTTGAGCGACCAATAAGAACTTGTTGCATTTAATAAGGGAATTGGGTAGGGTGACCAACCAGAGTTATGGCTTCTGCGATTGCTTAAAGGCTCCCGCGATTTAGTTCAAACGACCTGAATCTAGGCTGTGTTGTGGAAATTCTTGGAGGCGATCCTAGTCGATCGGGTCCATTAAGCTGTTCGTCTTGGGAGCAAAGTTGCGTGCCGGAAATAAAGCCGACGTTCGAGATCTTCATGGGCAATGTGTTCGCTTTCGTGTTCACTGGCGTAGCGATCTATGGTGTAGGTCGTGCACTTCACAGGATCATCGGACGCAACAAAGGGAAACACTTTGAACACGGAAGATTCATTCCCGAGTGGGTCGCTGGGACGTATTTGTCGATAGGACTTGTGACGCTTTTTTGGCTCGGCATGAACGCTAACGCGATCAACGCCGCAGGCCAACTGGCAGCGTTTGGTATCCTGATTGGATTGATCTTTGGATGGATACACGGCTCCATACGAATACTTACTTCGCCAAGATCTTTGGTTGAGGACGGGACGACCACCCCGGATGATCCGAATCCATACCGCCCACCCGCTATCAGGGGCTACACTTCACTAAATGACACTAAACGTTAAATTTCATGAGCCATGCGTTTAACGCGGATCCGGCGACTGCGTTATTCCTGAAGTCAATGTTGTTTGGCGGCCCAGTCAAAGTCGTCGTTTGTTGGCAACGAGAAGTAAGAGTGGTCAAAATGAAGCTACTGAAACCGAATTGCACGCAAATAGTGCTATCGTCTGCCGTCGGACTGTTTTGCTCAGTAGCCGGTTACTTGCTAAATACAGAAGATTTTACCGATTCGACGTTGAGTATGGCACAAATTTGGCTGCGAATCGGAATGATTTCTGCTGTCGGCACCTTGATGGGAGCATATTTGGGAGCCTTGGCCACGTTGAGTTCAGTGTATTATTCGCGTTCGATGTTTCTTGGTTTCATACTGATTCTCTTGTTGGCAATGCTATTTGGTGTTTCACTTACCGCTCCACAATCAAAATCTGAATATGCGAACCGATCAATAGGCGTGGAACTGACGGCCATGCTTGGCTTCCCTGCTGTTCTAGCTGTGAGTGCGGCGGCACTGGGATACTGCCTTCGTCGCTGTGGTGGTACGCAGAAGACGATGGTCGATATGCCAACCAACAACCCAATGAACCCAAGCGGCGGAGCGGCCGATTCCTGAATCATTATTTGCCTGCCGCTGCTGGTACGTCGGTAAGGTTCGTGGAAGGAGTCAATGGAGCCTTGACTGAAACCGCCTATGACTTCAAGAACCGCGTGGATGAAACCTCTGTTTCGGTTCGCAATGGAACCACGCTTGTCAGCA
>CAZHTX010000723.1:0-2181 GCA_964535475.1 uncultured Pirellulaceae bacterium
AACATATCCATGACAGCTCCCTATTCGCGGCCATTCGCGCGCTTAGCGGGCAAATACCGTTTTCAGTCAAAGCGAATACCTCAGCATCGCGATCTGGCGAATTACGCTAATCGTCGCGAACTTAAATATCGTTCACCTTTTCTGTAACCACCCTCATTCACGCTCAGTCGCGCGATTCGTGGGTACATACCCTTTGCCGGGAGATAGTGATGGCGAACTTGATTTACAAGGAAGAGTGTTTCAAGATCATTGGTGCTTGCTTCGAAGTTTACAACGAGAAAGGTTGCGGTTTTTTGGAGCCAGTGTACCAAGAGCGCTTAGAAATTGAGCATGAATACCAACATATACCGTTCATAGCTCATCAAGAATTACGGTTGTTTTATCGCGGCAAAGAACTCAAACAAAAGTTCATTCCCGACTTCATTTGCTATGGGAAGATCATTGTCGAACTTAAAGCGGTCAGCAAACTGACAGATGAGCATCGTGCCCAAGTGATTAACTATCTCAACGCCACCGGGTATGAGCTTGGCATATTGGTGAACTTTGGTGGCCACCCAAAGCTTGAGTGGGAGCGGCTCGTACACACCAAGAATACTTCCGCATGTTCGCAACCAAGGGAAGGTTTTTTCCGAGCGTCTAACAGCTAACCAGCTAACCAGCTAACTCCTAACCAGCTAACTTCCACAGCATCCGCTCCGCGGCCAACCAGCCGATCGCCATCACTAACGGATTAGGATTCGTGGCGGGCAAGTGCGGCAGCACGCTGGCGTCTGCGATCCAAATACCCTCCCACTGGCGCAAACGAAATTCGCTGTCCACGACCGCTTCCGCGTCCGTTCCCAGGCGACAAGTGCCGACCGGATGATAAAGCGTCTGAGCGAATCGTCTAATCGCTTGCTCGATCGTTGAGTCACCAGTCCGTCGTTTGCCAGGCAACTTTTCCCGGGAGATAAAGTTCGCCAGCGGTTCGCTGGCCAGCAACCGACGAGCCAGCGCTACGCCGGCGGTCATCATCTTGAGGTCCTGCGGGTAATCGAGATAATTTGGATCAATCGCTGGAGGCACAGCGGCGTACGGCGAGGTGATATGTATCGTGCCGCGGCTTTGCGGGTGCGCGGCAACGACTCCAATGGTCAATTGTTGCGAAGGGCCGCCGTGTGGATGCCGTAGATAGTCGGTGGGGGTCACGAATAATTGCAAACGCCCCTCGGGAAGATCACAAATCAAGCCGGCCTCCGCCAAGTTGGACGTCACCGGCCCGCTCCCCACCGCTTGCCAACGCGCCAGCTCGCGTGGCGACCAGCGTCCCGGGAAAGCATAGCTGGCGGCGGCCACATTTCCCGCAGCTTGAGTGGCAACGTCAGCGATCACCGGCATCACCAAATGATCCCGCAAATTACTGCCCACGCCGGGGAAATCCTGTTGGCAAGGCACGCCGGCGGCAGCCAATTTGCTGGCCGGTCCGATCCCGGAACGTTGCAAGATGGCTGGTGAGCCCACGGTGCCCGCTGCTAACACCACACCGCGCCGCGAACGCAACTCGCACTGCTGGCCTCCAATCTCGACCAACACACCCAGCGCGCGTTGTTGACGGATCAGCAAACGTTCGATCAGCACTCCCGGAATCACTAACAATTCCCCCGCTCCACGAGTTTCTTCCTCGACGTTGGCACCGGCGTTCTCATTGGCATCATCAGAACCCGCTGCGGTGGCAAAATCGAGCTGGCTGACCAGACAGCGGTGGCCGCGACGGTTCATGCGAGCGAAAGGGGCTGCTGGCAAGTCGAACGCTGCTCCTGCGGCAACAAATCGCCGCGATGCCTCCGATAACCAGCGAGGCTGTTCGGGGGCAACCCGCTGCTCAACGGCAGCCACCGCGAGCCGCAATGCGTCCGTAGTCAAGTTGCCCTCGCTGGCTTGGCTGATCTGCTGCAGACAGTCGTCCAATGGCGGCAACCAAATCGAAGCATTGATTCTGGTCGAACCACCCAGCCCGCGGCCTCGCGGAAAGACCAGCGTTCGCCCGGCCAAACCAACTTGGGCCGTCGTGTGGTACCCCCAATCATCTTCGCTGGCAAAACGCTTGAGGTAATCAGCTGGTCGTCGCACGTGAGGCGAGAGTGTGCTTTGCGGGCCCGCTTCCAGCAATAACACCCGGAATTTCCTGCTCAAACGTTGGGC
>CAZHTX010000724.1:0-2180 GCA_964535475.1 uncultured Pirellulaceae bacterium
TAACGGTGGCTAGCGCCAAAACCGCTAACGGTGGCTAGCGCCAAAACCGCTAACGATGGCTAGCCGCAGTTTTCGGATAGACTTGTATCTCCACAAAAATCCTTCGAATCCGATCGCATCGATAGAGTCATTCATGAGCAGTGGCAGTGATAGAGAGAAAATTCAGCGGCTGGCGGAAGTCTACGCCCAGTTGTCGGCTGAATTGGCCAAACGCATCATTGGTCAGCAGGAGGTCATTGACCAGGTGTTGACCGCGCTGGTTTCGGGCGGGCATTGCTTGTTGGTTGGTGTGCCCGGGTTGGCAAAAACAATGTTAGTGCACAGCTTGGCGGAATCGTTGCAGCTCGACTTTAGCCGGATTCAGTTCACTCCCGATTTGATGCCTTCGGACATCACGGGAACCGAAGTCTTGCAAGAGGATCGGGCGACCGGTGAGCGTCAATTTCGCTTCATCCCCGGGCCCGTGTTTGCCAACATCGTGCTGGCTGATGAAATCAATCGTACTCCACCCAAGACGCAAGCTGCGTTGTTGGAAGCGATGCAGGAGGGGCAAGTCACGGCGGCTGGCCAGAAGCACTCGCTGCCGACGCCGTTCTTCGTGCTGGCAACTCAGAATCCGATTGAGCAGGAGGGGACTTATCCGTTGCCTGAAGCTCAGCTCGATCGTTTCATGTTTGATATTCGCATTGATTATCCGAGTGAGGATGATGAGTTGCGAGTGGTGATGGAGACGACGACGGGAGTGAAGCAGACGTTGAATCGAATCACCGGTGGCGAGGAGTTATTGGAGCTGGCTGGGGTTGTGCGGCGCGTGCCGTTGGCCGAACCGGTGGCTCGCTTTGCCGTTGCGTTGGCCCGCTGCACGCGTCCCGATTCGCCAACTTCGCCGGCTGAAATTCGCGACTATGTAAGCTGGGGAGCTGGACCGCGGGCTGGGCAGTTTCTCGCTTTGGGTGGCAAGGCGCGGGCGGCGCTCGATGGGCGTTTGGTGGTGGAGCGGCGAGATATCGAAGCGGTCGCGCTGCCGGTGTTGCGTCATCGGATTCGCACTAATTTTGCCGCGGGCGCGGATGGTGTTTCGGTGGACGAGATTATCGCCCGCGCAGTTCGTTTTGTTAGAGCCAACGAAAAGGCATTGGACGATGGAAGAGGCTTGGAAAAAGTACTTCGACCCACAGGTGCTGGAACGACTGCGGGGCCATCGTCTCCGCTCGCGCCGCGCGGCTGATGGCTTGCTGGTCGGCGCGCATCGCAGTCCCCGCAGCGGTCAAGCGGTTGAATTTTCCGAGCACCGGCAATACGCGCCGGGTGATGACTTACGGGGACTCGACTGGAAAGTCTTGGGGCGGACCGATAAATATTATTTGCGGCAGCGCGAAGATGAGACGACGCTCGATTGTCAATTGATTGTAGACAACAGTGGCTCGATGGCTTTTCGTGGCCCAGCCGCAAAGCATGATAAGCTGACGTTTGCCTTTCAAGTGGCCGCCTCGTTGGCTTTTGTGGCGATCGAAAATCATGATCGCGTGGCGCTCACGACGGTCGGCCAGGAGGTCACGCCGCGAGTCGCCAGCGGCGGAGGCAATGGGCAGTTGATGGCGTTGGCAACCGCCATGGACCAAGTGCAAACGGTGGGGGATGTGGAGCCCGGGGATGTCGATTTGCCCGCTCGCATTATGGATGCGGTGCAGTCCACCAGGCGTGGTGGTTTGGTGATCTTGATCAGCGATTTTTTTGATCCCGTCGAACCGCTTGTGAAAGCTTTGCGAGCGTTGCGATTCGCCGGGCGACCGGTGATTGTGGTTCAAGTCGTTGACCCGGCCGAAGAGGACTTTCCCTTCGGCGAGACGATGGAGTTTTTGGGTTTGGAGGGTGAGCCCACGTTGACGGCCGACGCCCGCGGCATTGCCCAAGCGTACCGCGAACAGTTTCAATCGCACCGTCAGGCGTTGCGCCTGGCTTGTCGCGAAGCGGCGGCCGCTTGTTGGGAACTTAGGAGCGACCAACCGCTAGGTTTTCGTTTGCCGGAGTTGTTGGAGAGAAGTGGCTAGATGCTAGTGGCTAGATGCTAGTGGCTAGATGCTAGTGGCTAGATGCTAGTGGCTAGTGGCTAGTGGCTAGTGGCTAGTGGTTAGTGGTTAGTGGTTAGTGGTTAGTGGTTAGTGGTTAGTGGTTAGTGG
>CAZHTX010000725.1:0-2179 GCA_964535475.1 uncultured Pirellulaceae bacterium
CGACCATTAGCAACATTACCAGTGGCAACAGCAGAATAGTGAGCGGCGGAGTCCAGCGGTAGACAAGCATTAGGGTCGCCATCATTGCGGCGGCGATGCCAAAGTCGACTAACTTGGCTCCCACGGCCGACAGCGGTAGCAGCAGACGCGGGAAGTAGACTTTTCGCAGCATGTTCGCTTCGCTGACTAGACTAGCGACCCCGTCGGTGACGGCGTTGGAAAAATAGGTCCACGGTAGCAAGGCGGCCAGGCTAAACAAAGCGTACGGTGCACCATCGCTGTCGATCTCTGCCAGGCGGCCGAAGATGACTGTAAACAGTAACACCGAAAAAAGCGGTTGAATAATCGCCCAGCCAAACCCGATGGCACTCTGCGCATAACGGACTTTAATCTGACGCCAGATCAGGAAGCGGAACAAATCGCGATATGCGAGCAATTCCTTCCAATCAAACAGTTGCAACCCCTTGCGAGCCTCGATGATCGTAACGTGCTCAGGGCCAAACTCCGCCTTGTCGATGGCGGTCATTGAGGCTGAGGTTTCAGATTCGGTGTCAAGCAAAGAAGATGTCATGAATAGTCGTTAGTAGGCAGTGTTGAACTTTAACGGCTTGCCACGTCCAAAAGTTGGCTGAGCGGTTGCAGTTTGGCTTCCCAGCTGAAGTGTTGCTGGACGTGTTGGCGGGCCGCTTGGCCCAGCCGCTGGCGATGCTGGTCGCTGGTAGTTAGCGTTTGCAGCGCTTCGAGCCAATGTTCGGCAGCGTCGGCGACCAACAATCCGGGGCTCGGTTCGATCCCCGTGGCGGCTTGCGGCGAAGCGATCACGGGACGGGCCGATGCTAACGCTTCTAATACCTTGTTCTGCACGCCACGGGCAATTCGCAGCGGCGCTATGGCGACGTCAGCGGCCAGTAAATACGGGCGGACATCGGCGACCGGTCCAACGACACGCACCCCTGGGATCAAGCCGAGCGCGAGAACTTCCGGGGTCGGCGAGCGGCCGACAATGTCGACGTGCGCCGCCGGCCAACGCTTACGAATCTGAGGCCAAACGTTACGGCAAAACCAAATCATCCCTTCGCTGTTGGGCTGATAATTCAACACGCCAACAAAAACGCATTGCGGTTCCCCAAGCCGATGCGCAACGACTTGATCAGCGGCAACGGCGGAGGGGGTAAAGTATTCCGTATCCACCCCATTGCAGAGCGCGGCGGCGGTGTGACCATGGTGATGATGTTGAAATAACGTGGCCTCCTGCTCGCTGACCAACACCACATGGTCGCTCGCTTGGGCTAGCCGCTGTTCTAACTGATGCACCCGCCGCGCTTCGAGGCGATAAAGCCAACGCTTGAAGCCACCACTCGCCTGGGCGTAGTCTCGCCACTTTTGGCTGTCGAGATCCACCAAGTCGAGAACGATCTTTGGCGGCCGCCGGTGCAACGCTGTTAGGTACGGTCCCATGCTGCTGCAATAAGTCAACACGGCGTCTAATTTGTGCGTTTGCGACCAGCGGGCAAGCGTTTGATACATCGATCGCGAATAGAATGCCCCTTGGGTGGCCGATCGTCGCATCGCAAGTTGCGACGCGGCACCTATTAGACGTTTCCCGCGGCCGATTCGATGGATCGAAACCTCGCCACCGCAGAGCTCGCGGACATGATCGACTTGTTCCGCAGTCGGTTCTTCATCGACGGTGCAGGCAAGCCAAACTCGTGCTCGACGACTCAAAAAGCGAAGCATCTGATACGAACGAATCCGATCGCCGCGGTCGGGCGGATAAGGGAATCGCTGCGTAATCATCAAACAATTCTTCACCTCGCCCGTGTCCAACGGGCGACCGGTCGCGGCCGCTGGGTTCGCGTTGGGAGTGTTGATGCGAGGTGGTAACGTGATCAAGGTCAAAGAATCAATGTCAGAGACGGGGTTGAGCTTTTTCTACCTGAGTGTCGCGGTCGGCGCGCACTTCGTGCTTTTGGGTGACACTGCACCCGATTTCAGTGGTCGCAAAGACCAACCTTTTATGTTTGGATCAAAGCAAGTTGTTTGCTGCGATAATCGCAACAAGCCCCTGTTTAGAACCTGTTCGAAAACCCAAAAGAACCGCAGGCTGGCGCCAAAGCGGCTAGTAACCGCAGGCTGGCGCCAAAGCGGCTAGTAACCGCAGGCTGGCGCCAAAGCGGCT
>CAZHTX010000726.1:0-2177 GCA_964535475.1 uncultured Pirellulaceae bacterium
CAGTCGGGTGGCGTTCAGTCGGGTGGCGTTCAGTCGGGTGGCGTTCAGTCGGGTGAGGAGCGGGAGGGGTTTACTCCGTCGCGGGATGAGCCTTGGCGGCCGGTGCAACCGGCGGATTTGCCCTCAACGCGGATTAACGAGGCGTTGGTTGAGCACATTGTCATGCGATTTTTGCTAGCTGGCGGTGAATCGGCTGGCCGGCAGGTCGCGGAGCAATTGAAGTTGCCATTTCGCATGATCGAGCCGATTTTGGAGCGGCTCAAGAGTGATCAATCGGTTGCCTATCGGCGAGGAACGGAGACGGGCGATTACGTTTATGTGTTGACCGAAGCGGGGCGAGCGATTGCGCGGGGACTGGCGAAGGAGTGCACGTACTATGGTGCTTGTCCGGTTTCGCTGGAGGATTATCGAGCCAGCGTGAAGGCTCAAACGGTGGAAGGTCAGCATCCGCGTCGCGAGGATCTGGAGCTGGCTTTTTCCGATCTGTTGATTGATCCGGCGATGTTGCAGCGTTTGGGGCCCGCGGTGAACAGTGGGCGGGGGATGTTTCTGTATGGATATCCGGGCAATGGAAAGACCAGCATTGCCGAGCGGGTGACATCTTCTTTCGGGCGTTATGTGTGGATTCCCCGGGCTATCGAGGTCGAGGGGGAAATTATGCGGGTGTTTGGTCGCATGAACCACGAAGTTTGTCCCCCGGCGCTGCCCCGGGGGTTGCTTGATCAGAGCGGAGTTGACAAACGTTGGGTGCGGATCAAGCGGCCCACGATTGTTGCCGGGGGCGAGTTGACGATGGACATGCTGGAAGTCCAGGGGGACTCGGAGAGCAACATCAGCGAGGCGCCGCTGCAGTTGAAAAGCAATTGCGGCACGTTGGTCATCGACGACTTTGGGCGGCAGAAGATGAGCGTCGACCAGTTGCTCAACCGCTGGATCGTGCCGTTGGAGAAGCGTTTTGACTTTTTGAACATGCGGAGCGGCAAAAAGGTGCAGGTGCCATTTGACCAATTGGTCGTGTTCAGCACCAACTTGGAACCGAAGGATTTGGTCGATGATGCCTTTCTGCGGCGGATTCCTTACAAAATCGAAGTCTGCGACCCGTCGGAGGCGCACTTTCGCCAGCTTTTCGAGATCATGTGCGGCGTTTTGAAAGTGCCCTACCGGCCGGAACCGATCGATTACTTGATCAAGCGTCATTACTTGCCGGTTTCACGTCCTTTTCGCAACTGCCAGCCGCGAGATTTGCTGCTGCAAGTGCGAAACTACTGTTACTACCTGGGGCGTCCGGTGGAATTGCGGGAAGAGTACTTTGACTTCGCCGTCGACACCTATTTTTCCATCATGTAATTGCCGTTGGCTCCGCCCGCGGTGTGACGAAGAGCGGCAGTGGATGCGAAAAACCCGTGAAAATCGGGCTAAAAACAAGTTTTAAAAAAAACGCCCGGTACGCCTTGCGGGCAACCGGGCGAGCCTATATCTTTCTCGCATCGCTGACACGGAAAGCCGAGCCACCTGCGGCCGACAGTTGCTTTCCGAGGTTTGCCTGACTCGAACGTTCAGGCCCAGTCTTGATGCATCAGGAGCCATGATACGGTTCCGGTGAATTGAGTCATGGGGATTTGAAGCGGGTGCGAAGTTGGGCTGCAGCACCAGTTGTGCTGTAACCGCTCTGTGAGGTCACTGTCTATTTTTGACTAATGACCGAACTAGACTGGTTTCGGTGTATGCTTCTCCCGATACTTAGGGCTCACGCCTGACGCTTTCGAGAGAAAACTTTCGCAACGAGGCTTGACGCCTTCGAGCGGATCTGAGAGACTGTGAGACCGCCCTGCGAAGAGCTTTTCGCTTCTTGGGGTTGATGAAGAAGGTTTTAAGTTGCGATTCAAATTGAGTTGCGATACGAAATAAAGATGGCCCGCGAGGGCACAACCGATCTTTGGCAATTTGGTGGTTATACTTCTGCTGAGTTCAGCAAGCGAGGTCGTCACATTAAATTTGGCGACTGTGATGAGCTTTTACCGAGGCTCATCCACAGGAAAGAAAACTTCGGATTGTTTATAAGCAGTCGGCCGGCGTTTACGTTGGCCAGTCAGGTTCCGTAAGGGGCTTGGTTTGACTGTTTAAGCATACAAAATTGAAGGGTTTGATCCTGGCTCAGAATGAACGTTGGCGGCGTG
>CAZHTX010000727.1:0-2172 GCA_964535475.1 uncultured Pirellulaceae bacterium
GACACCTATACACTATCCGGTGGCAGCGTCACGACTATCTTCGACAACAGTGGCATCGACACTCTCATTGGACCCGACACTGACAGCCTCTGGACGATCGATGATCGCAACCGCGGCACGCTCAACACCACCAGCTTTTTCAATGTTGAATCACTAGTTGGAGGTTCCGGGGATGACACGTTCCAATTTACCGGTGACCGTCTCGATTACATTCAAGGTACACTGGACGCTGGCGGAGGCTGGGACACACTCGACTATTCGCAATTTTCAACAAGCTCCAGCGTCCTGGTCAGTTGGCAGACTAATCGTGCCACTGGGGTCGGCCTCACTGGCAACACCATCGGCGCTACCACCGGATTCGAAGCGGTCATCGGTTCAGGAGCCTCCAATCAAACCGTCGAAGGTCCCGATGCAATTAACGAATGGCGGATTACTGGCGAGAACACCGGCACACTGAATGACGGTCAATACGGTTTTACTAACTTTGGACAACTCCAAGGTGGACCCCAGGAAGATGTCTTCTTTGTGGAGAGCGGCGGTACTTATGATGGTGCTTTAATTGGCGCCGGCGGCAGCGACCGCTTAGAAATCGCTGATCGGGGTGTGCCCATTGAAATTAACAGTACCAGTCGCATCATCCCCGCGGTTGTCGGAAACTTTTCACTCGAGGATGTCATCGTCGAAGGTGACCAGGAACATCGTCTAGCCGGGAGTACCTCCAGCGCTACAATCGTCCTAAACGCCGACGGAACAGTGAATGCCAGCGGTATAAATTACACGGGTAGCTTCGTCGAGTTTAGCGGAGGCAGTGGACTAGAGTCATTGCATGCTCCAGAACTGGGGGCCAATTGGCACATCACGGGTGACGATTCCGGCTACCTGCTTTTCGACGGAAGACGATTTGACTTTACCGCCACCGAAAACCTTTACGGTAGCGATGCTGTCGATTCCTTCATCGTCGAGGTCGGGGGATCACTCAGCGGCAACATATTCAGTCAAGGTGGAGATGACACCTTCGACGTGCTCGACGGGATTGTAAATCGAATCGACGGTGGCCAGGGAAATGACACCTATACACTATCCGGTGGCAGCGTCACGACTATCTTCGACAACAGTGGCAGCGACACGCTCATTGGGCCCGACACCGACAGCACCTGGACAATCGACGATCGCAACCGCGGCTCGCTCAACACCACCACCAGCTTTTTCAATGTTGAATCAGTAGTTGGCGGTTTGGGCGATGATACGTTTCAATTTACCGGTGACCGTTTCGATTACATTCAAGGAACGCTCGACGGCGGCGACGGCTGGGACACGCTCGACTATTCGCAGTTTCGCGCAACTCACAGCGTGCTGGTCAGTTGGCAGACTAATCGAGCCACTGGGGTCGGCCTCACTGGCAACACTGTGGGCGCTACCACCGGTGTTGAGGCGGTCATCGGCTCGGGTGCTGCCAATCAAACCGTCGAAGGACCCGATGCGGTCAACGAGTGGCGAATCACTGGTGAAAACACTGGCACACTGAACGACGGTCAATACGGTTTTACCAACTTTGCTCGCCTCCAAGGTGGGGCCCAAGAAGATGTCTTCGTGGTGGAAAGTGACGCCTCGCTGACTGGCTACCTAGGCGGCAGCGGTACCGATCGCATCGAACTGCAGGATCGCAGCGAACCGCTCGATGTCAACGTCACCAATCGCAGCATCCCCGGAGTCCTCGGTGGGTTCTTCGCAGGCGAACTGCTGATCGAAGGTGACCAAGACAATCGCCTGATCGGTAGCACTGGTAGCGTATCAGTACAGTTAAATGCCGACGGTACTGTCAACGCTAATAGCGTTCATTATATCGCCGGCTTCGCTGAATTCGCCGGAGGCAGCGGAAACGAATCACTCTTCGCTCCTGAACTGGAGGCCAATTGGCACATCACGGGCGAAGACACTGGCTATCTGCTCTTCGATGGAAAACGATTTGACTTTACCGCCACCGAAAATCTTTACGGTAGCGATGCTTTCGATTCCTTCACCGTCGAGGTCGGGGGTTCGCTCAGCGGAAGCGTATTCGGTGGAGATGGAGATGACACCTTCGTCGTGCTCGACGGGATTGTAAATCGAGTCGACGGTGGTCAGGGAAATGACACCTATACACTATCCGGTGGCAGCGTCACGACTATCTTC
>CAZHTX010000728.1:0-2165 GCA_964535475.1 uncultured Pirellulaceae bacterium
CACCGCGAAAACCATTCGCATCGGTTGGATCACCCCACTGCATATCAGCCAACTCGAAGCAGTCGGTGCTTCCGGCGAAACCGTGCTGGTCGCCGACTCGCTCGATGCGGGCTTTACCATCCTCGATCTATTGCGTGGGGACACCGACCTGGGCACGCTGCACCTCGACGGTCCCCGCTTGGAAACTCAAGTTTACGCCGGCGGCAGTCGCCTGGAAGAAGACTTGGCCAGCTGGTTGGAAACACCCAGTGATGGAACCTCCTATCGCGCCGCGCTGAAAGTGCGAAACGGAACTGTCAAGCTGGAAGACACGGCACGGGCTCGCGTTTGGCGAACCGACCAACTGCAAATGACCGTGCAAGTCGACCAACAAATTGGCATCGTTTTGGAAGGTGTGTTGACCGACCCGGACGGCATCAGCGGCACGCTGCAAACCGACCTCACCTACCGCCCCCAGGCTTTCGCGAAACCGGTCACCGGCGACGAAACAGACGAGGCTCCCTTGGAATGGTTGGCTCAAGCCAACGGTCTGCCCCTTTCGTTGCTCGAATTAGTCACCCTTCGTTTTCCGGCCGCCGCCGCCGGATTGCCACAAAGTTGGTCGGGGAACGCCAGCGGAGCATTCAGCGGCTCACTCTTCAGTGACGACTCGCTCCGCTGCACCGCGCAACCGATCGATCTGCGAAATTTAGTCGTTCAGGACGATACGATCACCGGCCCCGCTGCGTGGAAAGTGGGCCAAGCTCGTTTGCAAGGCACACTCAACTACGGCGCAGACAAACTCGCTTGCCGAAATTTCAGCCTCGTTTCGGATGCTGGTTCTCTGAGCTTTGATGGAGAACTGGATGCGACGGCAATCAGCCGTGGCGAGTACTTGAGCGCCATGCGTGGTCAGCTGGTCACCGATTTTGACTTGGCGGTGTTGACGCAATCAGCCCCCGGCTTGATCCCGGTTCGCACCGACGCGCGGATCAACAGCGGACGGGTGCAAGCTTCGATCAGCGGGACGCTGGGGACCGACCAGCAATTCCGCAGCAGTTGGAACTTGGTCACGCAACCGATCCGGGCCACCGTCAACGAGGGCACAGTCCAGGGAGGTGCCGAAGTGGTGCTGCAGCCGGTGACTGCCGAGGTTATTCTGCGGCCGGTGGGGGATTGGATTTCAGCAGAACATCTACAAGTGCAAAGCAGCTTTGGCACAGCCACCGCCAGCGGCGATTTGCGCAGCGGCCAAGCTCAGTTCAATCTTAATTTCGGTCGCCTGGCAAGTATCTTGAGCAGTATTTTAGAACTGCCCGAAGCGAGCCTCGGTGGCACGGCCGAGGGTCAACTGCGTTGGTCGGTCGACGCTCAAAATCGCTGGACCTTGGCGGGATCCGCCGGGGGACGATCGATTGTCGTGCAACTGCCCGGCGGGACGCGACTGGAACGCCCGCGATTGGAATTAGTCGTCGATGCCCAAGGGGTCTGGACCGCAGGCTCGTTACAGCAATTAAGCCGCGCCAGCATGCAAGTCAAAGAGCCACAGCAGACTTGGGACTTGACGCTCGCCCGTCCCGTCCAAAACCCTGACCGAAATACGCGACTCCCCTTGCGGATTCAAGGCAACGGACAGATTGCGACCTTGGCCAGCTGGTTTGCCGGCAGCATCCCGCAAGCGGTTCAGCAACTGGCCGGAGAGATCGAAGCTGACGTGGAAGGCAACTTCTCGCTCGCCGGCGGTGAAGTCGAGCGGCTGTCGGCAACGGTGCGGCAAGCTTCCGCGGTCGTCTCCGGACGACGTTATGAACAGTCTATCGTCAAAACACAATTCCAAGGCAGTTTACGGATTCCGGAAGCCGAACTGCGCTGCCAAACCTTCACCGTCAGCGGCAACGCGGTCTCATTTGCCATGCAGGGCGAGCTGAACCCCAGCATCGCCAACATGGAAATTGCATATCGTTGTGACTTGTCGCGGCTGCATGGTTCCATTACCAAACCGGCCAGCATCATGAATGGCCTGTTGTCTGGCAGCGGTGCGAATCAAATTGATGATGCCTGGAAGTTTTACGGGGCGGTATCTGGCCAAGCGGTGGTGTCTCGCAACGTGCACGGCCCGTGGATGGTGGCGCTTGATTCCAACTGGAAAGATCTCCGCGTCGTCCAGCCGCCCAACATCGTTTACG
>CAZHTX010000729.1:0-1703 GCA_964535475.1 uncultured Pirellulaceae bacterium
TCCGCTCGCTGCCCAGCATGGCGATCGCCCCGGCGCTTGGTTCCGCAACGCTTCTTCGCAATAATAACTTTGCGCCGTCACCTCGTTGGATCACATCTTTGAGGGTGGCCAAGATAATCTGTTGCCGCTGGGGAGATTCCGCACCGACGGTTTGCCGCACCAGCTCCGGCCAATCCGCCAGGGGAACGGGTTGGCAGAGCCGAGACGGTGTTGTGATCGGGCTGTCGGATTTAGTACTCATGGGCTTCAATCGTCAGCATACTAGGCAACTCGGCGGCCGCTGCGGTCCTTTTCCAGCGGCACCGTCGGGAGTCATAGTATCGGACATTCCTTGGGAGAGAAGCTATGCGAGTTTGGATGAGAACTAGCTTATTAATGCTTTTATTGGGCTTATTAGCAGGCCCTTGGACTTCGTCGGCAAGTGGCCAGGGGTTGATCGACCGCCTTCGTGATCGCTTGCGAACCGGGTTGCCCGCTCCCGGCGCACCCCCGGAACTCCAGCCCGTTCCCGCACAGCAGCCCGTTCCCGCTCAGCAAGTGCCCGCTCAGCAAGTGCCACCCCCCGTTGCTCCTTCGTTGGGAATCGAAGTCCTTGAGCAGGGATCTCGGCCTCCTTTTGAGTTGGTCGTGCAGCGAGTCAGTCCTAATTCAGTCGCCGCCGCCGCCGGAATCGTCGTCGGCGATGTTTTACTGCGACTTGACGACCAGCCGGTGGGGACGATTGACCAAGTGGCGAATCGGGTGCAAGCGATGCGGTCGGGGCAGACGCTGCGACTGGCACTTCGTCGCCAAGGTCAGCCGTTGAGCGTGGTTGCAACGTTTCCAAATCAAGATCTTTTAGGTATCAATCAGCCGAATCAAGACTTAGAAAGTATCGATGGGCTTGATCGAGAGGCTGCGGATATGGATATGCTTGATCGAGATCCGCGCAGTCTGGATGAGCTGCCCGGCGGCTTGTTACCTCAGGGGGAAGCGGAGCGTCGAGTGATTGATCGCACTGACCCTGGGGCGGGGCGTTTTGGCGTGACGGTCGAGAATGTTGCCAGCACACCCCCGGGCGCGGGGGTGCCAGTTCAACGTGGCGCGGTGATCGTGAAGGTCCAGCCGGCATCGGCGGCCAGTACTTTGGGGCTGGGTCTTGGCGATGTGATCGTTGCCATTGACGGCGTGGTGATTCAAGACGCAGCGGCATTGATTGAATACATATCGACAACCAAGCCTGGTCAGCAGATTGAAGTCAGTTACTACCAGGGTCCGGCCTTCAAGCGTGGCACGATTCGCTTGGGGGGACCGAACGGTGAAGTTGTGGCATCGCCCGCGCCGGCGTCCGAAAAGCCGGGCATGTTAGGAGCGCTTGGCGGTGCGATTGGCGGACTTTTTCGAGGCGGCGGCGATCCACCACCAGCGGGCATTGAGGCGGGCATTGAGGCGAAAAACAAGCCGGCCGCCCAGCCAGCAGCATCGCCAGCGGCGCAACCGGAGCCTCCCGTGAATCCTTTGGACAAGGGGCAAGCGGAAGTCCAGGAGGAGTTGCAGCGTCTCCGCGATCAAGTCCGCACCATGCAGGAGCGGATCAATGCCCTCGAGAAACAGCTAGGCAATTCGGGCAATTAGCTGCCTCCGCCGCCGCGGTTCCCATTAGCCGCAAAGGCGCTAGCCGCGGGTTTCGTTAGCCGCTTTGGCGCTAGCCATGGTTCTCGTTA
>CAZHTX010000729.1:1803-2156 GCA_964535475.1 uncultured Pirellulaceae bacterium
GCCGCAACGGCGCTAGCCGCGGTTCCCGTTAGCCGCAACGGCGCTAGCCGCGGTTCCCGTTAGCCGCAACGGCGCTAGCCGCGGTTGTCGCATTTAGCCGAACAACCCGCGCCCAACAAAACGGTGGCTAGCGCCAAAACCGCTAACAGTTCGCCGCGGTTGTCGTATTTAGCCGAACGACCCGCGTGCAACGAAACGGTGGCTAGCGCCAAAACCGCTAACAGTTAGCCGCGGTTGTCGTATTTAGCCGAACAACCCGCGTGCAACGAAACGGTGGCTAGCGCCAAAACGGCTAACGGTTCGCCGCGGTTGTCGTATTTAGCCGAACGACCCGCGTGCAACGAAACGGTGGC
>CAZHTX010000730.1:0-2144 GCA_964535475.1 uncultured Pirellulaceae bacterium
GCCAGGAAGTTGGGGCAGTGGTAGTGAGGACGGGGTAGTAATTTTTGAGAGCAAATCAACCAACTACAAAATTGATTTGTCCAAAGGAAGTTGGCCTATTTACCACCACTACCTTGTGCGTGTCCCAGTGCTTGGAAAACAAGTTGAGAAAGTCTTAACTCGAACAAATATGCGGCTCGAGCAATTCGATGGTCAGTGGTTTCCCGCTTACGCAAAAGTAGAGTCGGACGTGGGGGAATTTGAGTTGTTCTTGACTTGGTATCCAGCAGCTGAAGTCAAGGAAGCCACATTTACTCTTGATTATGCGATCGAGCTTTTAAAACTCAATACAAAGCGTTTAAGGGCGGGTGAAGAGGAACGGAATCAATAAGCACCGCTATTTCTTACCTAGTTCTCAGCCAAGCGATTTTGAAATCGAGCAAGAACCGTAGTAACAGAGCGCTGCGTTTTACTTCGCAGAGTTTTACTTCGCAGAGTTTTACTTCGCAGTGGATTCCGCTAAGATTGGATTCAGGCGAAAGCTGGCGCCGTGCTCGAAGCGAACTTGATAATTAGAGAACCGTTTGTCAGGCTCGGGATAGTCAGTGCTGATAAATTGAGCGCCGCTGGAAAAGGCGGCTTCTCGGCGAGTCGTATCGCCGCTGCGAGCTTCTCGCGTATCGGCATCCGCCCGCGTTCGCACGATTAACCCCTGTTTGACAACTGCCTGAATCTTATGGAAATCCGATACGGGATCATTCAATTTTATAAACGCGGCAGCGGGATGTTCGGGCTCGACTGAGGCGAACATGATGCGGTTGCGGAGGGATGGGTGATCTTTGAGATAAAGGTCTCGGATGCGGCCACCGTTATCGAGGGCAAATAATATTTTGCCTTGGCACTCTGCCAGTTTCGGCCAACCGTTTTGCGTAATGGCATCGCGCAGCGTGGCATGCTCGCCGCGGACGAGGTCGGGGGTGATTAAGTGGCTGATCTCAAAAACGGAAAGGATTTCATCATCCACTGCTCGCAAAAGTTCGGCATTGAACTTTATCGGTGTTACCCCTGCGGGACCAATAACGGAATCCTTTAGTTCCAGCAGCACCATGATCGGTACGTGGCTTTGGTTCGCTAGCGACCAATCTCGAACTTGCTCGAGCGCCTTTAATAACGTGGGTACCGTGGAGCGGTAATCGAAACCGGGTGCATGGATAATTTTCATTCCCGGTTTATCCAGTTGCCCATCGTGGTTTGGTGGGAGTTCGTCGGTGTTGCCCGCCTCTTTGAGGGCTCGATAGCCGACCGGGTCCGAGTACAAACCACCATCCGGATCGGCGTAGATATCTAATTCGATCTGCCGTATGCCCTGATCGAATTGTTGCTTGAGCGGCCGGTGTGTGTAATCGAGACCATCCGCCGTATCGGGGGACGCCACCCGAATCATATCGAGCAATGCTGTGGCGGGAGCGATGTGGTAGGAGTTGTGCGTGCCGATAACTTGAATCTGATTTAAACGAAGCTCCATGGGCAGTTGAGAATTTTGCGAATAGGCCACGCTGGCGAACAAATGGTTCAAACTCAGTAAAACGACCGCGAGTAAGAACTTTTGGATGAGCGTAATTAGGACAGCCAGCGAGCCCCCTCGCACGCTGTCCAGAAAGCGATTGTTTGGCATGGGAAAACCTAAAAGCGAGTGATTGGGGAGAGAAATTTAAAGCTGGACGGACGCCTTTTCCGAGCTTTTGATATTTCGGATCAGTTATAAGTCAGTGATAACGCAAAGGGATAGTAGGATAGTATGTCCAACAGGTAGGCTAGGCGCTTCTTCCGACGAAATTCATCAAAAAGTTTCGAGGAACCGGACGCTGGCGCGTTCCGGCTTATTCCGTTTTGCTTAATGAGCTATGGGGAAGGGCTGAGGGGACCGCATCGCCAGTTTTATTTCGCATTGAATTCGCGAGAGTAGGCTTTCAGGCTGCGGCGGAACTCATTAATCAGTTGGCTTTGAAAACGATAAGGATTCCAGATTGCGGCTACCGTCCGTTTAGGTTTGGCTCCGTCGATCGTGCGATAAATGCGCCGCTCGGTAGTGTCGAGCCGCTGGGCCATACGGGGAATCATCGACACGCCGTGGGCCAGCGAGACTAATTCTTGGACCATCGCCA
>CAZHTX010000731.1:0-2140 GCA_964535475.1 uncultured Pirellulaceae bacterium
TAGCCGCTTTGGCGCTAGCCGCGGTTATTTTGGGGTTTCGGATAGGTTCTAAGCCTCCACATTGGTTTGGCACCAGCCGGAAAGCCAAAACGGCTGGAAAGCTGAAAAACCAGCGCAGCCCATATTGATCCTTTCCCCACATCCGTCATTGACAACGAGCGAACCATCATGCAACGAAGAAATTTTCTCGCCACCGCAGCCGCCGCCAGCACAGCACTCTGGTGGGATGCTCCGCTGAGTCAGGCAGCTGAAACGCGTCAGCTTTCCCAGGGCGAGGTCATCTTATTTCAAGGCGATTCGATCACCGATGCGGGCCGCAGCAGGAAAGCTGGCAGCGCGAACAAAGGGTTGGGGAAAGGCTACCCCCAGCACATCGCCTCGACACTGTTGGAGCAACATTCGCAACTCGACCTGAAAATTTACAACCGCGGCATCTCGGGCAATAAAGTGCCAGATTTGGACCGCCGCTGGAAAGCCGATTGTATTGATCTAAAACCCAACATCTTAAGCATTCTGATCGGCGTTAACGATATTTGGCACAAATTAAATGGCAAATATGATGGCACGGCGGAAACGTACCGTGATGGCTTTTCCGCCCTGCTGCAGCGGACCCGCCAAGCGCTTCCTGAGGTTACCCTTGTGGTCTGCGAACCGTTTGTGCTGATGAGCGGCACGGTGAAAGCAAACGAATCCAAATGGTTCCCCGATTTTGCCACGCGACGAGGTTACGCCAAGACGGTGGCCGAGCAGGCTGGCGCGATCTGGGTTCCGTTTCAAACCATGTTCGACGAAGCGGTGGCGACGGGCACCGACCCATCCACGCTGGCCGGCGACGGTGTCCACCCCACGCAAAGTGGCCACGCGCTGATGGCCAAAACTTGGCTGGAGACCGTCGGCATCCATTCGGCCGGGTAACATCCGCGGGGAAAATCCGCGGGGAAAACCTCAGCTGAAATCAGCAAACTCATCAAACTCGCTGTGACGGTCGGGTGCTTTGTTATGAAACCGGGTGAAATCTTTCTCCCAGGTCAATTCGACTTCACCGACCGGGCCGTTACGTTGTTTGGCGATGATAATTTCAGCCAACCCAGCAAACTCTTCGCGATCTTCACCGCGGTGATAATATTCTTCGCGGTGGACGAACATCACCACGTCGGCGTCTTGCTCGATGGCCCCTGACTCCCGCAAGTGACTGAGGCGGGGGCGGTGATCTTTGCTATCTTCGGCTTGGCGGTTTAACTGGCTGAGGCATAACACGGGGACTTCTAATTCCCGCGCCATTCCCTTCAAACGCCGAGCAATCTTAGCCACCTGTTCTTGCCGTGGATCCCGGGGGTTATCTGGCTCGATTAACTGCAAGTAATCGATCACAATCATGCCGATGTTATTATCGTGCCGACGTTTAATCCGTCTGGCCGCCGCCGCAATCTCGCTGACCGTACGACTGGGCGAATCGTCGACGTAGAGCGGAGCGCTGCTGATCTGGTTGGCCATTTCGCTGAGCCGAATCCGATCGTCGTTACTGATCGTGCCGTTTCGCAAGCGGTGGCCGTTGACGCGCGCCAGTGAGCAGAGCATCCGATCGGCCAATTCGATGGCCGACATTTCCAAGCTGAGAAACAGCACCGGCGCGTTGCCCTCGATGGCCGCGTGCTGTGCCATGTTCATTGCCAGAGCCGTTTTGCCCATACTGGGCCGAGCCGCCAGGATGATCAATTCATTGTTGTGCAGACCGCCCGTCATGTCATCGAAATCGACAAAGCCAGTTTCGATCCCGCCGTCGACATATTCACCCGCCAAACGGGCGTCGATCCGGTCCATCGCGTCATGCAGCACGTCGCTGATCGCGTGCACCGTGGCGCTGGAGCGCCCATCCATGATGGAAAAGATTTTCTGCTCCGCTTGAGCGACCAGATCGCGAGCATCGTGCGTCTGTTCGTAAGCGTCGGAGAGGATTTCGGTGCTGCGTTCGATCAGCTTTCGCAGGGTGGCTTTCTCGGCCACGATTTGCCCGTAGTAGGCCGCGTGGGCCGCGTTGGGAACCGCTTGACTCAGCTCGCCGAGATAGGAGGGGCCGCCGATTTCTTCGTACTGTTCTTTGCGTTGCAGCCGCGCGACCAGCAGCTTGATGTCGATTTTC
>CAZHTX010000732.1:0-2125 GCA_964535475.1 uncultured Pirellulaceae bacterium
TATTAGCCGGGTTGCTCAGCGGGTCGGCGTTGCGAGGTGACAAACATGAATACACCGGTGCCGGCGGGCTGAAACTTTCGCTATGGCCCGGCTCGGGCGTGTTCGGGGCCAAGCCCAAATGGATTGTCGCCGCCGAACTATTGGAAACCTCCAAACAGTACGCCCGCTGCGTGGCCAGCATTCAACCCGAGTGGCTGGAAATCGTTGGCCAGCACCTCGTCAAACGTACTTACAGCGATCCACACTGGAGCGATCGCCAAGGGGGCGCTTTTTGCTATGAACGAGTCAGCCTATTTGGTTTGCCAGTCGTCAGTGGTCGACGCGTTCCTTTGGCGCCGATCGATCCAACGACCTCTCGGGAGTTATTAATCGAACAAGGTTTGGTGGAAAGAAAGCTGCCCACGCGAGCACGCTGCGTCACGCATAACCGTCGACTGCGAGACGCGATCAGTGATCTGGCGGCCAAAACTCGCAGCCGCGACTTGGTGATTGATGACTTTACCATCTTGCACTTCTACCAAGATCGCTTGCCTCCCGATGTGCTCGACCGGGCCACGCTGGAACGCTGGGACCGCGATCTACCAATCCCCGCCTGGAGTAAACAACTGGGAGATGCCGATCGTCTCTCACGCTGGTTGGAATCACCTCCCAGTGGCGATGCTGCCCGGGATACTCCCTACATGCGTCCGGAAGACCTGTTGCGCGGGGAGGCCACGCCGCTGGAACCGGCTGCTTTCCCCAGCGCTTTGGACATTGGACAAACGCAACTGCCCCTGGACTATCGCTTTGAACCAGGTGCCGAGGATGATGGCATCACGGTCACGGTTCCTCAAGCCGCGCTCTCACAAATCTCCGATCATCGCCTCGGCTGGCTTGTCCCCGGTTTATTAGAAGAGAAAATTGCCGCCCTCATTAAAGCGCTCCCCAAACGCATCCGCCGGAACTTGGTTCCCGCTGCGGAAACGGCGCGACGCGTCCGCGACGAGTTGCGTGAGAGTGCCGGCCAGATCCCCTTTATGCCCAGCCTCTGCGCAGCATTATCTCGGCATGCTGAGATGTCGATCGAAGAAACCGATTTTGACCAAACCAAACTGGCCCCTCATTTCCAGTTCCACGTGCGAGTTATCGATGATGCCGGCCGCGCGGTGGCCAGCGGGCGGAGTATTGGCGAAGTTCGCTCGCAATTGCATCTCGATCCAGAATCCACCCCCCAAGCCGCTACTGAGCATGTCGAACAACGCGACGCCGATCTCGATCGTGATGGGCTGAAAGATTTTGAAATCGATGAGCTGCCCGAAGAAGTGGTCCGCCAACGCGGCGGGGTTCAGGTCGCCCAATACCCCGCGCTGATCGATCGTGGGGAAAGTGTGGATGTTCGCGTCTTCGCCGATCGGGGCGCGGCGGAGATTGCCACTCGCCAAGGCTTGATGCGGTTATTTGCCATCGCCGAACGCAAAGAACTCCGCGGCCAAGTGCGGTGGCTGCCGGAGGTCGAACGAAGTCGCTTGCTGATGGCCCACGCCTTGCCCAGCGATCAATTCAACGCCCAGTTGACTGACCTCCTCGCCCGCCGCGCTTTTGTCGATGGCGAACCGTTGGTGCGAACTCCAGACGCCTTCACTGCTAAACGTCAAGAACGCGGGCGGCGAATCGCGATCGCCACGCAAGATGTGGCGACTTGGCTTCCCAAATTGGCAACCGCCATTCACGCCGTCCGCGTCGTGCTCGAAACGGCTCAAGCCCCTGCTCTCAAAGCGGCTATTGGCGATGTCAACGAACAACTTCAGCGATTACTGCAACCGGGATTCATGCAAACGACACCCTGGGAATGGCTGCAGCACTATCCACGTTACTTTGCCGCCGTCGAGTATCGCTTGGATAAAGTCCGCAGCGGTGCGGCGTATAAAGATCGCGAGTTGACAGCCACGGTCGACAATCTTTGGCGAGGCTATCTGGGATTGCTGGAAAACGATCAAGCTGATCAAGGAAAAGCCGGAACTCTTGGAGCGCTGGTTTGATCAGGGTGGAACGTATAAAACCGGTGTGGTCAAGACTGCAGACGGCAAGCAAGACGCCCTGGAGGCCGTGAAAGCGCTTATCGAACAGGAATGTCTGGACGTGAGCG
>CAZHTX010000733.1:0-2122 GCA_964535475.1 uncultured Pirellulaceae bacterium
CTATTCAACTGGCAACAATCCGCAGGAACTCGGCCGCTTGTTGGGTGATGGTGTGCCGGCTGTGTACGCCTTGCTGTCCGGCTAATCCCAACTCGGTTCGCTCGGAGGCATTTTCCAGCAACCGCAGCAAACACTCCGCGTAGGCTGCCGGGTCGTTGGCGGGATAGAGCAAACCGCCGCCAGTCGAAGCCAGCAACTCTGGGAAAGCTCCGTGCTGGGGCTGGATCACGGGGACCCCGGCTGCTAGCGATTCGAGCACATACAAACCTTTGCATTCCTCATAATCTGTCGGCACGCTGAACATATCAAAAGAACGCAGCAAGGCGAGTTTGGCATCCCGCTCCGGACTACCATGATGAAAGTGGGCAGCGGCGAGACCAGCAGCATCCAAACGCGCTTGCTGGGTTTGCAAGTAATCGCGGTGCTGGTCTCCCAGCCAGCCGCCATAATGCAACTGCAACTGCCCTTTTCCCAGCGAGGAGCCGTTGCCCAACCGCGAGGAAACTTCGATGAAGGCGCTGACTAGATTATGAAAGCCCTTCTCCGGTGCGAGCCGAGCGAAATAACCAAGCTTCAGCGGTTTTTCGTCGCCGCCGCCAGCGGGAATGCGGTCCTCATTCACTCTCGAAAGCGTCGCATCAGCAGAAGTTGACTCGCCAGAAAAGGGTTCTTGATGCGCAGCCTCTGCCAAAAAAGTATGCGTGTCGATTGCCAATGGGACCACGTGCAATTTGTCCTCGGCGATCCCCAGCCGCTTGCCCATCTTGTCGGCGTAGAACTGGCTGTTCACCAAGCAAGCGTCGGTCTGAGCCGCCAGACCTCCCATTAATTCCGTTGCTGGCCCACGATATGCTTCGGGTAGGTAGTCGAGAAAAATGTCATCCCCTTGCAGCCAAACCACGATCTTGGCATCCAGCACTTCGCGGATCGCCGGGATACAGCCGCCGATCAACAAATTCGTCAACACGATTACATCGGGGCGATACTCGTCGCGAAGCCAAGCGACCAAGCGTTTTACCTCGCTCGCCTGATGCCCTTGCAAGCCTCGTAACATGGAGACGGTCAGATCGCCCAGCAAACTCGCTTCCGTTCCGCCCGCCCGCCTGGTCGCCAACCGCAACAGCCAGGGCGCGTCGAGCAGCCGCAGCACCGGCCGGGGCAGTTTGCCCAGCAACGGCCATTTTTGCTGCAAATAAACGTTAATGCCGCCAAAAAACACCTGCCCGCCACGGCTGACATCCGGTTCATCGGTGCGAATCGGCGTGTAGACCGGCAGCAACAAGCATTCCGCGTCGTGACGTGATAACTCGCGAGCCAAAGCATTGTCGTGCATGCAACTGCCACAATACATGCCGGCAGCACCCGCCGTTAAATAAGCAATCCGCATGTGGGCTGGTCCGCATCGTGGGGCTGGAGGCTTGGAAGGGTGGGGAGTCCGTTGTGGGTTTTCCCGGGGACTTCTATACTAATCGGCCTTCGCTCGTTCCTTGATTTCGCCGGTTCCTCAAAGATTCTCCGATGTCCTCCACCCCCAATATTACTGAACGCTCGCAAGCCCAGGCTCCCTTTTACTGGGGAGTCGATGTGGGGGGCACGAGCATTAAGTTTGGTTTGGTCGACGACCTGGGAAAAACGCTCTCATTTGAAAGTATTCCGACTCAGGAAGCCAAGGGGCCGCAAGCCGCTGTGGAACGCCTCGCCGACGCGTTGCGGAGCCACGAACAACGTTTGGGCGACGAAATCGGCGATCAAATTGCCACGATCGGGTTGGGGACGCCGGGGAGCATGGATTTACCAGCGGGCATGCTGCTGGAACCACCCAATCTACCCAATTGGCAACAATTTCCCATCCGGGATGCCCTGGCCAAAGCGACCGGCCGCAAGGTGGTGTTTGTCAATGACGCCAACGCGGCCGCTTACGGTGAATTCTGGCTGGGCACCGGCCGCGATCACGATTCCATGATCTTGTTGACGCTGGGGACCGGTGTCGGTGGTGGCGTGATCGTCGACGGCGAATTGGTCAACGGTATCAACAGTTTTGGCAGCGAATGCGGACACATCATCGTCGACGCCGCCAGCGATGCGCGACTCTGCGTGTGGGGTGGCGGCCGCGGACATCTGG
>CAZHTX010000734.1:0-2119 GCA_964535475.1 uncultured Pirellulaceae bacterium
TCCCGACAGCGATCTCAATTTTTCGCTGCGGCTCCAGCAATTGACTTCACTCAAAGTCAACCCCGATCCAGTCGTCGTTGAACTAACCGATCCGGACTTGTTCAACTATCCATTCCTCTACATGATCGAGCCTGGCAACATCATGCTCAGCGAGGCCGAGGTGGTGGCGCTCCGTCGCTATCTACTCAATGGCGGTTTCCTAATGGTCGACGACTTTTGGGGAGATCAAGAATACTGGGCGTTGGAACGGGCGATGCAACGCGTTTTCCCCAATCGCAGCGCCACGGAAGTACCGCTCTCACACGAGATCTTCAATTGTGTCTATACAATGGATGAAAAGCCGCAAGTCCCCAGCATCCACGCTGCCGCTCGCTACGGTTACAACGGTGAGGTGCAAACGTGGGAGTATCGACCGGGCAGTGATACCTCGCGAGCCATATACCGCGCCATTTACGACGACAAGGATCGGATCATGGTGTTCATTTGCCATAACACGGACCTTGGCGATGGCTGGGAACGGGAAGGTGAAAACAAATGGTACTTTGAGGAATTCTCGGTCAAGAAAGCTTATCCAATGGGTATCAATATCGTGACCTACGCCATGACGCACTGAGTCACCGGCACAGATAGTCGCCTTTCGCTCCGAGAAAGTATTCACAGTCAACTTTAAAACCTACTTTTGCCGAGCGACAGGCGACATTAAAAACCTATCCGAGAACCTCAGAAATGCCCGCGGCTAGCGCCGTCGGCTCAGGGTTCTCGGATAGCTCTTAAATTTCCCCCCGTCACTTATTATGATTTGACTCTTATAACACCGCATGGTTTCATGTCAGCACCATTGGATGTCGCCGCCGAAGATCAAGAATTGGAAGCTCAAGTTGTCCAGCAGATTCGGGAGGGTCGCGAAGCAATTTATCGCGAGCTGTCGAAGACGATTGTTGGTCAGCACGAGATCATTGAACAACTGTTGATTTCGCTGATGGCTGGCGGGCACTGTCTCATCACGGGCGCACCCGGTCTGGCAAAAACATTGCTTGTCCGCAGCGTTGCCCAAGTCTTTCATTTAGAGTTTTCCCGCATTCAGTTTACTCCCGATTTAATGCCGGCTGACATCACCGGCACTGAGATCTTGGAGGAAACCCCAGAAGGCCGTCGGAACATGAAATTTGTTCGCGGCCCCGTCTTCGCGAATGTGATTTTGGCGGACGAGATCAACCGCACGCCCCCCAAAACACAAGCCGCTTTGCTGGAGGCAATGCAGGAACATCAGGTCACGGCAGCCGGGCAACGCCATGCCTTGCCAGAACCGTTCTTCGTGCTGGCGACGCAAAACCCGATTGAAATGGAAGGGACGTATCCCCTGCCCGAAGCGCAGCTCGACCGGTTCATGTTCAATGTGATGATTGATTATTTGCCGCACGCCGAGGAACTCGAAGTCGTCCTGCAAACGACACGTTCCAAATCCGAGCCGATTAACGCCCTGTTCACCGGCGAAGATGTGGCCCGATTTCACGAAGTGGTCCGCCGCGTGCCCATCGCCAAAGAAGTGGCCGATTACGCGGTCCGTTTAGCATCCGCCACCCGTCCTGGCCGCGAAGGGGCTCCCGATTTTGTCAACCAATGGGTGACTTGGGGAGCCGGTCTGCGAGCCGCCCAAACATTGGTGTTGGGGGGCAAATCGCGAGCCCTCCTGCGAGGTGCGAACAGCGTCAGTTTCGAGGACATTCGCGCCTTGGCCCACCCCACGCTCAGGCACCGCGTGTTGCTCGGCTATAAAGCGGAAGCCGAAGGGGTTACGATTGAGCAATTGATCGATCGTTTGACGGAGACCGTGCAACAATGACGGCTGCCCACGTCGATCCGGCCGCCTTGATGCGCATTCGCAATCTGGACCTCCGCGCCCGCCGCGCGGTGGAAGGATTTTATAATGGTTTGCACCGCAGTCCGTTTCATGGATTCTCGGTCGAGTTCAGTCAATACCGGCCCTACTCGGTTGGCGACGACCCGCGTGGGTTAGATTGGAAGCTATATGCCAGGTCCGATCGCTATCACATCAAACAGTTTGAAGACGAAACCAGTCGCCGTTGTTATTTGATGGTCGACCAAAGTCGCTCCATGG
>CAZHTX010000735.1:0-2118 GCA_964535475.1 uncultured Pirellulaceae bacterium
AACTGCGATCACGCAGCAGAGCGCTACAGATCGAGCATTGGCGGACTGACGCCCTGCCCACCGCCACCGCTGTTGGCACCACCCGAGTTGGCTCCGCCGCCGAATCCCGGAGCCAGCGAGGGGGCGTTGGGCATATTGCCACCGCCGGGATTGCCCCCCATCCCTGAGCCACCAAAGGCACCCGCGGCGCCGCCAAATCCACCAGGACCGGCAGGACCTCCGCCACCATTGGGATCGGCCATGCCAATTTCAGCGTAAGCGGTCAAACGCCTTTGGACATCATTTGCCGCTTGGCGTTGCACCGCGTCGCTACCGGCGATCAACCGCAAGCCGTCATCGCCGAGAACCAATTCAGAGGCAACCAGCACATCTTCGTCGCTCAATAATCCGAGATGTCGGTAGAGTTGGACTTCCGCCAACAACCGCACCTCGGAGACATTTGAGGACAGCAATTGACCAATCCGAGCACGCGCTTGGTCAGCACCCAAGCGGGGGAAGGGCGCCAATTTAACCTCACGATCAATGGCGTCAAAAAGTGGCTTTAGCACGGCGACGACCATATCCCGCGGTTCTGCTTTTCCTGAAGAGTTACGATTTTTTACTTCGGTGTTGGAAAGTTTCTTACTGCCCCCCATCACCTTGTCGGGGTTCGCCACGTTGATCACTCGCACGCGCGTCGTGTTCTCCACTTCTTCTCGCCGTTCCGTCACCTTGACATCGAACAGCAGCAAAAAGTCCAAGCCAGAGTCTTTCGCCCGAGAGACGGCATCTAGGTAGCTAAGTTGTCCGAGATAGACCATCCCGGGACGCCACTGGGGGTGCTTTTTCGGCAGCGCGTTCAGCTCCGAGAGGGCATTTCCTCCGCGGGGGCGTCCTTGATTCATACCTCCCGGCATGCCGCTGCCTTCCATGCCCGGGTAGCCTTCGGGCATTCCTGGGTAGCCGGGTGGCATCCCGCCGGCTTGCCCGCCGCCGGCAGCTGGTCCCATACCCGGATAACCAGCGCCGATACCGCTCATGCCGCCTGGTCCAGACGACATACCTGCGGCTCCCGCACCTGGGCCAGAATCGACGCCCGCTTCACCACCGGGGCCGCCGGAAGACATCCCAGCGGGACTGAAACCGGCCGGGCCCATCGCGGCCCCACCGCCAGCCATAGCGCCGCCAGCATTTCCGCCCGGACGCGCAGCCGGTTGCACAGGCCGAGCTAGCGAAGCGAACACCTGACCATAATCGCCGTTGCCGAAACGTTGATCAAACATTTCCCCGGTGACTTCCGCGAACAAGCCGAGCACCTTGGGAATATCTTGCACGTCGTCTCCCGCTCCGATACCTCCGCCGGTCGGAGCAGAATTGCCAGCACCAGGATAGCCTGGAGGAATACCCGGCATCCCCAAAGCGGTCGAACCGCCCGAACTCCCCGCGCCACCACCCGGAGTACCACGTGTTTCCGAGGTAATCGGGTCGATCTCGCCGTCGAACCCCTCGTCGGTTCGCAATGCGATTGCCATGCCCCAACGCAGATGCCAAGCAGGACGTCGCAGAGCGCGACTGCTTTTGACTTGCCCGTAAGCCTCATCGGCCAACTCGGGTTCAAAGGCGAGATGCGCCAACATTAATTTGTAAGCGAGTTCCTCGTAGCCTTGCTGGAACGCCAATTCGGATTGGGTTCCATAATCTTTGGGAAACGCTTGCAGCGATTCGCTGTCGAAACCTTGCAAGGCCTGAGCCAGCGAATCGGAGTTGAGCGCTTCGCCGCTCAACAAGGACCCAAAGTCAGGAGTTGCCCCGCCCAGCCCGCTGGATCCACCGGAACCGTTGGGCGAGTTCATTCCACCCGCATAGCCAGTGCCTCCCATGCCGGCCATCCCGCCGCTGTTGGCACCGTTGCCGAAACCTGTGTCATAGCCTTCGCCGTAGGGGCTGCCGCCTGAAGAAACACCGCCACCCTCGGATCCATGCCCGCCGCCACCAGGAGAACTCATGCCCACGGGAGTCGGCAAGCCGCCACCGCTGTTGGCCATCCCGGCACCCGGGCTCCCGTGCCCACCACCGCTGGGCCCGCCGCCACTGTTGGGCGCGCCGCCACTGTTGGCAAATCACCCGCCGCTGTTGGCA
>CAZHTX010000736.1:0-2112 GCA_964535475.1 uncultured Pirellulaceae bacterium
CGACATCCCCAGTTGCAAGGGCAAGTTCAAGAGACTCAAAGGAGGCAGCTTCTTGATGCTGGCAATCACCGAGCCGTTTCGAGTAACCGCGGAAGGAGGCGTTCCCCTGTCAGGTGATTTAGACGGTGTAATCGATTACAACTGGGGCGGGCTGGGTAGCCTCACCTTTTAAGATCGTGCCTTGATCTTACGCTTGCCATTCTTGTCGCGCTCGTCATCCACGTCCTGATCCATGGAGCGAGCGGCGAACCAAGCGAGTGCGAATCGCCAACCTTGATAAGATCCCCACTTGCTCAGCCCGGCCATGCGCCCCGCCTCCACGATGGGCAAGCCGGCGAACAAATGCAAGTGGACCAAGGTGGCGATCTTATCATCTTGCTTCCGCAGCTCTTTCAGTCCATCACTCACGTCGAGCAGCCACCCTAGGTCTTCCAATTGGGACTCGGGAAGAGATTCCAAAGCAATCTCCTGACGATTGCAGGACCGCTTTGTCGCCAGCTTGGCCCGCGCCCTATCAATCAGCGTCAGACGCATCGCCTCTGCGGCTGTGGCGACAAAATGATCGCGTGAATTCCAGATGTAACCATTGGACTTTGCCGGGACGATCCGAAGATAGCCTTCGTTTACCAAAGCGGTCGCCGAAAGCGTGTTGCCACAACATTCCTTCAACATCAAACGTTGGGCGATTTTGCGAAGTTCAAGGTAAAATTGCGTAAAAAGTTCGTCTGTTGAACGCGACGCAATTGAATCAATCATGCCTGCACCGTGTCGAATGCCCCTGAAAAACCTTGCCGCCCCATCTCAGCCGATGGACCCCGGTGATTGAAACCTCCCTAAACTAGCGTTTCCATACGCAGGGGAAAAAGGCATTCTGACCGAGCAGGCTTATCTTGGCCCAAGTTGCGCCACCTCCAAAGTTGCCACACCACTAAACGCATGCTCATACGCGTGCGAAGGGGCCCTTGACCATTTAGCCAGGGCGATTTAGAGCCGGACCGAGGCGTTAATAGAAGCATCAGTGCTGGCGCGTTCACCTTGCAGATACGCGCTGCCTGCTTTTATCAAATATTTGACGCCCGAGGTACCGCTGTTGTCCCAATACTCCCCACGCGTCGGCTCCACTTTTAGCAAGACAATCGATGGATCGGACTTACCCCCGGGGAACCAAACCTTCCAAGCTTCCTGCCAAAGCGATTCGATCTTGCCACGATCGTCGACGACCCGGCACTCCCCACTTAACGAAACGAACTTGCGTGAACTCTGCATATTAACGGCGACGTCATTGTCGAGCGTCACGTCGGCGATCTTTCCAGAATTACGATCGGAAACAAACCACAGCTCACCATCATCGGTCGCCTCAGCCACCGCCATTGGCCGCGAGTGCAGTGCCCCATCGGCGGTCTTCGTGACCAACATGGCGTTATCAAAATCTTGGATCAGATTAATAAGTTTTTCCTGAGTCTTCATCGGGAGCTAGCCTTTCATGAATGGCATACTGATTAAACGAAGTGCAACCTGCCAGTACTCGCGAGGTCGCTTTCCCATTGGCCACTGGGCCAAGGAAGTTGATTTCGGATACAAATACATTCAGTTGTGCAAAGACTGCGCCACAGCCTGCGGGCGAATAACCCCGGCATCCTCTGCAATGCTTCCGCCGGGCTTACCCCGGATCGGAGCAACAAGTGGCGGCTACCTCGCTCGGGAAAACAAAGGGGTCAGGCCTCTTTGATGTGCAGAAGTCCCATCAAAGAGGCCTGACCCCTTTGAATTGTCGGTGGAGCCCGTGGTGCCAACGCTGCGATGATCGAAGTCGGCCAGAATCAACCTCTCGGCGAGGTAGTCGGACATTGAGAAGGCCGATCGGAACCACGTGAAAACAAACGCCGACCGAAGGTCCTCAAACTCATGACGATCCCAAGAGCCGCTCAACGTGACTCAGTCAGGCTCGCTGCGTGACCGTAAGTCCTTTGATATCATGCGGCAGTGCCATTCAGGCCTGCCCCCTTTGAATCGTCAATCCACTGTTTGTTGCCCGCCAATAGCGCGAATGCACGCGAATAAGAAAGCTTGGCGGAAATCATCATCCATGATCGGCGGTTCATTCGCGTCGAT
>CAZHTX010000737.1:0-2109 GCA_964535475.1 uncultured Pirellulaceae bacterium
AAAACCGCTGTCCTCAGCTGTTTGTTATTGTAGAACCGCTGTCCTCAGCTGTTTGCTTTGTAAAACCGCTGTCCTCAGCTGTTTGTTATGCTGCAAGCGATTGGGGACAATCGCTTTACATTGCAAGCGATTGAGGACAATCGCTTTACAATGCGAACGATTGAGGACAATCGATCTACAATGCGAACGATTGGGGACAATCGATCTACAATCGCTACTCGACTTGCACTTCGGTTCTGGCGGTTAACGAATAGGTTTCGATCACTCGGCGGATGTCGTCACAAGTCACCTGGCGGTATCGCTCGATGACTTCGTCGAGTGGTTCGTGCACGCCGCGAGTCAGCCAGGCGTTGCCGATCGAGAACATGCGGCTGCTGGGACGCTCGCTCCGCAACACCAGTCCAGCGGTCGCTTTGTTGATCGACTGCTGCAACTCCGACGGCTCGACCCCTTCATCTTGAATGCGGGCTAAAATCTTATCGACCAGGTTCAAATTCGAACTCATATCCTCGGGCGAACCAACGACGTACTGGAACAACAACCCACAGTCGTCAAACTCTTGCGTCCATGTCGCCGCCATTTCCGCTCGGCCACTGTCGATCAACTCCCAAAATAAGCGACTGCCCGAGTCGTCGCCGATGATCGAGCCGAGCATCCGCATCGGATAACGATCCGGGTCGCTGGCTCCGGGAGCCGCGCCCAGCCGAATCAAGTACGCTTGCGCGGTCTCCGGAGCGGTTACGGTAAAACATTTGGTCTCGCACACTGGCACTTGCGGCGGCTTCCGCGGTGGACGGGGCGGTTGAATTTCCCAGTGGGCCGTGAGTCGCTCGAGATCGCGCACCAAAGCTTCAAAGTCGACATTGCCAGCGGCGGCAAACACCATCCGGCTGGGGCTGTACCAAGTCTGAAAATACTCCCGCATGGAGTCGGGTGAGAGTGACGAGACGGTCTCAACGGTGCCCAACACGCGGCGGCCCAAGCCGTGGTCGCGAAAGTACTCCTCCATGCTGCGCTCAAAAGCACCGAAGGGGGGCTGGTCGTCGTACTTGGCGATCTCTTCAATGATCACTTGACGCTCAGTTTCAAAATCATCCGCGTGCAAAGTGGGCCGCATCATGTCGGTCAGCAAATCGACCAGACGGGCTTGATATTTGGGCAGCACGGTGGCGTAATAAACCGTTTGCTCTTCGCTGGTGTAAGCGTTCGATTGGCCGCCCAGCTCGTCGAGTTCGCGGTTGACTTCGGCCGCGCTGCGGCGGGCCGTGCCTTTGAACATCATGTGTTCGAGAAAGTGGCTGACACCGGCGATTTTGTCGTGTTCATCCCGCGCTCCAGCGTTGACGAAATAGCCAAACGAAGCTGTGTAGCCGGCGGGATTGATTTCAGCAACAACCTGCAGCCCGTTATCCAGGGTGACGTGACGAAACATGGGCTATACCTTCAATGGTTCGGGACCGAACGTGACGAGTCGCTGGGCGGCCAGGTCAAGTTGTGACCACAGCTCGGCAATGCGGGCAGGGGTGACCGCGTCGACTTGGGCTTCGATCTCAGCCGGTTGCAGCACGCGTCCCAAGTAGTACCAGTCGGTGGCCATCGATGAAGCCCGCGAGGCGCTCGATTCTTGCTGCATCACCAGATTGCTTTGGATGCGAACTTTAAATCGTTCCAGCTCGTCAGGCTCGACGGTGTCGCCCAGCTGGCCGATTTCTTGCCAAGTGACATCGAGAGTTTCTTGGGCACGCTCGGGAGTCGTCCCGGCGTAGCCAAAGACGGCCCCCGTGCCGCGGAGCGAGTGCGTGCCGGCGGAGATCGTATAGCACAATCCCCGCTGCTCGCGGACGCGATCAAACAGGCGACTGCTCATGCCGTCGCTGAGCACACCAAGTGCGGCTCGCAAGGTAAAGTAGTTGGCGTCTTCGTAGGGCAGGGTGGGAAAGGCAAAGCCGATGTGAGTTTGCTGCGATGGGTGGGTAATATGTTCGTAACCCGCTTGCCCGGCCGCCTGCGGGGGCTGGCCGATCACGCCCGCCGGCCAATCAGCGAACAGCTGCTGGGCGTGGTCTACCAAAGCTTCCCAATCAAATTTTCCGGCGACCGAGAGGATCG
>CAZHTX010000738.1:0-2103 GCA_964535475.1 uncultured Pirellulaceae bacterium
GAAGGCTTTCGCAGCATCTATGGCGAAGTCCTGATCACGGCTCGTGATGACAAGTGGCTCAATCATTGCCTGGCCGCCGCCACGGGGCACGCCTCCAGTACCATCCTCTGCGATTGCGAAGCGGGTGTTGCCGAGCGCATCTCCGCCGAAGCGGCTTCCCAAGGAGCCACTCCCGATCGTCGCCCCGGCGCGGTGGTGCAATTTCACGTACCTCGCTTTCGCAAAGATCGTCTCCAGCACTTGGAAAAAGTCATGATGGCCAGGATCAGCCAAAACGTGCTGACCTGCCCGACTGCCCGTTGCTTCAATCGACTCGATACGGAGCCCTATTTCAAACTGGGCCGTAAAATCGCGCTATTCGGTGATCGCCACCAATTTCGCGAAGTCCGATACGGTGAAAAGGGCTGGGTGATTCCAACCCTCGGCGGCGATTTTTTTCTTTCCCGACGCTTCGGTTATCAAGATGGCGTGATGGGGGGCAATCTGTGGTTCTTCGGCGACTCGGAAGATTCGGCGTTGGAAGCGGCCGAGCGCGCGGCGCTCGCCGTGGATGCCTGCCCCGGTGTGATCACCACCTTTCCCGGTGGCGTCGCGGCCAGCGGCTCCAAAGCGGGCAGCAGCTATGCCTTCATGATCGCTTCCACCTACGCCGAATTTTGCCCAACCTTGCAGGACAAATTAGGCGATGCCGGCAAACTACCCGCCGGTGTCAAATCGGTGATGGAAATCATCATGAATGGTCAAGACCTAGCCAGCATCTCCGCCGCCACGGGACAAGCGATTCACGCCGCCGCCGACACCGCGGGGCTGCTGAAAATCAGCGCCGGTAATTACGGTGGTCGACTAGGCAAGTCGTTTATTCACTTGCATGAAGTTATCCAACAAACGGCTTGATTCGATGCCAGCAAAACGTCACGCCACACCCTGCTTTGGCGCCCACATGTCGGTCGCCGGTGGCTTGGAAAAGGCGATCGAGTTAGCTCACAAAGCAGACTGCAAATGCGTTCAGATCTTCACCAAAAACAATAACCAGTGGGCTTGCAAGCCGTTAACCGAAGAGCAAACCGCTCGCTGGCAAACGACGCTCAAGCAACTCGAGATTGTGCACCCGATCGCGCATGCTTCCTACCTCATCAACTTAGCCTCACCCGACGCGGCGCTGTGGGAAAAATCGCTCGACGCGCTGGTTGTCGAATGGCAACGGGCCGAACTCCTCGGGCTCGAGGGACTTGTCGTCCATCCGGGTGCTTTCACCACCAGCACGGCCGAAGATGGTCTGGCCAAAATTCGCGACGCTGTGCAAGCGGCGATCGAACGCGTGTCGCCCAATCAATGTCGACTGCTGCTAGAAAATACGGCGGGACAAGGCAGTTGCCTGGGACACACTTTCGGCCAACTGGGTTGGTTGCTCGAGGCTATCAAGTCGCCACAGCATCTGGGAATCTGCCTCGATACTTGTCACGCCTTCGCGGCCGGCTACGCACTAAATACGCCAGCCGGCTTTCGCGCGATGAAGCGCGAACTGAAACAGGAATTGCCAGCCGATTGCCTTCGCGCGCTACATTTAAACGACAGCAAGAAAGGTTGTGGCTCGCGAGTCGATCGGCACGAGCACATCGGTCAAGGTGAGATCGGTGATGCCGGCTTCCGGCTAGTGCTCAACGATAGCATGTTTCGTGGGCTGCCAGGCTACTTGGAAACACCCAAAGGGATCGATCCCGACTCGGGTGAGGACCTGGATGTGCTGAATCTCCGCCGCCTGCACACCCTGAGCAATCAAACAGCTGAACCGCCAGCAAGCTAATCGCTAACAGCCAAGCGGCTCGAAATCAGCCGTTGAGGGCGAGCCCACGGTTCCGCGGAACCGCACGCTGGCGAGTTGCGGCTAATCACTGAGGAACCGTACGCTGGCGAGTTGCGGCTAATCACTGAGGAACCGCACGCTGGCGAGTTGCGGCTAATCACTGAGGAACCGCACGCTGGCGCGTTGCGGCTGATCATTGCGGAACCGTACGCTGGCGCGTTGCGGCTGATCATTGCGGAACCGTACGCTGGCGCGTTGCGGCTGATCATTGCGGAACCGTACGCTGGCGCGTTGCGGCT
>CAZHTX010000739.1:0-2092 GCA_964535475.1 uncultured Pirellulaceae bacterium
CAAGTGTTCCCGTTCGATCCCCGATTCACTCTTGACCGTGATCGTACGCTTACCACGTTTCTTTTCACCAAGAATCTCCACCGTGCCATCCACTTCGGCGATCACGGCTGGGTCCTTAGGCTTCCGCGCCTCGAAAATCTCCGTGATCCGCGGCAGACCACCGGTGATGTCGTGAACACCACCCGACTCCCGCGGCATTTCTGCCAACACGGTACCCGGAACGACGTCGGTCCCTTCCTTGACGTTGATAATAGCCCGTTCCGGCAGATACTGCACATCGACAGGGCGTCCCTCCGCGTCTTCGATAATGATCTGCGGGTGCAGGTCGCCCTTGTGATCGACGATCGTGGTCCGGATGTTACCGCTGGGCTCGCGTTCCTGCTTCATCGTCTCACCTTCGACGACATCCTCGAAACGCACCTTCCCAGTAACTTCGGTGAGAATTGGAATCGAGTACGGGTTCCACTCGCACAACACATCGCCGGGGCTGACCTTGTCGTCTTCTTCGATCATCAACGTCGCACCGGTGGGCACTTCGTAACTCTCGATCTCACGCCCTAACTCATTGACCAGCGAAATCTCTCCATTTCGCGTCAACACAATCGCGCGGCCCTCTTCGTTCTTGACCACTCGCATGCGTGTCAAGCGAACGATACCACCCTTCTTTGCCCGCAGGTCAGACTCTTCAACTTGCTTGCTGACTGAACCGCCAATGTGGAACGTCCGCATCGTCAACTGAGTTCCCGGCTCACCGATCGACTGCGCGGCGATGATCCCCACAGCCATGCCTTCTTCGACCATCGAACCGGTCGACATATCCATGCCGTAGCAGAAGCGGCAAACACCGAGCGGAGCGTCACAAGTCATCGGGCTACGAACTTGGATCTTTTCCAAGCCCATTTCTTCGATCTTGCGAGCACTCTCGGGCGTGATCATATCGTTTTCACGAACGATGACTTCATCAGTAATCGTGGAGACGATGTTCTGTCGGCTGACACGCCCGTTGATCGAGTCGGCCAAGCGGACTTCGACTTTCTCACCTCGATAAATCACCCCCTTGGTGATTCCCTGCGTGGTGCCGCAGTCTTCCATGGTGACGACGACATTCTGGGCGACGTCGGCCAGCTTACGTGTCAGATAACCGGAGTCGGCCGTCTTGAGTGCCGTATCGGCCAAGCCTTTCCGGGCACCGTGCGTCGAGCTGAAATACTCCAGCACTGACAAGCCTTCACGGAAGTTCGCCTTGATCGGCGTTTCGATGATTTCACCGGTAGGCTTGGCCATCAAACCTCGCATGCCGGCCAGCTGGCGAATCTGTTCGATACCGCCCCGGGCACCCGAGTGCGACATCAAATAAACCGGGTTCACGTACCAGCCACCTTCGCGGTAGTCGTGTTCCATCGCTTTCATCATGTCGGTCGTGATCGCTTCCCGAGCGTGCGTCCACACGTCCAACACTTGGTTGTAGCGTTCACCCCCGGTGATCATCCCGCGATCAAACGCCTTCTTGTGTTTCATCACGGTCTTTTCAGCTTCCGCGATGTACTTGGCCTTGGTATCGGGGGTCACCAAGTCGTCGGTGGCGAAAGACAGCCCGGACCGGGTCGATTCGCGGAAACCGAGTTGCATCATGTCGTCCAACAAATTGATCGTCGCCTTGCGACCCAAACGTTGGTAGCAGTCGCTGATCACGTTCGCCAAATCGCTCGACCGCATTGGATAATTGTAGTAATCCATGCCGTCGGGCAGCATCATATTGAAGTGCACTTTACCGGGTGTGGTGTTGACCACGACACCGGCGGCTGCTGAATTATCGTCGGTCTTCAGTCGTTGATGGCGAGGCAGACGCACGCGAATTTTGGCGTGCGTATCCAAGATTCCTTGCTGGAAGGCCAACTCGGCTTCTTCCGGACTGGAGAACAGCATGCCTTCGCCGCGACGATTGGGCATTTCAATCGTCGTGTAATAACAACCCATCACGACGTCTTGCGAGGGACTCATAATCGGCTTGCCGTTGGATGGCGCGAACACGTTGTTCGTGCTCATCATCAACGTGTGCGCCTCGACTTGCGCCTCGATCGAAAGTGGCAAG
>CAZHTX010000740.1:0-2090 GCA_964535475.1 uncultured Pirellulaceae bacterium
GCATCAACCGCTTCGGGAACGATCACCAACAGCACCTCCAATCGCGCTTGCTCAACCAACATCGACGCGGTCAACGCACGCAGCGAATCGCGAACCCCGGCGAACCAAATTTCGTGTCCCGACGCCCAATCCAACAGGTGGCGTTCCAGTTCGACCAGTCGGGACAATCGCGAAGGCAAACCACTCAGTTCACGCGGCGCCTGGCGGGGTATCGACTGGCGACCATCAAGCGGCGCAGTAACTACTGAGGCCTCAAGCGAGCGGGGCAAGCGAATCTCCTTGATTTGCGTAACTTGCGGCGAATCATTGATCTAATCATCATGGCCTTGATATCTTAAGCGCCCGGCCAATTTTTCGCAGGGGCAAGCGGCCCACCGGCCCACAGATGCCCCCCGTGTGGCTCTACTTCCAGAAGAACCGCTTTTGGTCTGCCAGTCAATCACGACTCGAATTTCGGGTGGCAGGCACGTTTGCGAAAAGTCCCCGCGTTCGGGTAGGCTTAACGAATTGCACGGCGGTATCTTCCGAAACATCCACGATTACGGTTTGCATTTTGATGAGCAATTACCCTCCATCGAATGAACTCGAATCGTTGCTGTTATTGCTGGCCCACCGCCAAGGTATGCTGGCCACCGATTTTAACGACGCCTTGCGAAGCCAATTGCGACAACAGGCCACAGATATCCTGAAACAACATCAGGGTAATCTTATCGAGGCGATCAGTAGTTTGGTGAATTCTGACCAGCCGACCGCATCGCTGGCTAACTTCGAAACGATCGGCCCAAATTCCCTCCGCAACTCCGCACCACAAACGTC
Source organism: uncultured Pirellulaceae bacterium (assembly GCA_964535475.1). Lineage (GTDB taxonomy): Bacteria > Planctomycetota > Planctomycetia > Pirellulales > Pirellulaceae > Laterigemmans. The sequence continues at coordinate 817 of CAZHTX010000740.1, forward strand.
GCCCCAAACGCCAACCGTCCCCCTTTCGCCCAGCGACCTGCCTGCAGGCGACCTCTCTGACGATCCGCAAACTACTTGGGAGACACAACCACCGACGGATGTGACCGGGGCCGCGCATGCTGGATCGGCAAGAACGCTGCCTCATTCGCTGGATGCCGAGCGTTTCGTCCTCAGCAGCGAACTTGGACAAGGTGGCCTGGGGCGCGTGATGACGGCGGACGATCGCCAGCTGGGAAGACGCGTCGCGGTCAAACAAATCCGAGATGATTGCGCCGACGTGCCTTTATTTCGAGCCAAATTTGATTTAGAGGCGCGTTTGACTGGTAACTTAGAGCATCCAGGCATCATTCCCATCTATGCCTATGGCCAAGACCATGCGGGCCGCATGTATTACGCTATGCGGGTCGTGGAAGGTCGCGATTTACGCGACGAAATCCGAGACTTTCACGGCAGTCAAAAGTCCGCTGCTATCGACTTCCAGAATAGCGCCTTCCGCGCCCTGATTGGTCGCTTGATCGACGTTGGTCAAGCAGTCGAATACGCGCACAGCCAAGGGGTCTTACACCGCGACTTAAAACCGAACAACGTGATGGTGGGAAAATTTGGTGAAACGATCCTCTTGGATTGGGGACTTGCCAAATCATTAACGAACAAACATTCTTCAGTCGTCGATACACAACGCCAACCGGTCACTGCAGCACCGCAATCGGCCGACCCATTTGGCGAAAATTCCACGTTGGAAACTCAACCCGGCCAAGCGTTGGGTACCCCCGGTTATGCCTCGCCAGAACAACTGAGTGGCCAGAATGATTTGCTCGGCCCGGCAACGGATGTTTATGGGTTGGGTGCCATACTCTACCAGATGCTGCTGAACCGCCCGCCGATTGAGCTCAGTGATCGAGAGACTATGTGCCGGCAGACCATCCGTGGCGAAATAAAACCGCCGCGCAATGTGTCGCCTCGCATCCCCAAGCCGTTAGCGGCGATTGCCATGCGTGCCCTCGCCACCCAACCCACAGAGCGCTATCCCTCCGCCGCCGCGATGCTTGCCGATCTTGAGCACTGGTTAGCGGATGAACCGACGTGGGCCCATCACGACTCCTGGGCCGAACGCAGCGCCCGCTGGGTGCGACGACACCGCGCCGCTGCGTTGGCCTCACTGATCGCCTTGATGATCATAGCGCTAATCACAACTTCGGCCGCAATGCTGATTAATCGACAGCGCGTCGCAGCGAAACAACTCGCTGTCGAGAACGGCCAACTGGCGGAACGTA
>CAZHTX010000741.1:0-2090 GCA_964535475.1 uncultured Pirellulaceae bacterium
GTTTTACAATGCAATCAGCTGGGGACAGCAGTTTTACAATGCAAACAGCTCGACGCAGCAGTTTTACATTGCCAAGCTATCGGAGAGCGAGCCGGCGACTTGGACATTACCCGCCGGGATGATCTTTGAGCGGGTGAGTTTGGGAGCCGCTGCGGCTGGAGAACCTGACAACGACGGGAAAACGCGTTGGTACTTGCCGTTGTTGCCTGACGGGCAGACGCGTGATGCGGCCATCGTGTTGCGCGACCAAACGACCGGACAACGCGCCCTGGTGCGAGTCGATGCGGTTACCGGGATGATGCAAACCGAGCGGTTGCCGGCGGCGGCTGCGGATACCGAACTGCCATGACTTGTGCAGCCCCGCATCGCCGCAAAACCAGCCCTCCGCGGGGCGGGTTTTCGCTGCTGGAAGTGATTCTGGCCACGGCCGTGTTGGCCGGCAGCGGAGCCGCCCTGTTCGCTTTGATTGGCCAAGCCAGCAAGTTGGCCGTCCGTGCTGAGCAACGTAGTGAAGCTTTGCAGATAGCCGAGTCGGTGTTGGATGAATTCATCGCCATGGGGGGCCGGCAACAAAGCGAAATGAATGGTCTCTACGAGGCGAATCCCGCTTGGGCCTATCAGGTGCAAGTCGATACGCTGCTGGCAACTCGCCGCCAGTCATCAACGGGCCAGTCATCAACGGGCCAGTCATCAACAGATACGTCACTCAGCCGTGGCCCCACGCGGTTGGTGCGGATCAGCGTTTCGGTCTTTCCGGCAGGAGCGAGTGATGGGGGCGCGAATGAGCTCGCAGGCGGTGGCCAGCTGGATGGCGACTCCAGCGAGCAACGTGGGACGGTGCAGTTGGTGGGTTGGGCGAGGTTGCCAGCCGGCGGTGCGGGAACTGCCATGATTCAGCGACCTTTGCTGCAACCTACTTCTGCTTGGCAAACTCGACGGCGCAAAAAAACAGAATCGATGCGGGGAACGTTGTCGCTCGGTTTTTCGGTGCTGGAGTTAATTATTGCGCTGGCTTTGTTGGCCACCTTGATGGTTGTCGCTTGGTCGATTTTGGCATCTTATCGCGTCGCCGAGCAACGCGGTTGGCAGCAAACTTATCGGTTGCGAGTGATGAGTGTGGCGAGAGAGTGGTTGGTGCATGATGCGGCTTGCAGCATGAAAGCGGATCGTTGGGAACGAGGGAATGCGTCGGTTGCCACCCAGCAAACCATGTTTCGCGGCACATCTCGCGAGATTGTCTGGCAGCAAATTCCGGCGGTCGATCCCCTGCCCTGGTTGGACGAAGTGACCGCCAGTTGGCAACCGTTGCGTTCCCCGGCTGCCAGTTCTGGGGCGGCTGCCAGTTCTGGGGCGGCTGCCAGTTCTGGAGCGGGTGCCAGTTCTGAAGCGGGTGTGTTGAGTGATCGCGAGTTGGAATTGGGGCCGGCGGGGCGTGGTGCGCAGAGGCAAACAGTTCGCCTTGATCCGTTAGAGATTGGCACAGTGACTTATCGCTTGCTGCCTGATGGCGTTACCAGCGACGATCAGCCCATCTATCGTTTGCAACGGGAGTTGAGAGCCGCCGCGGCTTGGGCCGAGCGGAGCGAGCGTGAAAGCGAGATATCGTCGGCCGATCAATTACTGACGGTGGACGATCTTTATCGAACGGAGCAACCAGCGGCGGCGGCCGAAGTGGCTGGCGGGGCGCTGATGTCCAGCGCGATCCGTCACTTGGTCTCACCACGCTTTCGTTATTCTGACGGCGAGAATTGGCTTGACCAATGGGATAGTCAATTGCGGCTGGCCTTGCCCACGGCGATCGAGTTGAGCTTTGATTTTCCGCCCGCTTCGAGCCCTTACCAAGTCACTCGGCAACAGCCCGCGGCGGCTGGGGATTTGCCGGCGGGCGGGTTGGGCGATGAACTGGGAAACGATCTGGACGCGGTGCAGCCCGCGTTACCAACGTTGCCCGTTGAGGCGGAAGCAACACCCAGCGGAGCGGAAGGCGGCGGTCAAATTCCGCTCCGCGATGTGAGGATCGTGGTGCGAATTCCCGGCCAGAGCAGCATGAGGAGCGGGCAATGAAGCTTAGCCGTTTTGGCGCTAGCCAC
>CAZHTX010000742.1:0-2080 GCA_964535475.1 uncultured Pirellulaceae bacterium
CCATTTATCGCGATAACCTCCCGAATCATATTTGACGCGGGCGAACGTAAACGTGTCGTCGCGAAAATTGGGATCGATCTCCCAGCTTGGCACACCCCGCCGCCCCACGTTTCGCCAGTCACCACCACGGCCCCAACCACCGCCACCCCAATTACCTCGTTGAGCCCAGACGACGGCCGCGGAAAGCAGAAACACGCTCGACAAAACGATGCCCAGGCTGACGCCGCGCGACCGCCAAAATTTATTCAACTTCATACCAAACCTCCATTCGTGTCGTCAGCCACGGGTTTTTCATCACCCGCCGGTTTTTCGTCCGCCGCCGGTTTCTCTTCCGCCGCCGGTTTCTCTTCCGCCGCAGGTTTCTCCTCCTCCGCAGGTTTTTCTTCAGCCGGCATCTTTTCTTCAGCCGGCATTTTTTCTTCATTTGCCGGATTCTCTGCGACCGCAGCTTGCTCGTCCGCAGTGGGCAGATTTTGCTCTGCCGTTGGCGGTGTCTCCGCGGTCTGATTCAGTTCGATGAGTAGGCTTTGGGCGGAGCGGTAATGGGGCGCTTCTTCGAGCGCCATCAAGACTTGGCGTTTGGCTTTTTGTCGATTGCCGCGAGCCAACCAAGCTCGTGCCGTGCGATAATGCAGCAGGGCGGGATCGATCGGTTCCATGTGTCCCAGCACCTCCAGAGCGCGGGCTGCGTCTTGAGGGCGGTCGAGTGCTTCGGCAGCTTCGACAATCCTTTCGTGGGGCGTGGCGAGCAGCGGGTTGATCGCTAATGCCTGGTCGGCGTAGTCGCGGACCGCCTGCCAGTCCTTTGCCTCGGCGGACAATTCCAGCAAACGAATTAATTGCGGGAACCCATCAGACTGGTTTGCGATCAATCTTTCCAAGCTGCTTTGTTCGGCCGCGGTGTCCTGCAAAGCTTGTTGGATCGCGGCCAGTTCGGCCAGGGCTTCGGTGTCCACCACGTCGTCGGAGAACAGTTCGAGAATGCGTTCCAGCGGCACTTTGGCTTCCGCGAATTTTCGCGCTGCCAGCAGTGATGATGCGAGGCCTCGTAGACCCCAATAGTTATCGGGACGAGGTTCCAACCAGGCACGCCAGTCAGCGGGATTTTGTGTTTCGGGCATGTCATCTTCGCTCCAGTCGAAACGACAGCCGTAGACGCGTGCCCGGGCGCGAATGAAACGCAGGAACTCTTCATCGAGCGTATCCAGGGAGCCGGAGTATCGTTGCAAGGATTCGTTGATCGGCATGCCCACGCCCAAGTCAACGAGAATGCGATTCAGTGTTTCGAGACCGTAATTCTCAATCAGGAATTCAACCGCCAGCGATGATTCATAGTATGCCAACTGCAAATGCATCGCCGACTTGGGAGCTAAGAACGCGCCCGATAATTTGCTGATCGGGACCGCATCTTCGCCGAGAATCATTTTGCGAAAGTAGGGCGTCATCTGCTGGCCCCAAGTGGGATCTCGCAACCGCTCTTCGTACACCGAGATCCCCTCGCTCAACCAGCGGGGCATGCGGTTGTTGGTTTTCTCCAGCGTGACGACGTGACAGAACTCGTGCCAGAGGACGGCTTGCCAATTCGCCGGATCGGCTCCTTGCGAGGCGGGGCTGTTCGCCGTGACCACTCTGCCAAAACAGACGCCGAGAAAACCATCTCCGCCAGGTAGGCCAAACGTGCGGATGGCGAAGTCTTGTTGGCGGGGAAAAATTTCCACGACAATGGGGCCCGACGGTTCAATGTCATATTTTTCACAAAGCACGCGTTCGGCTTCGCTCAATAGTTCGAGCACTTCGGGGCCGTAGATCTCCGCTTCCCTAGCTTCCATGCGGACCAGCAGGTTGCCTTGTTTGAGCACGCTAAATTTTCGCAGCGAATCGCGGAGGGTCATCAAGTTGTAGGCGACCACGTTGTAACCATCTTCGCGGTTAGCCCATTCAGCCAGTTCCCAGCCGGCATCATCATTGCCCAAACGCAGCAGGTCTTGAGCCAATTGAAAGCGGGCGGCGGTAAAGTTGGGATTGAACGCGAGCGCTCGGCGCTGCGCGGCTGCTCCTTCGGCAAACCGATATTTTTGCG
>CAZHTX010000743.1:0-2074 GCA_964535475.1 uncultured Pirellulaceae bacterium
AGCGCACGCTGGTGTCCCGGCTTTAGCCGGCCATGCGCAATTCCGAATCGCTAAGTACCTCCACATAACTCTTTCGTTCACATCAGAAGTGGAGCGCACTCGCACGGTTCCTGGGAACCGGACGCTATCACTCAACCGCTGACATGGTCGGTCGTCCAGCGTCCATCAACCATTCGCCAAGTTTGTCCCGTTGGATTCTCATCCGCGAGCAAGCTTGGTAGACGTTGTTTGCGGACGTTGTCAAAGCTGGTCAGCTTGCCGAATCGCAACAGCGAAGCGGGCACACCCACGGCGGTAAATCCTGGATGCCCCGTCGCCGGATAGGGCCCACCATGATTCATTGCCGCCGAGACAGCCACTCCGGTCGGCATCTTGTCATTGAGCAAGCGACCGACTTTGGGAGTGAGGGCAAAGGCCAAGGCTTCGTAAGCCGATTCGTCATCTTCGCTGGCTGAATAGATGCAGCCGGTCAGGTTGCCTTCGAGCGACTCAATCACGCGGATCATTTCCTCGGTGTCGCTTGCCAGCACCAGCAGCGCGGCGTTTCCAAAGGCTTCCGTTTGAAACTTCTCGGGATCGCTCAAAAACTGTGCCGCATCACAGCGGAGCAGGGTGTTGGCCACGGCGCAACGCCCAGTCTCCACAGTCCCGCCGCCTGTCAACACCGTTGCGCCCGAAGACTGCAGTGTTTCGATCGCCGCGGTCAATGATTTGGCAACTGCCGGGGAGAGCAGGGTGCCGGCGGCGGCCGCTTGAAACCGCTCGGTGAGCCGCTCCACAAATTGCTCGCCATCCGCCCCCGCGGGCAACACGACCAAGCCGGGGTTGGTGCAAAATTGGCCACTTCCCATCAACACGCTGGTCACGTATTGGTCTAGAATGTCGGCTCCTGACTCGGCCAACGAGGCGGCCGTGATCACGACCGGGTTGACGCTGGAAAGCTCAAGGTAGATCGGTTTACCAGCTTGATCGGCAGCCGCTTTTAGTTTCAAACCGGCCCCCCGACTGCCCGTGTATCCGGTCGCTCCCACGCGGGGATCCGCGACCAAGCGTTCGCCATCTGAGTGGCTGGTGCGGTAAATCAACTGCACCGTCCCGGCCGGCATGTCGGTTTCGCGAGCCGCTTCCATTGCTTCCGCCGCCAACAACTGGCTGGTCTCAGGATGGGAGCTGTTGGCTTTCGCTATCACCGGATTGCCAGCGGCAATCGCGGCGGCAAAATCGCCCCCCGCCACGCTGTTGAACGCGAAGGGAAAATTATTGGGACCAAACACACAGACCGGCCCCAACGATTGGTAGCAAGAACGAATACCGGCGGCCGTATCAATGGTCGCCAGCGCCCAGTCGCCACTGCGTGCCGCGGCAGCCGCTTTTCGCAATTGCCCCGATGTTCTAGGCAATTCCACATCCGCGAGACGCGGCGATTTGGCCAAGCCCGTTTCGGCGTAAGCCGTTTCCACCAGTTGCTCTTTGGCCGCTTCGATCCGGTCAGCGAAACGCTCCAGAAACCGAGCGATTTGCTCCGCCGGCAATTTTCGCAGCGCCGCGTGGGCGGCAACCGCCGCGTCGAGCGCCGCGTCGCAATCGGCCCAAGTGCTGACAGGGAACATGGCCTCGCGAGGAGTGGCCGTGTTGGGGTCGGTTGCTTGAAAACTGCCGCTGGCATCAGCGTCGCGCCAGGTGCCGGCGATCAGTACGGGCCGCGTGGTAGCTTGTGCGGTGGCCATTTGAAAAACTCCTTTAACCTTGAATGATCGAATTGGAAAGCGTGCCGATGGTGTCGATCGTAATGTCGACCCAATCGCCCGCTTGCAAAGTAAAATCAGCATTTGGCACAACGCCCGTACCGGTCATCAGCACGGCGCCGTCAGGAAAGCTGTTGTCGCGTCCCAACCAGCCAACCAGATCGGTAAACTCGCGAGCCATTTCGGCCGCCGAGGTGGTTGCTTCAAAGACCACGCTCTTACCGCGACGAATCGTCAACTGGACAGCCAGTTCGTCCCGCTCGATCGGCCCGGAAACCAACCGTATCCAGGGCCCCAAACCGGCCGCCGCATCGTAGCACTTGGCTTGC
>CAZHTX010000744.1:0-2074 GCA_964535475.1 uncultured Pirellulaceae bacterium
GTCTGCCCCAGTTGCTCGCCGAACAACAGCCCGCCACCGCCGACGCGCGAATCTGGATTCATCCTTATCCGACTTTCCCAGCTCCCCCCGCAGCCGATCAGACACCGTTAATCGTGGTCGGCACGCCAGCTGACTCGCTCCGCCAACAAGCGACCTTGGTGCTCCCCGCCGCGGTTCCCGGAATCGAGTCGGCCGGCACCACGTTTCGCGGCGATGGCACAGTCAGCCTCGGTTGGCGACCACCATTTCAGCAGACCGCGACAGCTTCGATCGGGCAGGTCTTATCGTCGCTGGGAGATCAAGTTCAGGCCCGCAGGATCAGTCAATGCTAACCAAACTAACCGCCGGTCGCGTCTATGACCCCACTCAGCAGTGGCGGGGAGAACCGCGCGACCTTTACATGCGTGATCAGCAGCTGACCACGTCGGTCGCGGCGTCGGAGCGGATTGATTACGAGTACGATTTGACCGACCACATTGTGATGGCGGGGGGCATTGATCCGCACACGCACATCGGCGGCGGCAAGTTAACGATCGCCCGCATGTTGTTGCCCGAATTGTTGCAAGCGGTGGCGGATGATGGCCGGCGGGCGGCGGTGCGCGATCCCTTGCTGGCGAATCGCCGCGACACTTTCCTGCCCACGTCGCCGTTAGTTGGCCGCCGCTATTTAGAGATGGGTTATACGGCTTGTTTTGAACCGGCCATGATTGCCTGCAACGCGCGGGGCACGCACGCCGAAATGGCCGATGTGCCGGCGATCGACAGCGGCGCTTACGTCTTGCTGGGCAACGACGATTGCCTGTTGACAATGATTCGCGATCGCGTGCCGCAAGCCTTGATCAACGCTTACGTGGCCGCCACGGTCGAAGCCACTCAGGCGATCGGCGTCAAAGTTGTCAACGCCGGTGGGATTCATGCCTTCAAGTACAACCAGCGGCACCTCGATGTGGACCAACCTCATCCCAAGCTGGGAGTGACGCCGTCGGAAATCATCCGCTGTTTAACCAGGGCGGTCGACGAGATTGGCTTGCCGCAACCGTTGCACGTCCACGCCAGCAATCTAGGCATGGCGGGCAACATCGATTCGACTTTAAAAACGATTGCCGCGGCCGATGGTCGGCGGATCCATCTCACGCATGTGCAATTCCATAGCTACGGAGCGGAAGGCTCAAAGAATTTCTCCTCAGCCGCCGAGCAAATAGCGCGGGCCGTGCAGCAGCACCCGAATCTAACCATCGATGTTGGCCAAGTCATGTTTGGTCAGACCGTGACTCTGTCGGCCGACACGATGCACCAGTTTACCAGCCGGCGGTGGGCCAAACCGCGGAAGAGCGTCATTCTAGATATTGAATGCCAAGCCGGTTGTGGGGTAGTTCCCTTTCGCTATCAACACCGTCGTTTTGTTAACGCGCTGCAATGGGCAATCGGCTTGGAGTTGTTTTTGATGGTGGATGATCCCAGCCGCGTCTTTCTCACCACCGATCATCCAAATGGCGGTCCGTTTACCACATACCCACACCTCATGCGGTTGTTGATGGATCGCACGTTTCGCGAAACAGCTTTGGCGGAAATCGATCCCGATGCGGCCGCTTCCAGCCAGCTGCGGGGGCTGACTCGACAATACACGCTGAACGACATCGCCTTGATGACGCGCTCGGCTCCGGCCAATTTTTTGGGTTTGTCCAATCTCGGCCACCTGGCTGACGGGGCGGTAGCTGACATCGCCGTTTATCCTCCGCATGCGGGCCAAGCTGCTCCGGCTTGGGATAAGATTTTCGCCCACCCGACCCATGTTTTTCGCCGCGGACGATTAGTCGTTCGCGACGGGCAAATGATTGACAGCGTGGCCAAAGTTAATCACACCGTCCGCCCCGTGTGGGACAGATCGTTGCAGCCACAATTGGCCGCACGGCTGGCCGAATCGAGCGGTTTGGATTGGCAACTGATGGGTATTCGTGACGAAGAGATGCGCAGCGATATCGGTGTTGATGTTGAGATCCATGCATGTCGCCAGCCAGATTAAGAACCTATCCGAAAACTGTGAGCCGACGGCGCTAGCCGCGGGCCTTTTTTA
>CAZHTX010000745.1:0-2072 GCA_964535475.1 uncultured Pirellulaceae bacterium
TCAATCCCGTGCAACAAAACGGTGGCTAGTGCTGGGCTGCCATAACCGCTGACCGTGCACCAGCCGCGGTTCACTCGATTTTCGAGTAGAATCTGTGCACATATCCTTAACTTCCCACGGAGAAAAACAATGCAGCAAACGCACAGCACTCGCCGCAACGCGATCCGCACGCTCGCTAGCGGATTGATCGTCGGCGCCACCGCCCACTCGCTCGCGCACGGTCAAGACACACCTTCAGCAGAGGCGAAGGAACAGCAACCTAAAGGACCGCTGGAAGCGGAGTTCGAGCGAGACTACGAACCGCCATCGTTTAAACCCTCTTGGTCGAAACCTCAAGTCAACCGCGCGTTGGCCGCCGACTTTGTGATCTATGCACATTCAGATCTCGACATGACTCGCAAGCTGCTCGACCGCGAGCCGGGTTTGCTTAACGCTGCGGTCGACTGGGGAGGAGGCGATTATGAAACGGCGCTCGGTGGCGCGAGCCACATGGGTAAAGTGGATATTGTCAATTTCTTGCTGGAACGAGGCAGTCGTCCTGACCTTTTTTGCATGACCATGCTTGGCAAGCTGGACGCGGTCAAAGCGATGCTGGAAGCGCAACCCAATCTGATCGACGCCAAAGGGCCGCATGGATTTAGCCTCCATTTCCATGCCCAAGTTGGCGGCGAAACCTCCAAACCCGTGCTGGATTACTTGCAAAGCATCAAAGAGCTGAAACTGCGGCCAATTCCTTGGCTCAAATAACTCGCGTGACGGCTCGGTCTGATAACGCGACTCTCCAACCGGCTGCTTCTTCAAAGAGTGAACCTCTCGTGAAATCCATCGTTCGAACAACGCTCGCCGTCACTGCGATTCTGCTCACTACGACTCTGTTCACTGCGACATGCAGCTGGGCGCAACCTGCGGCATTAAAGGCCGTGCCAGAGTCGCCGTCCGAACCCGCAGGTTTATCCCTGGCGACCGCCAACGCATGGGCTCAATTGGTCCTCAAAGGAGTCGACACGGAGTTTCCCAACAAGCTGGCCTTGGTGTATACGAGTGCGGAACAGATCAAGACACCCCGCGAGCACTTTCCGGCGTTTTTTGGCTGTTATGATTGGCACAGCAGCGTGCATGGTCATTGGGTCTTGGTTCGCTTGCTGAAACAGTATCCGACAATCGATTCGGCACCCCGCATTCGCCAGGTTTTAGCGGAGCATCTCACCGCCGAAAATTTGCAGCGCGAAGCTGAGTTCTTTTCGCGAGACGAACAAAAGACTTTCGAGCGGATGTATGGTTGGGCTTGGCTGTTGCGATTAGCCATCGAGCTGGAGGGCTGGGACGATCCCGACGCAATCGTGTGGCGGAAAAATCTCCAACCCCTGGAGAATGTGTTCGTGCAACGCATCGAAGCTTACCTGCCCTTGCTGACCTTTCCCATTCGCACCGGCCAGCATCCCGACACGGCCTTTGCGCTGGGACAAATTTTAGATTACGCTCGGGTCATGCAACTGGCTGGCCTGGAGCAACTGGCGATCGAGCGGGCACTTGCTTTCTATCGTGCCGACATCGATTACCCCGTGCAATATGAACCATCGGGGCATGACTTCTTTTCATCCTGCTGGAACGAAGCCGACTTGATGCGGCGAGTGCTATCGGAGGGCGAGTTTGTCGCCTGGCTGGATGCTTTCTTGCCGCACTTGGCGAAGCAATTAACCGACGGCACGATAGCGCCGGTGGTCGTGAGTGACCCGAGCGACCCGAAGCTAGTCCATCTCGCTGGACTCAACTTGCATCGCGCCTGGTGTTTACGATCAGTCGCCCTGTCGCTTCCCGCCGAGCACCAACTGCGCGGCGCATTGCTGACCAGTGCCCAAGCTCACCTGACTGACGGCTTACAATATATCAACAGCGGTCATTACGAAGGCGACCACTGGTTGGCCACTTTTGGCCTCTACGCCAGCGAAGGCATCGGCCAGAATTGAACGCGCTTGCGAGGTTTCAGCAGTTAGCAGTTAGCAACTAGCAACTAGCAACTAGCCACTAGCCACTAGCCACTAGCCACTAGCCACTAGCCACTAGCCACTAGC
>CAZHTX010000746.1:0-2065 GCA_964535475.1 uncultured Pirellulaceae bacterium
CATCTGGAACAAAATATTGGGAACTGCCGAGCGGAGTTCGGTCAAACGATCCCATGGGCTTTCTTTCAGAAATCGCATCGAAGTGTCGAACGTCGCGCCACCCCACATCTCCAGAGAAAACAATTGAGGGGCCAGCCGCGCGTAAGCCGGCGCGATCTGCAGCATGTCAAAGGTGCGCACTCGCGTGGCCAACAGCGACTGGTGCCCGTCGCGCATCGTGGTATCCGTAAACAACAAATCGGGTTGCTGACGAATCCACTCAATCAGTCCCCGGGGGCCACCTTCTAAAAAGACATCTCGCGAGCCGGTCGGCAGCGGCTGGACGGCGTCGAGCTCCGGCAGCGGGGCGGGCGTCCGCCGCGTGGCAACCGGTCGGCCGGTAACCAGCGGGTTTCCATTGACGATCGTTTCGGCGAGAAAATTCAACAGACGCGTGGCGCGATCTCGCCGCCTGGGCAATTTAAATAGCTCCGGCGACTGGTCGATCATCCGCGTGGTCGCCTCGCCTTGCAAAAACGTGCGATGTCCCACCAAGCGAATCAAAAAGGGGATGTTCGTTTTCACGCCACGAATACGAAACTCTTGCAAGCAGCGATCCATTCGCCGCGCCGCTTCGCTGAGGCTGCGTCCCCGCGCCGTGCATTTGACCAACATTGAATCGTAAAAAGGATTCACGACGGCCCCCGAAAAGGCGCTGCCGGCATCCAAGCGAATCCCCATGCCGCCGGCCGATCGGTAGTGGGTGATGCGGCCATAGTCAGGACGAAATTGACTTTCCGGATCCTCCGTTGTCACGCGACACTGAATCGCAAAACCGGCCGTTTGGATATTGGCTTGCGACGGCATCCCCAATGCGTCATCGTCCAGCCGGTGTCCCTGAGCGACCAAAATCTGCGAGCGAACAATGTCGATGCCGGTGACTTCTTCGGTCACGGTGTGCTCGACTTGGATACGCGGGTTGACTTCGATGAAGTAAAAATCATTACGGTCGACATCGAGCAAAAATTCGACCGTGCCCGCGTTCTCGTAACCGACTTGGCGACCAATCTTTAAAGCCGCCTCGCAGAGTTGTTGCCGTGTTTCGGCCGTAAGATTCGGGGCCGGCGCGATTTCGACCACTTTTTGGTGTCGACGTTGGACGCTGCAGTCGCGTTCGTAAAGATGCACCAGCCCGCCGTGTTGGTCCCCCAGCAATTGGACTTCGATATGCCGAGCTCGCTGGACAAAGCGTTCCACGAAAATTTCATCGCTGCCGAAAGCGGTCAGCGACTCGCGTTGCGCCTGCTCCAAGCCGGCAGCCAAATCGGCCGCGGATTCGATCACCCGCATGCCGCGTCCTCCGCCCCCCTTGGACGCTTTGAGGATCACGGGAAAGCCTAATGAATCGGCCGCCCCAGCCGCTTCGTCCAAACTGCGAACCGCCGCTTTGGTGCCGCCCAAGATTGGCACTCCGGCTTGTTCGGCGAGCTGTCGGGCCGAAGTCTTGTCGCCCAACAACTGCAGGCTGCGAACGCTGGGGCCGACAAACAGCACGCCAGCTTGTTCCAAAGCGGCGGCAAAATCAGGGTTCTCGCTGAGAAATCCGTAGCCCGGGTGGACCGCGTCGATTTTGTGCTGGACGCACAAGGCAACGATCCCGGGAATGTCCAAGTAGGAGCGAATCGGTTCGCCCGATCGACCAATTTGGTACGCCTCGTCAGCCTTGAAACGATGCAGAGCGTATCGGTCCTCGTGGGAGTAAATGGCCACGGTGCGAATGCCGAGTTCGGTCGCACTGCGGAAAACACGGGTGGCAATTTCACTGCGATTAGCGACAAGCAGCTTGCGGATCGGACGCATCGGCGGGACTCAAGCGAAAACGAAGAGGGGGGTGGGATAAATAACACATTATCGCAGGTAACGATCGAGCACGAGTAGGAGTACCAAGCTCGTGCTCGTGCTCGTGCTCCTACTCGTGCACGCTACGTAAGCTGGACGCTCGCGCCAACGTGCGGTTCCCTCATCAGCCGCCCCGCGCCAGCGTGCGGTTCCCTCATCAGCCGCCTCGCGCCAGCGTGCGGTTCCC
>CAZHTX010000747.1:0-2047 GCA_964535475.1 uncultured Pirellulaceae bacterium
CTGGGAACGCATGCCCAGTGGGATCGCAAACTCGATGGCCGGTTGGCCCAAGCCGTGATGGCCGTGCAGGCGATTAAAGGGGTGGAAATTGGGATGGGATTTACCGCCGCCCGCTTGCGCGGCAGCCAAGTCCACGATCCGATTCAGTTTGATCCGGCTCAAGCCGACGGCCCGTCGCTCGGTTACACCCGGCCATCGAACAACGCCGGTGGGCTCGAAGCGGGCATGACCAATGGCCAACCTTTGATCATCAGAGCGGCCAAAAAACCGATTTCAACGCTCCGCAAACCGCTCGATTCGATCAATTGGGAAACCAAACAACCGCATCGCGCGCAATACGAACGCAGCGACGTGTGCGCCATTTCCGCCGCGGCAATCATCATCGAAGCGGTGGTGGCATTCGAGGTCGCCGCCGCCTTTGTGGAAAAGTTTGGGGGAGATGCGAGCCCGTTATGACTTGTTTCAACAAATGGCCAGGAACGTCTGACGATTACCTCACCATTATCGCCTACCTCACCATTATCGCCGTTGATTTCGGCTGGCCTAAACAGCGATAACGGAAAGTGGCGACAAGTATCGAGAGTCGATCGGCAAATCCAAACGCGGAAGCAACATGGTGGCAAGTGCAAGGATGCATGAACGCAGCGAGCGAGCGCTCTGTCGCTTGACTTTCCTGCTGCTCTGCGCGCTGCCCACCTTGGTGACGCTCTGCGGAGTGATCGTCACACTGACGCCCTGGTATCACCGCGGCGAAATCCGGCGGCTGGAGAGCATGCTCAATCAGCGGCTGGGCGTGGTCGTGCAGATTGGCGACATGGAGCACGGCAAGCCCGGTTATTGGGAGCTGCGTGATGTGGTCTTGCGGCATCCTGAAACGGATCGCGAAGTGGCTCGCGTGGCGACCGTCTTGTTCACGCGAAATGATCGCAAGATGGGGGTGCATCTCAGCCAACCGCAGATCCAGGCCGAACAGCTCAGCACCGTCTGGAATTTGATTCACGATCGCTTTCTTTGCCAGCCTCAATTGACCGGGGAACTGGTGCAGTTGGGTGCCGAGGGGCTGACCCTGCTCGGTTCACCGCAAGCGATTACGCTGACTCCCGTGGACGTCCTGGTGAAATCGGATGACCGGCAAACGACCGCTTCGATGCGGTTTGCTTTGGCGGGTGAATCGGCTACCGCCAAACGTGCCCGCTTGGATGTGCACCGCATCCGCGACAGCGTTTCGCCACGCACCACGTGGGTGCTCGAATCGGGCGACACGCCCCTCCCATGTGGCGTTTTGGCAACTTATTTACCAGTAATGCGAAGGCTGGGGCCGGAGGCGGAATTCAGCGGCTTGGTGCGGTGGGAGCAGCAGCAAAGTGATTATCAAGTGCGGCTGGAAAATGCTCGCTTTGCCAACGTCAACATGCTCGATTTGTCCCAGCCCTTTGACTTTCCCTTTAGTGGCGTAGGCTTGATCGAAGTCGACTCGCTGCACCGCTTGGGAGGCCAGCCGATTCAGTGGGCTCAAGGGCGTTTGACGGTAGAAGGTGCGAAGATCGATTCGCGTTTAATTCGCCGCTTGGCTTTTGAAATGGGAGCTAAGGTCGATCTCGAACGGTTGGAAGCCGCGACACGCATTGATTGCGACCTGATTTCACTCGGCTTTACCCTCGATCAAGCCGGCGTGAGCACTCGCGGGCTCTGCTATCGTCAGCCCGAGTATGGTCGTCTGCCACCTGGCACTGCGATGATTTCCGCCGGCAAAGCCTTTGCTGTGCTTGAGCCCAATCAATCGATCACGGGCGAGCAATTGGGTTACGCCCTCGATCGTGCCGGCCGCTTGCAGCTACCAATCGGAGCGCCAATCGATATCGCGAAACGCTTGCTGCCAGATCTGGATACGGCAACTGAAAGGAACAGGCAACCGTCGGCGGAAAGCTCCTCTCCGGTCGTTCACAGCGTTTACTTAAAGCAAGAGTAAAGGCGTAGATAGGTTTGTAAGCGTTTCAAGCAAAACGGAATCAGCCCCTAGCCCCTAGCCCCTAGCCCCTAGCCCCTA
>CAZHTX010000748.1:0-2035 GCA_964535475.1 uncultured Pirellulaceae bacterium
GCGTCGACCAGATAATGATCGTCGCTCAAGTCACTATCGGGCGGTGCGGTGCTGGTCTTCCATTGATTATTGCGAGTGCCAGGTCCTGAACCGGGGACAAGTGCGTGTACGTGCCAATGAGCTTCTAGCTTTTGATTCCAAGTATGCAAGACCATGATCGCCGCGGGTTCGTATTGTTGTTCACCGCGAATCGTTCTATTGAGACCTTTCCACGCAGAGTTGAATAACAGATTGGCTAGCGGTTGTCGGTTGGCAAGGGCGATTCGAGAGAGTTCGCTCGGCAGGGTAAAGACAGCTTGATAGTAGTCGACACCATCGATCAGCAGTTTGCTGGCCCTTTCGCTGAAGTCGAATCGCTTGCCGCCACTGCAGCCTGGGCAGTGACGATCGCCGCATGAATTGGCGACAATACAAGTTGAGTTGCAAGCATTGCATCGGTACTCGTGACCGCCCAGTGCCGGGGTGCGGCAAAGTGTAAGCTTTGCCAGCACGCCCTGCACTTGCCAACTGGCACCGCCGTCGCGGTACCGGTCAGCAAATTGTTTAGCACCGCTCCTGAGGATCTCCAGGACGCTTAACTGCTTGCCTCCGGAGGCTGGCTGTCTGGTTTGTTGTTCTTCTGATTGTTGTTCTCGGCTGGTGGCCGATAGGTCGGCAGTTGCTTGATCGGTAGCCAGTCCAGAGGACTCGGGGTAGATAGCATATGCTCCCGGCGACAGTGGAGGTAGACCATCGTCGTCGCAAAGCTCGCATGTCCAAGGAGCCGGCTGATCGTCAACAAGTCGACTCCCGCTTCGAGCAGTCCGGTCGCGTAGGAGTGTCTCAGTGTGTGAGGTGTGACGTTCTTGTGAATCTTTGCCAAGAGGGCTGCTTTCTTGATCGCTTTTTGGATCGACGTGTCGGCGTATGTCTTGTCTGCCGAGTTGCCCGGAAAGAGCAGCGACTTGGGTTTGTATCGTTTCCAGTAATCCCGCAACTCGCTCAGTAATCGCGGCGAGAGGGGAACGATTCGGTCCTTGGCTCCCTTGCCGTGGGTGATGCGAATCTGCATCCTCTGGGAGTCGATGTCGTGGACTCTCAGGTGTGCCGCTTCTGAGAATCTCATCCCGGTTGCGTAGAGAGTCGTTAGGAAGACTTTGTGTTTGTGGCACTTCGTGCATCGTAGTAGCTCGTCGACTTCATGTCGGCCTAGCACCACAGGTAGCGTCTTGGGTCTCTTTCCAAACGGCACCATGGTCACCGGCCAGTTGACTCGGATGGTATGTGTGTAGAGAAACCGTAACGCGCAAACGGCCTGATTGAAGCTGCTGTAAGCAAGTTTCCTTTCTTCGATTAGGTGGAGCTGGAAGGATCGAACGTCTTCCGGGGTCACGCGGTCTAGTGGCTTTTGAATAAAGTCGGCGAATTTTCCAGCATGATAGGTGTAGGCATCGATGGTTCGGGGTGCCAAGTTGCGGATTTTCATGTCCTGAGCGAGCCGAATGGTGAGCGGGCATGGTCTTTTTTCGTGGGGCGTCATAATGGTTTCCTATGAAAAGGCTTAGCTGCCGGGTCACAAGGTGTGCCCGATCGTTTAGAAAGCCATTGCAATTAGCGTTACAAAAAGCGCAACCTTTTTAATCGTTTTATTCGTCAAACGGTCAAAATAGGTTGCCCTGAGAATCGTTAGATTCGTTAGTCGGCTTTGTGGTAACGTTGAGGTTGACGGTGAAGCCAATTCTGCTGGCACGAGTCTGGAAGCTGCTTCTCTCGCGCTAGCGAAAAAAAGAAAGAAAAGAAAACAGCCGGCGCAGCCGCTCGCAAAATTTTGAATGACCCCGCCCGCGCCGAGCCCCGTGGTTAGCGCTGAGTTCAAGGGTTTGGCTGAGGGAGATAGAGAGAGTCCCTGTGGGAGTTGAAGAGAGAGCGGGGGGACTGTTTGATTGCCCGCTGGCATGGATGCCAGCTTCGTCACACGCAGGAAGCGTGCCCGCATTGGCCAGGGCAGCGAGTACCCGATCGCCTTGCCGAACCCCGTTAGCTTACCGCCCCCGCA
>CAZHTX010000749.1:0-2016 GCA_964535475.1 uncultured Pirellulaceae bacterium
TGCCCTTCGCAAACATTGGATAAACAATGACCAACACCTTCGATCAGGCGACTGCCGCGCGCTCTTATCAAACAGCCGCTGTTACCAACGAGACAGCAACCAGATGCCCCGCCCGTGGGGACCAAAATATCAGCCGCGGAGAACAGATCGCGTCGGTGGCTGGCGGTATTGGACTAGCCCTCTTTGGTCTCGCTCGCGAAAAGCCTTCGGGATGGCTGTGGACGGCGATCGGTGCTAGCCTCGCTTACCGTGGCTACAGCGGCCATTGCTATGCCTATCAGTCATTGGGAATCGACACCAGCGATAAACTTCAGGTCAGCGGCGTACCGGCCAAGCATGGAGTCCGCGTAGAAAAATCGATTGTGATCAATCAAAGCCCCGAGCACTTGTACGCTTTTTGGCATGACTTTGAAAACCTTCCCCAAATTTTCGAGCATCTGGAAAATATTGAGTCCCTGGGAGTGGGTAAAACACGTTGGACAATCCGTGGAGCATTAGGCAGTGAGCTGCATGCTGATATCGAAATTATCAATAAGCGCCCAGACACATTGATCGCATGGCAATCACTGCCAGGTGGGGACTTTCAAACTGCCGGTAGCATTCATTTTCGGCCGTTAAACCACCAGCGAGGTACCGGAGTGAATGTGGAATTAAAATACAATCCACCAGCCGGTAAACTCTTATCCAAGCTGGCTTCCCAGGTGGGTATGGGGATCGAACAGCATCTCGAAGCTGGCCTGCGCAATTTCAAAGTTTTAATGGAAACAGGCGACATTGTTCACACTTAAAGGCCGACTCGTTGTCAGCCCTCAGGCTACTTGCCTGAGCGGCTGACAACATAGCATGCGAAGCTAAAATATGCGAAGCTAGCGATCGCTACTTTGGCAATAACCCCAACATCGCTTGCCCCATTCCTTGGCCAATCAAATAATAAGTCTCCGCGTTGTTGTTCCAGTGATAGGCTTGCCCTGAGGGGGAAACCTCTTTAGGTCGAAAAAATCCTTTGGTTCCGACAAATGAGACGTTGCCTTTGAATTCGTCATGCGTGGCCACGGCCGCTTGCGCCTTCATCAGCGACAAAGCCCGTGGGTGGTTTTCCTCGTAACCGCTCATACCGGTCTCGGCGATCACGAACGGTAAGTTCGGCGTTCCGAGATCACGACGTATGTCGCGAATAAAGTGGGCCATGTTCTCTTCATATTGGTCGTTGAACTTTTGGTTGACACGATCGTTCCAGCCCTGATGCCACGCGAAACCACTCAGTTCCAGCTGATGACCCGCATATTGTGGAAATAGCTCAGCGGCACCGCTCAACACTTCCTTGGTCAGTTTGACTAGCTCCAGATAATAGGGCCCAACTTCGCCGCCGGCGGACGGGGGGCGGAAATCGGCTCCCAAACTTTTGCCACCCCAAGCGAGTTTGATCAACAGCACCGGTTCCTTGAGTGCATCACCGACAACGTGCCCAAAGCCCAACTCGGGGCCAATGAAATCCTCTTTTGCTCCGAAGCCGGGTGCCAAATTGCCGCTGCGACCCAAGTACCAAATTTGAACGTCGGAACGCGTGGTCCAGCTTCCCTCGGCGTCCACCAAATGTTGATAGTTCGCCTTCGTTTCCGCGGCTTGCACCAATGATTCCAGCGAACCACGACCGGCGTTCGCCTTGGCGTCTGCCACTATTTTGCCATGCCCTTGCATATTAGATTGGCCAGCCAGAATGAAAACTTTCACTGGTTCTTGAGCCGACAGGGTAGTGCTGGCTGAGGCTAATGCGACACAGCAGAACAGCATGCGAATTGTTTGCATCTTGATACATTCATGTTGGAGGAAAAAAGTCTGCAAGATTCGAGCTTACAGAGAGCGGAGTTTCGGCAGCGAGTCAAACTTCTAAACACCTCCCCATAAGTCACTAAAAACCTATCCGAAAACCCAAAATAACCGGCGGCTAGCGCCAAAGCGGCTAACTGTTTTCGGATAGGCTACCAGCAAAACGGAATCAGCCGGAACGCGCTCGCG
>CAZHTX010000750.1:0-2009 GCA_964535475.1 uncultured Pirellulaceae bacterium
TCAAATCCACAACGCCGACTCCAGTCCGCCACCAACGGTCCATACAGATCTACCAGCTCACACCAAGCATCGGCCTGACGCGCCCGCGCACGCGAGATCAAACTCAGCCGCGTGGCTCCTGACTCTGAATCATCTTCCACGTTGGCGTTGGGCGTGCTGCTCATCAGTAAACCGCTTAGGTAAAACAAAGTCGCCTTTCGCGCTGCGAAAGTAAGAACCTATCCGACAACCGTTAGCCGCTGTGGCGCTAGCCGCGATTATTTTGGGTTTTCGGATAGGTTCTTTGTCGGATTGCTGCTCCAGCGTGCAGGAAAAACCAGCGCCGAGCAAGTGGTGTCACACTAGAATCGTTCTTGAAGGGTAGAGACGAATTCCCGCTCTTTCCCCAAGGTCCCGATGATGCCGCTCAACGCTATGCCGACCGATTCAACCAAAATGATAACTTGCCCTGACCAAGAAACGCTGGCCGATTACCTCGGCGGCTGGACCGACGGCGAGCAAAGTTGCGAGATCGAACATCACTTGGAACGTTGCCAAACCTGCCAAGCCACGATCGCTCGCGTTGAAACGGAACCCGATTCAATATTACAGAACGCAGAGCCACAAAACGACGCAGCAAGGCCTGGCGAACCGGACGACGGCCAACCGATAGATCCCGCAGTTGAGTATGCACTGAGCCGGATCAAGCGACTACCCGACCCTGACAAAGCACAGCCTGAGGCGGCGTCTGCCATCGATGACATGGGTGATTTGGCAGAGCGCATGATTGGCCCCTATCAATTAATCCGCTCGCTGGGGCAGGGGGGCATGGGGTCGGTCTACCTGGCGCGACATTGCCAACTGGAAAAACTAGTCGCCATCAAAGTATTGCCTTCGCGGTGGCTGACGAACGAGCTGCATTTAAGTCGCTTCCAACGCGAAATCCGCGCCGCGGGGGGCTTGAATCATCCCGCGATCGTGACGGCCACCGACGCCGGACAACAAGCTGAAATCTACTACTTGGTGATGGAGTATGTCGCGGGTCTCGATCTCAGTCGTGTCGCGCGGCTGTGCGGGCCCTTGAGTATTGCCGACGCCTGTGAAGCGATGCGACATGTTGCTCTGGGACTCTCCCATGCCCACTCGCTGGGGATCGTCCACCGTGACGTGAAACCATCGAACTTGATACTCAGTCACAGCGGTGAAGTCAAAATATTAGATTTTGGATTGGCCCGTCACAACCTCTGGGATGAAGCATCTGCGGAACTGACCACCGTCGGCCAATTAATGGGGACACTCGATTACATGGCACCGGAGCAAGCCGAATGCGCCGCCACGGTTGACTATCGGGCCGATCTCTATGCCCTGGGAGCAACCCTGTTTCGCCTGCTCGTCGGCCGCCCACCGCTGGCCGCATCCCCCGATCTATCGCCGCTGGCGAAACTTAAATTACTGGCTTCTCACACCTCTCCCCGCGCCGATACGCTGCGTCCCGATCTTCCCAAAGAACTAGCCAATTTCATTGCCCTGCTGCTGCATCGCGACCCGGCCCGCCGACCAGCCAGCGCGGCGCATGTGGCGGAAAAACTCGAGCAGTTCACAGCCGGTAACGATCTCGTCGCCTTGGCCGAGCGTGCCGAACAAGCACAGCCGCACACCCCACCCGACGAACCTCCCGCAAACACTGCCAAGCGAGGCACGCCAACAGCAACAAACGCTTCCGGTGGTGGCACCCGCCGCTGGGGCACAACCATCGCCCTGGCCGGTTTTTCTGCTTTCCTACTGGCCACGATCTGGTTGATTGTGGAAACACAAAAAGGCCAGTTGGTCATTGAAAGCGAAGCGGAAAATGTCACGGTCAAACTATTGAGTGACGGCAAACAGTATGACAGTGTGAAAGTCCAACAGGGGGCGACGGCGACCAAACTGTTCGCCGGCAAATATGAGATCGAGATTGCCGGCGCTAGCGACGACCTGTTGATCGATCGTGAATCGGTAATCATTCGGCGAGGCGAAACGGTGTTGGCAAA
>CAZHTX010000751.1:0-1996 GCA_964535475.1 uncultured Pirellulaceae bacterium
TGGCACTCGGCAGCAAAGAAGCAATTCGCATGGTCAACTCAGGAAATGTCGGGTGCCAATTTGGCAGCTGGGTTCTTTCAGTTAGGTGATTGGCCCGGCAGCGGCAGCGCGGGACGCGATTATACACGGATTCGGGCGGGGGCCATCCAGCCCACTTGGTCACACTGCCACGGCAATTGTCATTTCTTCATGGCTTCTGCACAAAGCAGTTTTTTCCCGAACCTTCGAGTTGACACGACGTACTACCAGCAATCAGAATGCATTTACGGAAGGAAACCTTTTCTTCTCGCGTTCCCGAGGCCGAGATTTCGTGAAATTGCTCCGTCAGGCTACCCCGTTGCTCGCTCTGCTTGCCCTGTTGTTGGGTAACGTGGCAGGCTGGGTGCATGTCGGTCAGCATGAGATGTTAAGTGCTGGACACTCGCTTGCAGATGGCCGGCCAGATGACGTCGAACAGGCGGTGCGTGAGGGTACCTGCTGTCAGCACAGCCCGGCGAAACCTTGCGATGGCAATTCTGAGGCCCCCGCCAACGCTTCGCCACCCTGCGGCGACCACGAGCATGACTCCGATGAATGTGCGACTTGCCAGCACTTTTATCAGTCTCGCCAACTCATTGTTCTCGATCCCGATTGCTGGTTTCCCGATACGATCTTGGTCGTCTCGCTCTCGGTACCAGCACATCCCATTGTCAGCGCGACGCTCGACGCCTCCGGCAATTATCGCCGCGGTCCGCCGGTCAGCTAATCGATCGATGAAGTGAAGGCTAGCCTGTCGCGGTCGTTCGCTTTTGCTGTCTGCTTGCCCCTTACGGCGGTGCGATGGTAAGACGATTCAGCAGTTCGCTGGATGGGAACGTTTCTGTGACGGAGTGACGGCTTTTCGTCGTCCTCGAGGCTTGCTCGCAGCGGGCGTGTTGTTCTCACGCTTGCTGATCCTCATGCCGATTATCTAGTGTTCGAGCGAGTATACAGTGGCAACAGTTCGCGAACTTCCCACAGCGGCCGAGCGTTTATCCGGGTTGCTGACCAACGATTTTTGTCCCGGCTTTAACCGTTATGTTTATTGGTTAAAGGAACCCATCGGTTGGTTCGTCCTGGCCACATTGATCAGCGTGATCGTGGGGCTGTATGTGACGCCCGTTGGTTGGACGATGGCGGTGGCATTGTCGGCAGTGATGTTGGTGGGCGTGGCTTGGCCCTTCATCGCGGTGCGCAGTGCCGTCTGTGGGCTCTATCCAGAGGTATCAGCCGTTCATGAAGGGGATGCTTGCCGTCTTTTCTTTACCGTCCGCAACCGCTTGCCGGTTCCCATCTGGGGTTTGGCGGTGGAGGGCTACTTGGATTGTGATGAGGCCGCTGATATCCCCACGGTCAGCTTGGCTTGGATTCCGCCGTTGTGCACAGCCGAGTATCCACTCGCGATTCAACCCCAGTTGCGAGGACACTATCCAATCGTGCAACCCCAAGTCGCTTGCGGATTCCCCTTTGGAATTTGGACGGCGCGGAGAGCACTGGCGGCCTCCGAGCGTTTGACCGTGTGGCCGAAGGTTTATCCGGTCGCCGGAATTTGTCCCCTCGCCGGTAGCAGTGCGGCCGAGGATGGAGATGGCCAGCGTCCCGGCGGCGGAGGTGATCCCCTGGGCTGTCGCGGATATCGGCAAGGTGATTCGCCACGCCACATTCACTGGGCACATTCCGCTCGCACCGATACGTTAATTGTTACCGAGCGCGGAGCACCGCAGCGGGTCTCAGTCGATGTAATTGTGGATGTCGCCCCAGCCGCTTCCATCCAACGTCTCGGCGATGCTGCCGTTCGCCAGCAACTAGCCTGGCAAATGCGAGTGGCTGCCAGTTTGATTAGTAACCTACAAGTTACGCACGTTCCCTCGCGGCTCTGGTTGGGTGATCAGCTGGTTCAGTATGGCGCGACTTTGCAGGGGCGAAGAAAATGCTTCGACGCCATGGCCGCCGTCCAGCCCAATCTGCTCGCCGAACA
>CAZHTX010000752.1:0-1979 GCA_964535475.1 uncultured Pirellulaceae bacterium
AGCACCGGGCAACCACGCTGGCAAAAACCGCCATCCTCTCGCTTCCCAGGACCGCGCGGGGTTATATTGGTTTGGATTTATTACTTGCCGATGCTCCGTCCCAAGATTGCGTGATTGAAGTGAACCCACGTTTAACAACTTCTTACGTTGGCCTGCGTCGCATTGTGCGAGGGAATTTGGCCAAACGCTTACTGGGACTCGATCGCACGCCGGTACAGTGTGCGGTCGGATGTGGGCATGTCAGTTGGGATGCCAGCGGTAACGTTTGGCTGCAATAGCACATGACAGTTAAACGGGAACGAATCCTGGGGATCGATATTGGCGGAGCAAACTTAAAAGCCGCTGATCAGGAAGGCCATTGCCTGTGCCAATATTTCCCGCTGTGGAAACATCCTCAGGACCTAGCGGCAGGCTTGCGAAAACTGGCCGAACCTTTCACCAATATCGACCGCTTTGCCATCACCATGACTGGCGAGTTAGCCGATTGTTTTCGCAATCGTGCAACCGGCGTGCGGCACATCGTCGACCATTGCCAACAAGCTTTCGGTGAACGTTGTGAGTATTACACCGTCGATGGGCAATTCGTCTCGGCCGCTGTCGCCAGTGCCGACGACACAGCGATCGCGGCGTCGAATTGGCACGCCATGGCATCGCTGGCAGCAACTTGGTTCAGCGGTGACGGCCTGTTGATCGATATCGGCTCGACGACGACCGATTTAATTCCCTTCGCCGACGGTCGAATCGCCACGCCCAGCCGCAGCGATCAACAACGGCTGATGCGGGGCGAACTAATTTACGCCGGCGTGGGTCGCACGCCGATCTGCGCCGTTGTTGACGAATTACCATACCGGGGGCAATTGACTCCCGTGATGAACGAAGTCTTCGCGGTAACCGACGACTGCGCCATCCTCACCGGCATCACGCCCCCGGATGAGGACGATTATGAAAGCTGTGACGGACGTCCTCGTACCCGAGAGGAAGCGGCCAATCGCATGGCCCGCATGATCGGCCTCGATCATCGCCAAGTTGGCCTGGAAGATGCCACGGACATGGCGATCTATGTGTGGGAGCGACTGCAGGCACAGTGGATCGTGGCGGCCGGCGTGTTATCGAGCCCGTCAGCCACATGGTTCCTGGTGGGCCATGGACAACAACTATTGCCCGTTCCCGCCGACCGCCGCTGCTGCGATTTAAGCCAAACGCTGGGGCCCGAGATCAGCCGCGCTGGCCCAGCCTACGCGGTCGCTTGCTTGGCCGCTTTACATCGCGATCCCCAAGCTATCAGTTCCCCGCTGGAATCGCCGCACCAGTCATGATCCCCAAACGCGTCATCAAACTTGGTGGCAGTTGCCTCGATAATCCGCAGCTTGCCATTGCGATTCACCACTGGCTGCAAACGCTCACGCCGGGACAAAACCTCTGGATCGTCGGTGGTGGTCAAGCCATTGATGCCATGCGCCAACTGGCCGCCCTGCATCCACTGGACGAAGCCAACATGCACTGGCGCTGCGTCAACCTGCTGCGGGCCAGCTTTGAAATTGTGGCTGAATTGCTGCCAACCTGGAGTGTGATCAGCGAGCGACAAGCATGGCAACAACTGCTGGCAGAACTCCCGCAAACTGAAAATTACCTGCTAGCGGTCGATAGTTTCTATAGTCGCCAGTCAAGCCAAGACAGCCGACTGCCGGAAGGCTGGGCGACGACCACCGATGCGATTGCCGCCTACCTCGCGCGGCTTTCCAATGCCGACGAATTGATCTTACTGAAGTCATGCGAAGTGACTGAGATTGATCCTCTGCAGTTGGCACAGCAAGGCATCGTCGACTTGGCGTTCCCCGCCGCAATGCCCGCGGCAACCAAGCTGCAACTGGTGACCTTGCCGAGGGTGACTGGGTCAACCTAAACCATGGCTCGACCGAACCATCATCAGCCGCAACGCGCCAGCGTGCGGTTCCCCATCAGCCGCAACGCGCCAGCGT
>CAZHTX010000753.1:0-1975 GCA_964535475.1 uncultured Pirellulaceae bacterium
CGCCAGCTGAAGAGCCGCCAGCTGAAGAGCCAGCAGCTGAAGAGCCCCCAGCTGAAGAGCCACCCGCTGAAGAGCCGCCCGCTGAAGAGCCACCCGCTGAAGAGCCGCCGGGCGCGTGATTGGTGGTTTTGGTTTTTGAGCCTTGGCGAGCATGATCGCCAAGGCGACTTGGGAACGTGAACGTTGGCAATTGCAATTCTAACTTCGATTCAGGAGACTGCCGCGGAGTTGGGGTTTTCGCTTGTAGGAGTCGCCCCAGCGGTAACGTCGCCGGGGTATTCGCAATTGGTGCAGTGGGTCGAAGCTGGTTTCGCCGGCGAGATGCACTATGTTCGCCAGCGGCTGGAGGCATATAAGCACCCGGAACATGTCTTGGCGGGCGTCAAGACGATCGTCGTTTTGGCCTTTCCCTACCCTGCCCTGCCGGAATTGGATATTGTTCCCGGAGAGGGGCGGTTGGCGCGATATCTGTGGATTGGCGACGACTATCACGACACGATTCATCATCGTTTGAAGGTGCTCAAACGCAGCGTGTTAGCAAGTGCACCGGGGGCGAAAGTTCGCGGGGTGGTTGATACGGCGCCGCTGATGGAACGCGAGATCGCCGAGTTGGCGGGGCTTGGTTGGCGGGCCAAGAATACCTTGTTAATCAACAAGACGCTGGGCAGCTATTTTTTCCTCGCCTGTTTGTTGACCGATCTGGAATTGCCGCTCAGCGAGCCGCACGCGACAACGCACTGCGGCAGTTGTCGCCGTTGTCTCGAAGCTTGCCCAACGGCTGCTTTTCCACAGCCTGGAGTCTTGGACGCCACGCGGTGTATCAGTTATTTGACGATTGAGCATCGCGACTCGATCCCTCGCGAACTGCGTCCCCTGATGGGTGATTGGTTGTTTGGCTGTGATATTTGCCAGGAGGTGTGTCCTTGGAATCGGCCTCGTCAGTTGCAGCGTCGCGAAACGGAAACGAAGAGGTCCGCGGAGAACCGGGTGGAGAACCGGGCGGAGAACCGGGGTGCCGATGGGAACGAGGAACCAGCGTTCCGCAGTCTGCAGCTGGCCGCTTTGTTTGAGCTCGATGACGAAGCATTTCGTGCTCAATTTCGCCAGACGCCACTGTGGCGGGCGCGTCGACGCGGGATTTTGCGGAATGCGGCCATTGTGTTGGGGAATCAGCGGCAGATGGCGTCGACGGCCGCTTTGGCGCGGGGGTTGGCCGATTGTGAGCCGGTCGTGCGGGTTGCCAGCGCGTGGGCTTTGGGACAGATCTGGTCTTTGGGAGAGTTGGAAGGTGAGGCCGCGGGCGAAGCTTTAGCAGAGCGGCGGCTAACGGAAACAGATAGTGAGGTGTTGGAGGAGATACAACTGGCTTTGGATTCCCGCCGCTGATATTCTGAGAACCTATCCGAAAACCATTAGCCGCTGTGGCGCTAGCCGGCGGTTGTTTTGGGTTTTCGGATAGGTTCTTAACTTGTTTTTTGCATCACCAATTTGCTCTAGGTATGAAGTGGACACGGAGGCGGAAACAACACCAGCGGGTCGCCGGTTGCCGTTAGGGAACGTGGCTTTGTTGACCGCCTGCGGCATGCTGCAAATGATATTGCAGTTTTTGTTGCTGACCTTGGTTGCCAGTTGGTTTGGTACGTCGGCGGAGGTGGATGCTTTTAACGCAGCGCTGATTGTGCCGGTCTCGATTGCGTCACTGTTAGCCGCCCCCTTGCCCTTGGTGTTGGTACCGGAGATGGTGCGGATTTTCGGTACAGCCAAACAGGCTACCGCGTGGCGATTGGCGGGAGTGGTGTTAGCAGGTTTCCTCGGGTTGGGAACGCTGTTGGCGGTACTGTTAATTTGGCAGCCGAGTTTAGCCGCTGGATTTCTCTTCGGGGGTTTTGCTGCGCCCGTGCTGGCAGAAGCAAGTGGTTACTTGCAAGTGCTCGCTTGGTTGATTCCGCTGAATGGTGCGATCACGATTTTGCAG
>CAZHTX010000754.1:0-1972 GCA_964535475.1 uncultured Pirellulaceae bacterium
GCACATAATAAATTATCTCCAAAGTCGCTTTTCGCTCCCTCACCTTTCGCTCCGTCGATAGTTCCTAAAAAACCTATCCGAGAACCTCAGAAATGCCCGCGGCTAGCGCCGTCGGTTCAGGGTTCTCGGATAGGTTCTAAGGCCGAGTAATCGCCTCATCAAGATTCAAAACCACACGAGCCACCAGAGTCCACAGCGCACCATTCTCCCGCGCAGCCGGGGTAGCAAACATCTCCGCCCGTTCCGCTAAGATTTCCTCGGCTGACAAACTTCCCGAGGCCAATCGTTCCCGCTGCGATGCCAGCAAATCGTTTAGAATGCCAAGCTCCTCCGCATCGGGTAGGCGGCTGACGCAAAGTCGCATGGCAAGCTCCAAACGAGCTTGATCCGAACCGTCCGGCAATTCTTCAATCAAACGACAACCCAGCGCGCGGGCCGCTTCGCTGAAGGTTGGATCGTTCAGCGTTGTCAGAGCCTGTAGAGGCGTGTTGCTCAGCGAACGACGCACGCAGGAAGCGTCCCCGTTGGGAGCATCAAATACTTGCAATGACGGATATGGCAACGATCGATAACGGTGAATGTATAAGCCACGACGGTAGCGATCACCACCTTGAGATTCATACCAATTTTTGGGTCCGTAACTGACAGGCGGTTTGAGCATCCAGTCGGGCAACGGAGGATAACAAGGTGATCCGCCAATTTGCCGATTCAACAAACCGCTCGCGGATAACGCCACATCGCGAATCATCTCGGCGGGTAGCCGCTGACGCGAACGATGGCTGAGCAACCGGGCAACTGGATCGCGCTGTTGCAACTCGGCATCCAGCAACGCTTGTTGGCGATAAGTACTGCTGGTGACAATCAAGCGATGAAGGTGTTTGCGGCTCCAATCGTTTTCTTGCAGTTCGACCGCCAAGTAGTCGAGTAATTCGGGATGGCTCGGTGGCGGACTTTGCAAACCCAAATCTTCCGGCGTCTCCACGAGCCCCAAGCCAAAGTAGGTTTGCCACAGTCGATTGACGATCGCTCGCGACGTGGTCGGCGCATCATCGGCGACGAGCCATTCGGCTAAAGCAAGTCGATCGCTCGCGCCGCCGGTTGCCGCCTGACCAGTTGCCGCCTCACTAGTTGTATCCTCCGTGGTTGATGCCCCCGCAATTGCCGGCAGTGGGTTGAGCACCGCTGGCACTCCCGGCTGGACGCTTCGCGTGGGGTTCAGGAAGTCGCCTCGCTTTAAGATAAATGTTTCACGAGGTTGTCGGCGAGCCATCAACACCAGCTGAGATTCGGGCTCAGGATGTTGATCCCAGAGCTGTTCGATCTCGGCGTTGGCGGCGGACCAAGCGTCAACCGTGTGCCGCCACGCTGAGAACAGCAGGTTCCATTGCGTTTCGGAGCGGAGTGACGCGGGGACTGAGATGGCTTCCCGGATCCGCGAGTCGAAGGGATCGGCTTGGGGTGCGTCGACTCCCGTGACGGCAAAGCGAATGCGGCCCAGATTATGACTTTGGTTATCGTCGCTGTTCCAACCGCCATGATTTTGCGTCAGCGTGATCAACAATTCGACCCCCTCGGCTCCTCCCACAATCGCCTCGCTGGGAACGAACACCGCTTGGCTATCTCGGTTGCGACGTCCCGGGCCGATGTCAGTGCCCCAAGCCGTTAACGGATCACCATCGATCGCCATCGCCACCGGACCGGTCACACGTTGTTGTTTGCCACGATCATCGTAGACCGTGGAGAGTGGGGCCGCGGTCGGTTCTACGTTGGCCGTGGCGGTCTGCCAACGCACGTCATAAGGTTCGCCCGCATTTTCGCCCAAGGGAGTCGCCCGCACGCGAATCTCCGATAGCGCGGCGGTGCCAAAGATGGAACGCCCAGGCCCCAGGTGGGGCAAGTTGGGATGCGTCAACAGCTCCAGCCGCAATCCGCTGAGGGGCGGAGCTTCGGGTCCTAAACGCAACGTAAATGT
>CAZHTX010000755.1:0-1966 GCA_964535475.1 uncultured Pirellulaceae bacterium
ACCGGGGGTACCTGGAACAGGTGCAACGAGTCCGTCAGTGAAGAGCAAGTCGAGGTATGCCGAACCGAGACCGGGCTGAGCCTGGAAGTCGCGAAGATCGTCAACGGACACTCGCAGCTTGAAAGGCTGGCCAGCAGGAATCGTGTTGATCGGTGTCAAACCATCAAAGGCTAGCGTCTCCACGATAAACGAAGCGAGGTCTTCATTGGGATCACCGGGCTGCAAGTGAATCGTCGCCACGGCCGTGCTGAGTTGACCGTTTGCGTCCGCGACGGTGTAGCTAAATTGCTCGGTGCCATTCTCGCTAGCGGCAGGAGTGTAGCGAATACTCTGGCCACCCGGAGTGATGCGAACGCTGCCACCACGATCCGGCGCGGACGTGGAAATAATTCGCAAGCCGCCGGCAACGCTGGGAATATCGTTTGCCAACACGTTAATCGGTTGGTCCGGCAATCGCTCTGGCAAGTTAAACGAATCATCGATCGCGATCGGCACTTGCGACTGGAAGACCACGTTCAATTCAACGGTGGCACTTCCTTGCAAGGAACCATCAGCATTGCGTACTGAATACTCGAATGAATCAGGGCCGAGGCGACCTTCCGCTGGCGTGTAAAAGACCGTCCGTCGATCGCCGGAGAGGAAGATAATCCCGCCATTTTCGCTGCGGTCCGTATTCAACTGAATTGTCAACGGATCGTTGGGCAGGTCAAAGTCGTTCGCCAACACGTCGAGCGGAACTGCTTGAGAGCCACGGGGAATATCGAACTGATCGCGATTAGCGACATCGGCCGTCTCGGCAATGCGAATCGAATAATCTTCAACTTCACCGCCGGCGGCGAAGCCCGTAGCGGGGACGCCAGGAGATTGGCTGAGCCGGAAACGAGCAAAAGTATCACCCACCACGGCCGAGGCCGGCAAGACAAAATTAAGCTCTCTCACATCGCTGGTGGTGAACACCATATCATTGATAAACTTATCAAATTCACCGCCCCAGTCGTCCGTGCCTTCGAGGTCAAGCCAGCCGCTGAGGTAAGCGGGGGCGCCTGTGGTATTGGTCACCGAAATTTGGATGACGGCGGGTTCACCCGGTGAGAGGGCGGACAAAATCGTGATTCCGTCTTCGTCATCGATGCCGTCGTTGTCGTCACCGTCGGCACCAAACGTGGGCTGACCGTCAGGCTCGGTGTCGACTGTCGCCCCCAAGCTCAAGCCGCTGACCAAACCATGGACAGCACCATCGTCGGCCGCGAGGGTTGGATAGGGGAAGGGCGCATCGCCGAAATCTTGAACAGGCTGGTTGCCGAAATTGTAATTGTCGGTCAACACGGAGCCATCGTAATTGACGAAGTGCTCGCCACTGGCCGGGAACGTTTGTGCGTATCCAGGATCCACGACTTCGCGAATGGCATAATCACCAGGTCCGGGGAAATTGATGGTGTAAGAACCATCCGCCCCGGTAATTGCATGGGGTTCACCCAAATCAAGCCTTCGGTCACGATCCAAATCGAGGAAGATGTAGACGCCCTCAATCCCGGGCTCATCCGCTTCACGCAGACCATTGCCATTCAAGTCAGCCCATTTGAAACCAGTCACATCGGCATCAACACGAGTCACCCCGAAATTGGCGACCGCACCGCCGTTGGTGGGTACGGTCACGGTCAGCGGATTCGCGGTGGTGGTGATGAATCCTGAAGGTGCGATCACCTGGATCGTGGCCGTTCCGGCAGCCGCACTCAGGGAGAATGCCCCAGTCGCCGAGGTCAGCGTGGAAGGCTCGGTGCTATCGAGTTGGCCATCGCCATCGAGATCGACAAAAACCGTCGCCCCCGAAACACCCGATTCATTATTATTGCGTGCCCCACTGCGGTTGAGGTCTTCAAAGACCGTTCCCGAAATGCTGCCACCGACAAGCCCGGTGGACAGATTAAACGCCATCGCATTGACAGTGTCTTCGCGACCAATGTGA
>CAZHTX010000756.1:0-1944 GCA_964535475.1 uncultured Pirellulaceae bacterium
GAAGCTGGTACCGATAAAATTACCTTGGACGCGGTTCTCGCCGCTAAAGATCGCGATCCCGTTGTGGCTGTTACCAGAGATCACGTTTCCGGCAGCAGTTGCGGCACCACCGATCTGCGTGTTGTTGGCCGCTGAGCCGAGATAGATGCCGTTGCGGGAATTGGCCAGCGCATCGGTACCAGCTCGGTTGATGCCGATCCAGTTGCCCGTGACCGTACTGCCTGGCGACAGTAATTCGATCCCGGCACCCGAGTTACCAGAGATTAAGTTCCCTTCTTGGTCGTCGAAGGCGGTGTTGAGATCGCTGCCGATCGTGACCACGCCGGCGGCGACGGAAATTCCACCCGCTTCGTTGGGGATCGCTGCACTGCCGTCGGCATCGGTACCGATCGTATTGCCTTGGATGAGAATCTCACTGGCCGTGGCGGAATTCACTGTGATTCCGAATGAAAGGTTGCCAGAGATTACGTTGCCACCACCGAAGCCGTTCCCGATCCTCGTTCCCGCAGCGTTGACGGAGATGCCCACGGCGTTGGGGATCGCCGCGGTACCGCTGCCGCTGACTCCCACGTAGTTGCCCAGGATGGCGTTATTGTCACCGGCCGAGTCGGGCAGTTGCACGCCGCTGGCCAAGTTGCCTGAGATCATGTTGCGGTGTGCGGCCACCACGCCACCGATGGTGTTCTCCGCGGCACCGTCAGCAATCAAGATGCCGTGGCCGGTGTTGGCCAGCGCGGCGGTTCCGCTGGCGTTGCTGCCGATCACGTTGCCAAGGATGAGATTGCCGCGGGTGTCGCCGCCGCTCAGCACGATGCCATGTTCATTTCCGGCAATCAAGTTTCTGGCGGCAACCTCGCTGGCACCGATTTGTCCGTTGGCCGTGTCGGCAAAGTAGATGCCCGCGCCGCTGTTGGCTGCGGCGGCCGAGCCTGTGAGATTCGTGCCGATGAAGTTGCCGCGAACTTGAATGCCCGACGTGTTCTCAACATACAGCCCATGCAAAAAGTGCCCGATGGCGAAACCTGAAATGGAAGAATTGATTGCTAAGGGGCCGCTGAAGTGCAATCCGCTGGTGGTGGCTCCCGCGCTTGTTCCATCGAGTATCAATTGCAGCACGGCATTGCTGCCGACGGCTTGATCGTTGGGCAGCGAACCGGGTTGTGTGTAACCTTCGATCACCAGCGTATCGACGATCGTCGGGAGTGGTGAGGCGGGAGTAAAGGTGTGAGGACCGGCTCCGGGAATATCAAAACTGATAATGTCTTGGCCGGGCCAGAAGTTGGCGTCGATGATGGCTTGCCGTAGTGAACCGGGGCCACTGTCGGCCGTGGTGACAACGGCGATTTGATTGTCTCGCACACTGATTGCGATCTCGTTGCCATCACCACCTTCATACGATAACTCGCCTTGGCGGATACCACCGTTGACCGTGATGAGAGCGCCTTGTGGGAAGCCGTTGAAGGTTCCCGAGACCGCTGCGGCGTCAAGTTTGTTGATCAGCAGAAAACTTTCCGCTGGGCTAAGTTGGTATTGACCGTCAATCACCAAGTTGAGATCGGTGAGATCAAAATCAGCGGTTAGATTCAGTTGCGAGTATTCGCTGTTGGCCGTGGTGCCATTGATCGTGAACCGCAGGTCGCTGTTCGGGGCGATGAACAGTTCGTTGGCAATCACACCGTTGGGAGACAAGCCGACTTGGACTGCTCTGGGCGAAGCGCCCGGCGTGAGTGACAGATTGCCACCGGCGGTATCGATGGTGCTCGCCAGGATAACGTCGGCTGCGGTGATTAATTGCAAATCGGTATTGGCAGCTAAAGTGACTTCGCCGGCAACGGTGATGTTCGCTTGGTGGAGTCCAACTGGATCACCAATCACCAGCGTCTGTGCGGCGATGTGCAGTAGTTCGGCCGCTGACAAGCCGAGTGTTGGCGTATTGCCGGCGAG
>CAZHTX010000757.1:0-1941 GCA_964535475.1 uncultured Pirellulaceae bacterium
GTCGACGACGCCGGGGACGCGTCCGCCGACCGACAGCGGGCGACGCTCGAACGACTGCGAGCCGAGGGGCTCGGCGAACGCCCGACGACCGACCCGGTGCTCGCCGCCTTTCGGGAGCTTCGAGAGCGGCCAACCAACCGGCGATGACCGCGGCGTGTCCGATCTCCACGACGGCGACACTTTGGTTCCAGTTAGCCAGCGCCTGCTTCACCGCGTGCTGGAGTTCAAAATCCTCCCCTTCACCGAAAACGTAAGCACCCGCCAAGCGATGCACGGTCTGCCGCGCTTGCTCGATTTGGGCGGAGGCAGCCTCGTTGGTTTCAGCGTGAGCTTCGATTCGCAAAGAGATTGTTGCGTGGTGGACAGTGATACCCACTTGTGGTGTTCGTTGACGCGCGATCATACCGGCCAACCGGGATTCCATTTCACTTTCGCCGAGCCCGAAACATTTGATTACGGCCCGCTCGATGGCATGGCGAATATTCAGTTGTTCGATCAAGCGGGGACGCACGGTGTCTTCGTACATTGACCGCATTTCCGCCGGCACACCGGGCAGGGCGAATAAGCGAGCTGGTTGTTCGGTCGACTCGCCAGGCAGCGAGCGGCTCGGTTGGGAAATTTTTTCATGAGAAGCCTGATCGGCGGCGATCAGGACGGGGTCGCGCATCAGCAGGTCGATCCCGGGGGCGGTGCCTTGGGGGTTGGGGATGACTTGGCTACCGCGGGGAAACATCGCCTGCACCCGGTTGCGTTCCGGCATCTCGCGATTCCGGTATCTAAAAATCGATTCGATATGCGCCATCGCTTGGGGGTTAAATTCGAGCGAAGAAGCGATTGCATCGGCCAGAGCTTGCCGGGTCAGGTCATCGGCGGTCGGACCCAGCCCCCCGGTGGTCACGATAATCGAGGCTCGACGAGCGGCCAGGCGAAAGACATTCGTACAGGCCTCCAAGGAATCACCAACGGTAGAATGGTAGAGCACACGGATGCCGAGCGATCCCAGCTGCGTGCTGAGCCACTGGGAATTGGTGTCCAATTTAGCACCACTGGTAATTTCGTCACCAATCGCGATAACTTCTGCGATCGGCGGGTATTTATTTTCCATAAGAGATCAAACTTGGTTTGGCTATTGACGAAAAAATATCCCGCTGCTTATCCTTGCCACTTGCGCGAGTTCACGTTCGCCAGCGTAGCTTCAAATGGCAGAGCATCGCATTCGTAATGCGAGGGTTGTGGGTTCGAATCCCACCGCTGGCTTATCTTGGTCCTTGAGGGGGCCTGTTCAAAAGTAGGCCGATCGCGAATAATAGTCGATTCAGGTCCTATTGCGGAGTCCTTAGGGCCGCACAGTTCACGCTTTTTTTCTTTGAGACGGGTTCGCATGTCCGACGCTGAAATCGCGACCGAAGTCGAGTCGCTCGACTTGAAAGATTTAGTGTTGTCCCATATGACGTTTGGGCCTCATGAAATAACTCAGATTCGTTCTGCAATCGCGAAGGACTATTCGCATTTTTCCGAGCTGCGTGATGCAGTCGGACAAATGGAAGAAGACACTTCGCGGAGTCCGTCGACGCAGGCGAAACTGGGCGTGTGTCAGTTTATGCTGGGACGGTTCCAAGACGCTTTGGCAACGTTGAAAACAGCCGACGGGGGCGCGTTGGCACTTTTCTACCAAGGCAAGTGCCTCTTTGAGCTGGGTGATTACCCTGGCTCGATCGAAGCCTTTGAGTCAGCGAAAACCAGCGGTTACGACGCCGATCACTGCAATTTGGGCGTTGCCCAAGCGAAGCGGTACTCCGGCGACGTCGTCGAGGCGATGGCCATTTTGGACAACATGTTTGGTCCGATTGAGCAGAGTGCCGAATATCTCTACCAGCGTGGTGCCACGGTAGCCGCGACGGGCGGGAATTTGCCCGAGACCGTTGCTCTGTACGAGCGAGC
>CAZHTX010000758.1:0-1926 GCA_964535475.1 uncultured Pirellulaceae bacterium
ACCGTCCAGCCGTAAGCGGCCGTCTGGGATCGCAGCAACGAGTGGATCAGGGGGGAGTAGCTGATCAAGCTTGGCAGGCAGAGCACGAGCATGCCCAGAAATAGGGCAATCATCGCCACGAATTTGCGTTTTCGCTGCGATCGTTGCTGCCGCCGACGCTCGGTTCCTTCGCGCATCCAACGTAGCGTTCGGGAAAAGTCACGTCTTGCCACGGGGAGTCCCCTTACCAACGAAGCGTCCGGATCAGTCACGGCCCGACGCCGGCGCGTGGGCAGCCCGAGGGTAGGGAAATCGACACTTTTAGGGAATAGCGAAAAATCAGTTGCCGCCCCCCTGCTGTTAAAAACCAGTCATCCCAGGGGTGGGTACAGCCGTGGTGACGAATTAAAGTGAACGCTTCCCGCTTGTTTTAACGCCTCGCTCAACTCCCACCTTACAGTGAGTACTCATTATGGAACGTCGTCGCTTTCTAAAAGCTTCCGTGGCTGCCAGCAGCCTGTTGGGTTTGGCTGCCGCGAGCCGGGCATCTGCTGCCCAACCGGAACCCCATCCAGCGTCAGCAGAAAAGCGGCTGCCGCGTGGCAAAATTATTGACACGCATCAACATTTGTGGAGCGTTGGCGAGGCGATGCCGCCGTGGCTGGAAGGGGCCAGTGAAATTTTGCGACGCGAGTATCAGACCCGCCAGTATCTTGCCGCCAGCGAAGGGCTCGACATCTCGGCGATCTACATGGAGGTCGACGTCGCGCCGCAGAATCATGTGGCCGAGGCGGAGCAAATTTTAGCGTTGATCGCCAGCGGGGCAGCGCCGACGCGAGCGGCCGTGATCGGGGGACGACCGGCCGACGCGGAGTTCTCCGCCTACGTGAAAAAATTTGCTGGCAACAAAGCGATCAAGGGGGTTCGGCAAGTGCTGCATGGCGCATCGACCCCACGCGGGTATTGCTTGGAGCCAGACTTTGTGCGCGGAGTCCGCTTGTTGGGCGAGCACGATTTGATGTTCGATCTGTGCATGCGTCCTGCGGAACTGGGGGATGCCGAACAGTTGATCGCGCAATTGCCGGAAACCCATTTTGTCTTGGACCACTGTGGCAATGCCGATATGACCGCGTTCCGAGCTGGTGCGGAGCGGCCGACGCATGACCCCGTGCAGTGGAAGCGTGACATTGAGCAGATTGCCAAACACCCCAACGTGACTTGCAAGATATCAGGCATTATCGCCCGGGCGCCGGCCGGTTGGCAGCCAGCCGATTTAGCGGATGTGATCAACCACTGCCTCGATAGCTTTGGGCCGCAGCGAGTGGTGTTTGGCAGTGATTGGCCAGTTTGCCGGCTGGGGGCTTCGCTGTTGGATTGGGTTTCGGCACTGCATCAAGTGATCGCCGATCGCCCCGCAGCGGAGCAGCAATCGCTGTGGGCCGAGAACGCGCGGCGAATTTATAAGTTGGATTGAGCGACCGCCGCCGCCCGCCCGTTAGCGGTTTTGGCGTTAGCCACCGTTCTGTTGCACCGGAGTAGTTCATCTCAAAACGAAAACCGCGGCCTAGCGGCTTCTTCAGACTGTGCCCGCTAATCGACGCCAATGATGAGCCGACAATTTTTTGCGTGATTGGCGGTCAAACTAGGCCGGCACATCGTGGGCCCCTCAGCCCCAGCCCTTCTCCCCCAAAACGGGCCTTAATGAGGTTTTGCGTGCGGAATGTGCTTTTTCGAAGGCCAGTCCCGGGGGCGAAGGGAGCGAGTCTTTCATGGGGTTGGGTTTGGGTTGCTAATGAGGTCAAACGGCGAGCGGGAACCGTGGCTAGCGCCAAAACGGCTAACGAACCGTGGCTAGCGCCGAAGCGGCTAACGAACCGTGGCTAGCGCCAAAACGGCTAACGAACCGTGGCTAGCGCCAAAACGGCTAACGAACCGTGGCTAGCGCCA
>CAZHTX010000759.1:0-1920 GCA_964535475.1 uncultured Pirellulaceae bacterium
GTTATGTTTTTTGCTGACAGGGCAACCGCCGGTGGCAAAGCAGTCGGTATTGGTAATGCTGGAGCAAGTGAAGGCGGGTAAGGTTTTGGCTCCCCGCGATTTGCAACCCAACGTACCGAAAGCGTTGGATGCAATCTGCCGTAAAGCGATGTCATTGGAAATCGAAAGCCGCTACGAGAGTGCTGCTGCACTGGCAAGCGACATTGAACGTTGGTTGGCCGACGAACCCGTTGCGGCATATCGCGAGGGGGGCATTTCGAAGTCAGCTCGCTGGCTGCGAAGACACCGCGGCACAGCGGCCACCGCGTTAGCCGCCGGAGTGCTGTTAATTGTCTCCTCGCTCGTCGCGGTTTGGGTGGTCAACGGCTACCGCAGGGATGCCGAGCGGCAACGCAGTTTGGCTGTCGCCGCGGCGGAGGCGGCTACCGAATTGGCCGAAACGAACGACCAGTTGGCAGCCACCGAAAAAGCAGCACGCGGCGAGGCAGACCAGCGAACGGCTGAGGCGGAAGCGGTCTCCGATTTTTTGCTCGAGATGCTGCGTCGTCCCAATCCTAGCATGAACGGGGCCAACGTGACGGTCAGCCAATTGCTCGACGAGACCCTCAAATCACTGCCAGAATCTTTTCCCGATAACCTGCTCACCCGCGCGAAATTGGCGACCGTCTTGGGCACCACTTATCGCTCGCTGGGAAAGTATCAAGAATCAGTGCTGGCAAACGAGCAAGCGCTGCAATGGACCACAGAAGCGCTAGGGGAAGAGGATTCGCAGACGTTGCTGGCACGCAATGAATTGGCGATGGCGTTATTTCGTCGCGGTGATCGAGATAATTCGATTGACGAATTTCGAACCATTTTGGCACTCAGGAGAAAAGTGCTGGGGCCTGATCATCACTACACAATTGGTTCAATCAATAACCTCGCTTACGTATTACAGGAGTCAGGGCAACTTGTGGAGGCGATTTCACTGTTTGAAGAAGCCGTTGAACGCCGGGTGAAGACTTTAGGTTATGAGAATCCCGACGCCTTGCAAAGCATGGGTAACTTGGCACACGCCTACTTAAGAGGCGATGATGTCAAGCGCGCAACCGCGCTAAACGAAGAAGTATTACAGAGGAAACGCGATTATTTGGGAACAAGGCATACCAGCACGTTTGCAACAATGCAGAATTTGGCGATGTGCTACATCCGACAAAAGAAAAATGATGAAGCCGAAGCTTTGTTAAATGAAGTGATCCCCTTGATGATTGAGTTTTTTGGTGGCGATCACCCCAGCACGTTGGATGCATTGAGCATTCTAACTGCCTTGTTGGTACGCACCGATCGGGCAGATGAGGCGATTGTTTATCACGCCGAGATATACGCTGGCCGTTTGCAGCGTATCGGTTATGGACATCCGCAAATCTTGGCGGAGGCGGAAAGCTGGATCACCGGTCATCAAGCGGCTGGACTTGAAGACGAATCCGTGAGGCTGGCGGAACAATTAATCGCGGAATTTGCTGAACAACTGCCAGCGGATCATCCCAATCGGTTGGGTTTGCAGATTGCCTATGGAAAAGCCCTGAATGTAGCCGGCCGAGCCGACGAAGCCGAACGCGTACTGGAGGAGGCACAGACCAACACGTTTGCGGCGGTCGGTGAGCGAGCCTTGATGAGCCAACGCGTGACAAATTTCTTAATTACTTGCCAGATAAGTATCCAGAGATTCTCAAAAGCCGAAGCCAACCTGCACCGGCTCCATCGAATTTTACATGAGGATTCTGCCAGTTTGCCCCCGGAAACATTAGAGCTACGCCAGACTAGCGTGAGAAACCGGATGCGGAAACTATACCAAGCATGGGGGCAAGCCGAACTTTTCGAAATCTGGAACACGAGATTTCCTGATTATCCAGCGCCGCTGGCAAACCCAGCGGCCAACGA
>CAZHTX010000760.1:0-1916 GCA_964535475.1 uncultured Pirellulaceae bacterium
ACCATCAGCATGAACAGGTCGATTCCTAAGATCTCAGCCACTTGAAGTGGACCCGGCGTTGGTGGAACCAATGAATGGGCGATCGAACCACCGGCCATGATTGCGAGAATATAAAGCACGTAATCTTTGCCGGTGCGGCGACGCAGCGAACGAGCTAGGGGGACCATTAAGTAGAAGACGGTATCGAAAAAAACGGGAATGCCCAGCACGAAAGAGCTGCCCGCCAGCGCGATCGGTGCTTGACGCTCTCCAACCCACTGCAGGCTGCGGTCGACGATTACTTTCGCTCCTCCGCTCTCCAGTAGGCAAGCTCCGATGACGCTGGCCAGGGCGATTAGAATCCCCACGCTGCCAGCGGTGCGCCCAAAAGCGGCAGCCAATCTTTGCGGGCCGGGCTGGTCAACAAAATTGTTTACTTCGTCGGCATCCAACTTGTTCTGCTTGACCAACGACTCGGCGTGCGTGCGCAGGTTCGGTTCGGCAGTACCCAAAGCCACAATCAGCCCAGCCAAGATCAAGGCCAGGAAGGGGTGTAGCCGCAACCACAGAATGCCAACCAAAACGGTGGCAACGGCCAAAATCAACAATAGCCAAATATTCAAATGAGTCGCTCCGCTGAGTCACTCCGCCAAATCATAATGTTGCCAGCACCGGAGCGCGGGAATCACACCGATTACCCACGTGGATTTTCCGTTCAATGCTCAGCACTGTGGCAATTAAGATAACTGGTAAGATCGTTTGATTGGGAGGAGTCAGGGATTTTTCCAACGAGATGGTTGCTGGCCGCCGATGGAGAACGATAACGAATTGGCACGCATGCAGCTTACCAAAGCCAACTTTATTCGAGTTCGGGATACCTCCTATGTCACTGCGTCTCACGATAATCACGCTCTCTCTCGCCGCGTTATGCAATCTCGCCGGCTTGTCTGCGGTCAGCACGGCGCGTGACTTGATCGTCGACAATGTGGCCGGCAGTGATGCACAGAATGACCGAGGGCAAATCGCTGGGCCAATCACCAGCGGGCCTTACCGGACGATCAACCGCGCGCTGTTGGCAGCCTTGCCGGGTGACCGCATCATCCTCACCAACACTGGCGAACCTTATCGCGAGTGTGTTTCCCTGATGGGTTGGAAGCATAGCGGAAGTCCAGCGCGTCCGTTTGAAATTGTTGGCAACGGGGCCACCCTCGATGGCTCGGTGACACCCGCGGCGAATCGCTGGCGTTATCAAGGGAACGATGTCTGGGAATTGTTGCGTTCGCCGGCCGGTTATGGATTGTTCGCCGTGGATGGTCGCGGGTTGAATCGGCAAGCGGTTACCGATGGAGACTTGTCAAAGCTTGACCCGCTGGCTTGGACGCGCATCGGGCCACGCATGTATTTAAAGACGGCTGAAAACATGGGGCCGGCGGACTATGCCTTAACGGTCACCGAGCAAACCACGGGGCTGACGCTGTACGACGTGCATCACGTGATGATTCGCGACTTGGTCGTGCGAGGTTATCGCCTCGATGGGATTAACATTCACGATCGCTGCGAGGAGATCGGGATCATCGATGTCAGCAGCCGACAAAACGGGCGAGCCGGGATTACCGTCGCCGGTGCCAGTCAAGCCACGATCGGAGCAACCTTGGCGGACCAAAATGGTCAGGCACAGCTGCGTGTCGAAGGACGAGGAATCGTTTACTTGGGCAATGTTGATTTCCCCGCCGGCATGGGAGTGGCCACCTTGGTGGAGGACGCTGGGCGGATTGAAAAGTTAGCTGTTGAGGGCGAGGCGGGAATGATCGGCGAGTAGGAGTTAGCTCGCTCAGGTATTTTCCGGTGCGAAGCGATCGGTGCGCGGACGACTGGAAACTAATTGGCTGTCGGGTCAGCCGCCGTGTTAGCCGGGTCTGTTTCGGTTGCTGGGTCCG
>CAZHTX010000761.1:0-1915 GCA_964535475.1 uncultured Pirellulaceae bacterium
CGCAGCGGTGTGGATGATCTGAAGCAACTTGCATCGATCCTGATCCAAGCGGACCGCTTCGGTAGCTCGATCGGTCAAGCCTTGCGAGTGCAAAGTGACTCGATGCGAATCGCTCGCCGGCAGATCGCGGAAGAAAAAGCGGCGAAAACAGCGGTTAAATTGATCTTCCCGCTGGTCCTATTCATCTTCCCCGGTATCTTTGTGGTATTGGTGGGACCGGCAGCGATCACGATGATTAATAATCTGTTGACCATGTAGCGGCAAAAGCTGGCCTGACATGCTTTGGCGGAGTCGCTGGTAACGGATGTTTGGGAGTAGCGAACAGATGTCAAAGCTGGACGCCGCACTGCGGTATTTGGAATCTCGGCGTGACGCCATGGTGCGGCGGTTGCAGACGTGGTGCGATCAGAACAGCGGATCGGATCAATTGATCGGGTTGGCCGAGATGGCCGACCTGCTGTGCCAAGACTATCAGCAGCTGGGCGGCGGACCACGGCGTTCCAAAACACCCCCCTTCACCACGGTGGGGGACGATGGAGTTTCTTATCAGCAGCATTCGGGTGACCTAATTCGCTGGGATCATGACATGGAAGCCTCCCGGCGAGTGTTATTGATGATCCATTACGACACGGTCTATCCGGCGGATTCCCAGCCGCAAAAAACCAGCCTCGTTGCTCCCGATCGGCTGGTTGGGCCCGGTGTGGCCGATGCCAAAGGTGGCTTGTTGGTAATGCTCGAAGCCCTGGCGGCGGCTCGTCGCTT
The DNA here is from genome assembly GCA_964535475.1 of uncultured Pirellulaceae bacterium. GTDB lineage: Bacteria > Planctomycetota > Planctomycetia > Pirellulales > Pirellulaceae > Laterigemmans. Next base: position 763 of record CAZHTX010000761.1, read on the forward strand.
TGAACTGGACGAGGGGATTGGGTGGACGGCTGTGGCTAATCCGGATGAGGAGATCGGTTCGCCGGCAACCACTGCTTGGATGCGCGAGCAGGCGGCTCATTTCCAGTTTGGTATGCTTTTTGAACCAACGTTGCCCGATGGGTCGTTCGTGGCGGCTCGTAAAGGTTCGGGAAACATGACGATTGTGGTGCGGGGCCGTTCCGCCCATGCCGGTCGTAATCCGTCGGCCGGTCGCAACGCGGTGGTCAAATTGTGTCAGATTCTGGCCGAGATAGATGGTTTGAACTGTGGAACAACCGCTCTGCAAACTGGCGGCAGCGATGCCACGGGGACGACCGTTAACGTGGCTCGGGTACGGGGTGGATCGGCGCTGAATCGGGTTCCCGATTTGGCCGTGGGACGTTTCAACGCCCGCGTTGTCGACGCCGACGCGCAGCGCTCCCTGCAACACCAAATCGAAGAAATCATCAGCAGGCATCATGCGGACAGCGATTATCAAGTGGAACTTTCCGGCGGTTTTCAATCTCCTCCCAAGGTGATCACACCAGCCTATGACGCGCTGCGAGCTCGGATTGAGTCGGCGGCCCACGCTTTGGGTCGGGAAATTAAATGGCGTGACACGGGGGGATCATGTGACGGCAGTAAGTTGGCGGCGGCCGGTTTGATTAACGTCGACACCTTTGGGCCGGGGGGCGATTGTCTGCATTCGCCCGATGAATGGGTCGATCTCGATTCTTTGGTGCCGGCAACACAACTGGTCATCACGCTACTCCACCAATATGCTCTTAGCAACAAAGCGGCCTAACCGTCGCTGTCCTCTTCTCTCAAAACCCCCGTCGTCGCGATGCGAATTGATAGTCATCACCATTTTTGGAATTTTGATACCAAGGAGTACGCTTGGATCGATGACTCGATGTCCACGTTAAAACGCGACTTCACCATGGCATCGCTGCAGCCAGAGCTCACGCAAAGTGGCGTTGAGGGGGTGATTTCGGTGCAGGCGCGGCAGTCGGTCGAGGAGACTCAGTGGTTGTTAGAACTGGCCGCCGAGCACAAGCAGATCTGGGGTGTCGTCGGTTGGGTTCCGCTCGCGCAAAACGAGGATAAATTGTGCCCCCTGCTCGATCGCTTATCACGCCAACCGCTGCTGAAG
>CAZHTX010000762.1:0-1915 GCA_964535475.1 uncultured Pirellulaceae bacterium
TGATCATATTGTTTTTGGTCAGCAGTCATTTGGCCCGTCAGGAATGACAAATCCCCTTGGAACTTCCCGAAGCGATCTGTCACCAACCCCTCGATCTAGAAGCTTCGGCACTGACCGTAAATATTCTGCAGGACGGCTCTTGGCGAGTCGCCGCTCAACAAGTTGACGTGCCCGGATTGACCGCCGCGTTGAGTCGCTATCAGCAACGTCAAGGGTCGGGCGCGATGGTGCGAGTGCGTGCGGCACGGGCTGCTCCCTACGACCGTTTGGAGCCCGTTTTACGAGCGGCCGCCAAAGTGGGTTTGCCAAACGTTTCGATCGCCGTTTACCAGCCCAGCGGGACAGCCGAATCGCGAGGTGGACTTTAATGCGATTGCCCAGCCATAATCGAAGCGGCTCTCTGGAGTTAAAAATGACTCCCATGATCGACGTCGTGTTTTTGCTGCTGGTGTTTTTTCTTTGGACCAGCAGTTTCGAGCTACCCGAGTTTGACCTTCCCAGCTCTTTGGCCGAACCGCCGGCGGGGCTCAGCGACCAGCCATCGACCGCCCCTCCACCCGAAGCCTTTGACGAATTAGTGATCACCATCGCCGGTTCCGCCGCAGCACCCCAGCTGACTCTGAACGGCAACCCCATCGCTGACGTAACAACATTGCGGCAACGTTTGCGGGAAATTGTCAGTCTGGGGGCCCAACCGCCAGTGGTCGTTGATCCCGATCCCGCGATCCCACTGGGGACCGTCATCGATATTTATGACTTGGCCCGCGCCGCGGGTTTGACGCGGGTACTTTTCGCCGCGGAGGAATAACCCGTGCCGTGTAACTCCTGGCTGATCCAGCTCGCTTGTCGCCCGCTTAGCGCCGTCAATTTTCTCGGCCCGCGAGCGAGAGTTCTGTTGCTGCTCGGCTGCGCAGTTGGGCTTTTGACGACGGTCCCCATGCTGCCCGCCATTGGCCAGGCACCCGCAGGACAAGCTCCGGGCCGCAAAACGACTGATCGTCAAGCCGATTTGATCGAGGCCTGTTTACTGGCTGGGTACTTGGATGATGCAGAAATCATTTGCCAGCGGGAGCTGAAAACGGCGGCACCCGGCACGCTCGACGGCGCCGTCTGGGCGATGCGAATGTCGGCCGTCACGGTGGCCAAATTACGCAGCTCCGCTGACGAGACCGACGCTCAATGGGCACTGGCTGTGCAACCTCTGCAGACCGCCTTGAGAGGTTATGAGGATCAACCCGCAGCTCCCTGGCTGGAGCTGCAACGGCTATTGGTGGGTTTATCCCAAGCCGAGCTGAGGTCGCTGCTGTTGTTAGCCAATCCTGCCGATCAACAACTGCGTGAACGCTTTGCCGCCGGACTTCGCAGCACCTTAACGGACCTCCGCGCATTAGAAGCGAAACTCGATGAATTCATGCCACTGGCTCCCCGGCTGCGAGCCGATCTCGACGACAACAGTTTGGCCCACGCCAACGATCTACTGCAATTGCAAAGGACAACGCGGCGACGCATAACCGCTGGCCTGTTGCTGCAGAGCGAAACTTTTGCGGAGGGTTCGGTCGATGCGTTAGCGGCAGCCACCGATGCCACGCGGGCTGCGCGTCGCATGTTGGAATCGTTGCCCGCTGATTTCGCACAACGAATGGAAGTGGTGCGAATGCTAGCCCGCGCCACGCGGTTGTCCGGCGAACCACGGCAAGCGGCTGCTTTGCTGGCTCCGCCGGTGCGCGAAGGCGTTGCCGATGCAGCCACCGTTGCCGAGTGGTTGCGAGCCGAATTGCAACTTGGCAACCGTGATCTGGTCCGCCGCTGGCTGGCTGACTACTACGGCGATCGTCCCCAAACCGCGCCGCGTTCACTGGAGCTCGATCTGACTCGCCTGCAGTTGCTGATTTCCGAAATGACCACGCCCGCCGGC
>CAZHTX010000763.1:0-1899 GCA_964535475.1 uncultured Pirellulaceae bacterium
GCTAGCGCCAAAACCGCTAACCGAATCCGATCGCGCCCAACCGAACGGTGGCTAGTGCCAAAACCGCTAACGATGGCTAGCGCCAACTGGCGGGCAAACGTTCCGGCAATTCAATCTCGGCCGGGCAAGGGGTCGCGGAGGGAATGGGCCGCTGACGAACATAAGCCACCGTTTTTGCTAAACCCTCGGCCAGCGACGGTGGATGCGCAAAGACTTTGGGAAACACCTGCCGCGCCCACTGGTGCCCGGCGTGGGCGTGTTGCACTTCGGACCTCGGCTCCAAGCTGCGGATTTGCAGTTCCACCCCGACCGCCTCGGCAACCGCTGCGGCCAACTCTTTGACGCTGGTCGCTTCATCGCCTCCCACGTTAAACGTTTGATTGAAGGCGGCTGGCGTGATCACACTTTCGGCAATCGCCCGGGCAACGGGGTCGATGTAGGAAAAACAACGACTCTGGTTGCCATCACCAAACATTGGCAACGGCTCACCCTGCAACGCCGAACGAATAAAAATCCCCACCACGTTGCGATAAGGATCTGCCACGTTTTGCCGCGGGCCATACACATTATGAGGCCGAAAGATCGTATACCGCGGCCCACCAAAATAGTCCGCCGCCGCCCGGATCTGCTGCTCACACGCCAGCTTGGCGATGCCATAAGGATCACAGGGCACGCAGGGATCCGATTCTTGAAAAGGGGCGGCGCCGGGTGGATGACCGTAAGCGGCGATCGAAGAGGTAAAGACAAAATGCTCGACCTGGGCACGTTGCGCGGCGGCCAACAGGTTCACCGTGGCAATCACGTTGTTGTGATAGTTAAACAGCGGAATGTGATGGCTGAGTCCTTCGGCGGCATACGCTGCCAAGTGAAAAACAGCTTGGGGTTGCGTTTCAGCCAGCAGGTCATCGAGCGACTGCAGACAGCTCAATTGGCGAAAATCGACCTCCGTCGGCACGTTTTCCAACACCCCACCTGATAAATCATCAATGCCCACGACTTGCCATTCGCGAGCCAACAAATGGTCCGCGACATGGGAGCCGATAAATCCGGCAACACCCGTTACAATTGCCCGCATAATGTCTCCTTAGGTATGCTTCATGCGATTTCTTTTTATTGCTTCGGGAAAATCGGTTCCCTCCACACGCTTTCGCATTCTGCCGTATTTGCCCGGATTGCGAAAAATGGGGCATCGTTGCGACGTGGCGTTCAGCTTTCCCCAGAAATACGACTATTTCCCCACCATAGGCTGGCGAGCAAGCCAGTTGCTGAAACGCTCCGTCCGCCGCTGGCACAGCTTACTCGCCCGGCTTCGCCACTACGATACAATCGTAATCGAGCGGGAGGTGTTCGACGATAACACTTGGCAGATCGAAAGTAGCTTACGGCGTGCCAGCGGACGTTTGGTGCTCGACGTGGACGACGGAATCCATCTGCTGCACCCCGAAAAATTCCGCGCCGTGGCCTCCATGTGCGACGTGGCAATCGCTGGCAACCAGGACTTAGCTGAGGTCCTCCGCCCCTTATGCCCCGACGTGCGTTTGATCCCCACCTGCGTGCGTCTGGCCGACTATCCAGCCCGACAACTCGCGCTGCCAGCCGAACGACCGACTGTTGGCTGGATTGGCACCACCGGGAATGTTGCCTTCCTTGCGGTTTGCCAATCGGCTCTTCGGCAAATCGCCAGCCAAATTCCCTTTCGCCTGCTGGTCGTTGCCCCCCAACCCAACCGCCTGGAGGACCTTGATTTGAGCGGCGTGGATGTCGAATTTCGCCATTGGAACCCAGCCACCGAAGTCGCCGATATCCGCGAAATGGACATCGGCCTCATGCCGCTGCCAGCCGATGAGCCTTGGATGCGGTTCAAGTGTGGACTCAAGCTAATTCAATACTTGGCCGTCG
>CAZHTX010000764.1:0-1890 GCA_964535475.1 uncultured Pirellulaceae bacterium
CGGGATTGATCGAACCGTCGGTCCAAATTTCCAAAGTCAGTTTATCGTAGTTGGTCTTTTGACCGACCCGAGTTTCTTCAATTTCGTAACGCACGCGGGTGATCGGGCTGAAGACCGCATCGATGGGGATAATCCCAATTTCATGGTCTCCAGTGCTGTGCTCTGTCGCTGGCACATAACCGCGCCCGCTCTCGACCACCATCTCCATCATGAAGGGGACGTCATCGGTGATCGTCGCCAGCACGTGGTCTTTATTCAAGACTTCGACGTCGGCATCGGTCTCGACATCGGCTCCGGTGATGACACCCGCTTTGTCAGTTTCCACCGTGATCACGCGGGTGGCGTCGCTGTGGCTGCGAACCACCAAGCTTTTCACGTTCAGCACCACATCGGTCACGTCCTCGAGGACGCCCGGGATGGTGGTGAATTCGTGTTGAGCGCCACGCACTTTGATCTGCGTGACCGCGCTACCCTCGAGGCTGGATAGCAGCACTCGACGCAGGCTATTGCCAACGCTGTTACCGAAACCTCTTTCGAAGGGTTCAGCGATAAATTTGCCGTAGGTTGCCGTCAGCGTATTGCGATCAACTTCAACGCTGCTCGGCAACTCCATACCGCGCCATCGGACATGCATAGCTCACGCAACCTCTGCTGCGGGGATGTAAAAAATAGATTGAACGCCAGGGAAACAAAGATGTCGAAGCGATTACACGCGACGCTTTTTCCGTGGGCGACAACCGTTGTGTGGAATGGGGGTGATATCTTCGATCAGCTTGACATTCAGCCCGGCTGCTTGCAGCGAAGTGATTGCCGATTCGCGACCCGACCCAGGCCCCTTGACCCGCACGTCCACGTCTCGCATGCCGAACTTTGTCGCCTTCTCAGCCGCTTGTTGAGCGGCACACTGACCGGCGAACGGAGTGCTTTTACGACTCCCCTTAAAACCACAGGTACCAGCACTGGCCCAGCACAAGGTATCGCCCTTGGTGTCCGTGATCGTAACCGTGGTGTTGTTGAACGTCGCGTGAATATAAGCAATACCCGCATTCACGTTGCGACGGACTTTCTTACGTTTGTTCGATTTGGCCACCGGGATGGCTCTCCACATTTAGTAATTGGAAGCTCAAAAAAGCCGAATATCCAGCGGAAAACGGCCACCATCCGGCCGACCCCGCACCCTCTTGGTCGATCCCGCCGGCAAAGCCGCCAGCAGGTCGCATGTTCTGTCGACAGCATGATGCCGGGCGAAAATGATGCCAGCCCCAGCGATCGCCAAAGCCGTGATGCGGCGAACCAATCGCCAACACCCACCATTTAACGCAAGTCCTTCACGCCCTTCTTGCCTGCAACAGTCTTTCGCGGACCCTTACGAGTTCTCGCATTCGTCTTTGTCCGCTGACCACGCACCGGCAGACTGTTACGGTGACGCATCCCACGGTAGGACTTGATCTCCCGCAAACGACTTATATTTTGCGTTAACTGACGACGCAGTGGACCCTCGACCAAATAGTCGGTTTCCAAAGTCGCCGCCAAGCGGCTGACCTCCTCCTCCGTCAAATCACTTGCCGGACGCGAGGGATCAATCTTCAGTTTTTCGCAAACTTCACGAGCCGAATGCAGGCCAACACCGTAGAGGTAGGTCAACGAGTACTGGATTTGCTTATCGTTCGGGATGTCAACGCCCAACAACCGGGGCATATCGCAGACTCCTACGCGAAACTATCAAAACGGGAACTGGACGGCCAGCAACTTGTTGGCTACGTACCACTATGAACCCCGGAATATAACGTGCGGTGCAGGATTTGCTCAATGGGGTTCCGCCAGTATTCTACTCGAAATTTTAGCAGTGCCCCGCTGAGATGGTGGGTAAGCGTCGCTCAATCGAGCAGG
>CAZHTX010000765.1:0-1885 GCA_964535475.1 uncultured Pirellulaceae bacterium
TGGTGACGAAGTTACCCGTCAGCACTTGATCGAAATCCTCTTCAGTAAACTGAACCGGAATCGAATTGTGAGCCAAGTAGGCTCCGGTGCGAGGAGTGGCCAAAGCCAGTTCCAGCGTGGGATACAGTTCCACACCTTCACGTCCGACGACGTCGGTTACCTTGAGACGGAACAAACCGCCTTGTGGGAAGTTGAGGCGAGCGGGCGCCACCAACGGCTCACTGTCAAACTGGCCGGAGCCAGTCGCGTTGTAGCGAATCATCATTGATTCGGGTCTGGCAAATGTGACTTGCACTGTGGGAGGTGCCGAGGGCATCATCATCCCAGGGTCCATTCCCATTCCCATGCCCATTCCGCCACCCATTAAATTGGGAGCGTAGGCTGGCGCGTCGAGAACTCCAGGTCCAGGTCCACCCACTCCAGGGCCCGGTTCCATCATTCGTTGTTCTGGCGGCAGGTTGTGGCGAACCGGCGCGCATCCGGTAGCCATGACCGTTGCCGCGACACAAAGCAGCTTTGAGGTCAATCGCATTGTCATCCGTTCCCCCTATTGTCGCAGCCATCATGGCAGCTGTGCGTTGGCTTGCCCGATGCAAAAAATTCGATCGGTGGCGACGGGACTTGGCCATTTCGGCGTAGACCGAATGGCTGCACGTCCCTAGAATCCGCCCCGCTCCAAGCGTGGCTGAAATCAACATCGCCGAAGTGACCATCGGCAAGTTGAAAGGCAAATCTTTGGAAAAACCGACACAACCGGCGCATGAGCAAGAATCCACACCACCGGTATCCGCCCTACCTGGCTCGCCTCATGATCCCTGTTTTATCGACTTTCTCGCCAAAAATGAGCCTTCGCTGGACCCTCCTGGGGACCGTAATCTTTCTTGCCAGCTTTTTTCTCCTCCGCCCGGCAAACTCCACCGATCCGGTCGCACAACAGCCCGCTAACTCAGTGGACGCAAGTGCGCCATCGCGCCCCGAGCCAACGGCGCGCAGCCAACAGGCTGCCCGCTTGTTGGTCGGCTCGATGCTCGAACACTTGGCTTACGGACCCGCCTTCGAGGCCAAGTTGCGGGTGCGAGCCTGGGCGGCCGGAGAGCACGTGGTCGAAGTCGGTCGCTATTTGCAGTCGGGCGGCGGCAAAGGCTGGATGCGGATGGAGCTGGAGGTGCCGATCGCCGACGGTAAAGGTCGCTGGCAACAGACCTGCGACGGGCGACTCGCTTGGACTCGCGAAGAACTGGCTGGCGAAGTCCGCGTGCGACGAGTCGACGTCAGTCGACTTCGTGAATTGCTCGCCACCACCGGGCCAGCCAGCCCCTATCCGCTGTATGCCGACCAGTCTGCCGCGCCTGGCCAGCCAGCCGCTGATAGCTTGGCGGGCAATGACGTACCGGCTTGGTTCCTGGTCGGTGGCTTAGCCGAGATCCTCGATCAGATTCGTTCTCAGTTTCAGTTGGGGCTATCCAAAGGACATATTGAAGACCGGTCGATGTTGATCATCAAAGGGTCTTTGCGCAAGGAAGTCCGCGACACGTTGACCGCCGAAGCGGGTGGCACTTTTCCCGATCTGGTTCCCCAGCACGTTGTGATCGCTGTTCCCGAAGACAGTTTGTCAGCTCCGCTTCCGCTGCGGATTGAGTATTGGAGCCGCGCGGATGGACGATTAATCAGCATGCTCGAGATTTACGACAGCACGTTGGTGGAACCGCCGTCGATCGACAAATTTCGTTTTCAGCCCGGCGGTGGCGACTTCACCAATGAAACAGCCGAATACCTCACGCGCTTTGGTTTTGTGCTCGCTGAAGGCCCAAAGCCAATGTAAGGCGTTGGGCTGGTGTCCCGGCTTTAGCCGGCCGGTTTTGCCTCCGGATCGCCTAAAGGCTAC
>CAZHTX010000766.1:0-1875 GCA_964535475.1 uncultured Pirellulaceae bacterium
CACGCGCGCATCGACCGACTCGGTCAGAAACTTGGCGAACGCCAGACTCCCCTCGACCTGCCGCACTAATTGATCCCGGCGGCGTAAATTTCGCGGGGCGATCACCAAAGCTAACGAGGCGTGTAGAAAACCGCGTCCCAGCGTACCCGGCAAAGGAGTGAGAGAAATCGTTGCTTGGATCATCCAAACCCAAGTGGCGATCCAAAGCGGTCGTTGCGGTGAAAACCCGCTGTTACCGAATGCGCCGCTCCTCAACAGACTGCCCTCCACCGCGCCGCCTGTCAAACTGCCACGGATCAATTCCAACATCGCGAAGACGATGGCGATTTTGAAAAGTATCAACGGCCCCAGCACCAGTTGCATCCAACGCTGGCCAGCACCGATCTGTCGCAGCGGTTCGAGCGGTTCACGGACGCCAAAGACTGTGAAGATGATTGCGGGAACGATTGCCCCGCCAGGCCGACTACGTTGGCACCCAGGCGTCAAGATCCAATAAATGGCTCCTTGAATCGCCGTTCCCAGCGTCGCGATGCCGAAGATGCAAGCGGCCAGGGCGAGCAAATCTTGGTTGCCGGGTCGATCTCGCAACCACCAACCACCGGCCATCAACGCGGCCCCCAAGGCGGGCCAACTCCAGCCGACGATCAACCAACATTGACGGACATATCCAGCACGAATTCCCGCCGGGGAGAGTCTCGGTAAATGATGATGAGGCTGACTCACACGGCCATCTCTGCGGGAAGTCGAGTCGGCGCCGGTTTCTCGGAAGGGTTCTCCTGACATGCTCAATGCCGATCACTCGCAGCGCGTGTATCTCTCCCGATGGCGACTCGGCCAATGCTCAAATCTACCATTTCAGAGCCCAGCATAGTTGTCGCGGATGAGGTTTTCGTTGGCCGCGGTGCCCCGCTGATGGAAATACGCAAGCCGCTTTCATGTGGTTTTGGGAACTTCGCTATTTGAAAAAATTCGCGGATTTGCTAAAGACTTATCTCGACGGGCCTTGGATGGCCCATTTGATGGCTCAGACAAGGATGCGAACAGCATGAATCGCTTCGGCCTTCGCCTTACGGCAGGACTCGTCGTAATCTGCCTCGGTGGATTAGCGATCTACCAAACTCGTTCTAACGACTCGCCCGAGTTTGCTGACGATTGGTCCAGAATGGATGGATTGGCCGACGATCCCAGCTTGAACGCTAGCGGTCCGGCTCCCCTGCCGGCACTTGGTGATTTCCCACTGCCCCCCGATATTAACGGTGACCAGCATGTCGTCCGGGGCAACGACCCGTTGAGCACGGGGGGCCCGAATCAGAATTATGCCTCGGGGAATTACGATTCAGGAAACTATGAATCTGGGAACTATGATTCGGGAGTCCGTTTGGCAACGCTGCAAACTCCGGTTGAACCCGATCCGGCCAGCGAACCACCTGCCGACGCGCCTCCGATATTGCCTCCCACATTGCCTCCCACATTGCCTCCCACATTGCCGAGTACCGGTGCAACCGCGGAGGAACAACCGCAGACGGGGTTCGAGTCACCCGGCTTGAGCCAACTCGACTCCCCCAGCATCCCCGCGCTCAGTTCTCCCAACCAAACGCCTGAGGAAACTGGCAACGCCCCCTCCAGTGCTCCCCGTTATGCCGAACCGGCATCTCCGCCCGGTGGCGATTACAACATCGAATCGCTCTCGCTGCCGTCTCTCGATGAGGGACCATCAGCAGGCTCGGCACAGACTGCTGCAGAAGCTCCCAGCAATGAAGCTCCCGCAGACGATTTCGGCTCGCCCCTGAACTTGCCGCCATTGCCAGCCAGCGATGCTGCCGCCGAAAACGCGACCAGCACTTCCGCAGGTCCCGGCAGCGAAGACACTTCACC
>CAZHTX010000767.1:0-1871 GCA_964535475.1 uncultured Pirellulaceae bacterium
GCCATGCTTTAGTGCCAGAGAGTTGGCGAGTCGTGTTGTTTGCAGCCAAGCATCCTGCGGTGCGAATTTCCGGCGGCGAAGAGAAAGCCAGATTTGCCAAGTTAAAGCGACCCAATTCGGTGGTCCGCGGGGGCTTAAAATCGATTTTGGAAGGTCAACTATTACCAGCGCTGCAGGCTTCCGACTTCGAGCGTTTTTCGGACGCGGTGTTTCAGTACAACTTGACCAGCGGCGGATTCTTTGCCGCGGTGCAGGGTGGACCTTATCAGGGACCGCAGACAGCCAACTTCATCCGTCGCCTCCGCGCCGAGGGAGTGCAAGGTATTGGCCAAAGTTCGTGGGGGCCGGCCGTGTTCGCTTTTTGTGAATCGTCGCAGCAAGCTGACGAAGTCGCCAAACTAGCCGAGCAGAGCGACTTTGCCGCCCGAGTGACAAAGCCGTTGAACCAAGCACGCTCGCTGCAATTTCTACCTGGCGAGTAGCACGCTATGCCCCCCCGCGGCTCTATTTTTGCCGGCCAAGGCGGCTCTCTTTTTTACTATCAACTCCACACCTCGTAATAGATTGATAAGTTCCGAATAATCGACATGGCGGTCCACTGCAACGGACAAACCGCCAGGGATCGATGATTAGTGTCGATTAGCGCCGATTAGTGTTCCCTATCTCGGAATGCAGGAAGGAACACGAATCGCCGCTAATCTCCACTAATGCGAGTGCGCGAGGATGGCAAAGCTGTGCGTTGTCGCGATTGCAAAAATCGCGTGAACGATCAACAGCGATTCCAACGCGAATCAATGGAAGAGTCGGCTTCGAGAGAGCGAAATTAACACTAGGTGGTGGTCATACCATCGACTCAGGTGACGAATAAAACCACGCATTGCTCGCGTGTTCCAGTGGCGACTTTGGTTTGCATAATGACTCTCGTCCCGGAACGGCGTGAATACCAACAACGTAATGTGGCAAAGAGCATGCGGAAACCGACACTTGCACTGAACGCTGTCTCTGCCGTGCTATTCTTGGCGTTCTTCACATACACATTCCTTGCCCGGTCGCACCTCGAGTCGATCGCCCGAAACTTCGTTACCGAAAAGACCCTTCAGCAATCTGGCCCCATAATCGACACAGTCGAAAGGGCGCTCGATGTGCCCCTCGTCGCGAAGCTGGTCTCAAACGATGAGATCAAATTAGTTCGCGCAGAGATCGAGACGTATCGCAACGATCCAACCAGCTACGTTTCAGATTTAACGGGTAAGCGAACTCGCAATCCGCAGGAAAACCTCGGTGCGATTGTCCAGAAAGCTGCCGATGCCAAAGATGCGATCCGAACGTTCTACAATGACACGCTCACTGCTCTTATTTTGGATCTACGCATCTTTTCTGGCACGAACACGTTCGCAGCCTGCGTGGCGATGTTCTTGGTAATCAAGTCTCCTGTTTCAATCCGCAAGCCGCTGGTTCTCTTTTCATTCGCCCTGTTTGTCGCGGTCGTGTTTTGCTCCTACTTTTACATCGACAATCTGTCGTTCTTCCGCATCTTGACTTCCGCCCACATAGGCTGGTGGTATCCTCTGTTGGTGATCGTGGTCGCTGCTTGGTTGTACAACGATGTTGGTTGCCGATCCCGAATCGTTCACAGCCCGCAAGCTTTTCTTGTCGCGTCAGTCGGTGGACACGGAAAAATTGATTAATCGAGCCTCTCCAGCACAAAGCCCACTCGAAAACAGGAACCGCACGATTGGGACCACCATTTTCGGCAGTCAAGCGTTACGCAAAATCAACAAAAAAACCCACTCCTGAAGGCATGCAATGCTTCAGGAGTGGGTAATGAGTACCCCCGCAAGGGCTCGAACCTTGGACCCACGGATTAAGAG
>CAZHTX010000768.1:0-1860 GCA_964535475.1 uncultured Pirellulaceae bacterium
CTAAAGGCTATACACCAGCATGCGCTGGTGTCCCGGCTTCAGCCGGCCAGTTTTGCCTCCTGAATCGCCTAAAGGCTATACACCAGCGCTGGCCGGTCCTTCCTCCGAATCGTCTATAAACCATATACCCGCGCAAGCGATTGAGGACAATCGCTTTACAATGAGAGCACGACTGATCGCTACTTCCGGTGGATTTGTTTTGCGTATCGACTCGCGTTCGCTTACATTCTGATTCTCACTCACAGATCCCCCGTCTTAACACTCTTTTCACACACAGGTGCCATCGATGCGTGTCCGTTTGGTAATTTTAGGGTTGATGATGTTTTCCGTTGGCCGTGCCCTGCTTGGAGAACCAGCAGATTGCTTGGCCCAAAGCTCGGCCACCGAGACGCTGAGCACGATTCAGCCGACCGAAGTCAACCTCGCACCGACAGCGCTGGATAAATATGTTCAGCAGCCTGACGACAGTTATCGCTGGGAACTCAAGTCGCGTCAGCGGCAAGCCAACTGTGACGTCTCGGTCCTCGACTTCGTCTCACAGACTTGGCGTCAAGCCGATGAGGTGAATCGGGTCACTTGGCAACATTGGCTAACGATCGTCAAACCCGACACGGCGACCTCCGATACGGCGATGTTGTTTATCACCGGCGGCGCTAACGGCCGCGATGCTCCGGGCAGCGCGCCGGGCGAATTGATGATGGTCGCGCAAGCCGCCGGTGTGGTGATCGCGGAACTGAAGATGGTACCCAACCAGCCGTTGATCTTTCATGGCGATGGCGTCAACCGCGTCGAGGATGACTTGATAGGCTACACCTGGGATCAATATTTGAAAACGGGCGATGATACTTGGCCGGCCCAGCTGCCCATGACCAAGTCGGCGGTGCGGGCGATGGATGCGGTGCAAGAGTTTCTCGCCAGCGAACAAGGTGGTGAAGTTCCGATCAAGGACTTTGTTGTTTCCGGAGCTTCGAAACGAGGCTGGACCACTTGGTTGACCGGTGCCATGGATAAGCGCGTGGCGGCGATAGCGCCAATTGTGATTGATGTGTTGAACGTTAATGTTTCCATGCAGCATCATTACTCGGCTTACGGTTTTTGGGCTCCCGCCATTAATGATTATGTTTATCATCAAATCCCCCACCGCCGTTTTCAGCCAGAGCAGCGGGCGCTGTTGCAGATCGTTGATCCGTTTGCTTATCGCGATCGGCTGACGATGCCCAAGTGCATTATCAACGCGACGGGCGATCAATTCTTTCTGCCCGATTCCTCGCAGTTTTACTTTGCCGCTTTGGAAGGTGACAAACAGCTTTGCTACGTGCCCAACTCGGAGCATTCTTTGCGAGGCACTAACGCGCTGGAAACTTTGGCCTCGTTCACCCAGTCGATTGCTTACGATTTGCCACGGCCTCAAGTGACTTGGGAATTCATTGACGATCAAACCATGGTGGCCCGCGCCGATCAGACGCCCAGTCAAGTGGTGCTGTGGCAAGCGACGAATTTGAAGACTCGCGACTTCCGTGTCGACACGATTGGACGCGCTTATCAGCAAAGCCCGGTGGAGGCGGATGCGGAAGGTAACTATCGCGTCGAGATCGAGCTTCCCGAGCAGGGGTGGCGAGCCGCTTTTCTGGAATTCACCTTTGACATCGGAGCCAGCACTCCGATGCGAATCACCACGCCGGTGCGAGTCGCCCCCACGGCGCTGCCGTTCGCCGACCAGCAAGCTCCCGTAATCGCGGCCGAGGAGCAGTAGTTTATCCGGCGAAGTGCGGGCGCAAGCGTTTAAGTCAGCGTATTACTCATGAGCAACCAAACGGTGGCTAGCGCCAAAACGGCTAACGGTTTGTTAGCCGTTTGGCC
>CAZHTX010000769.1:0-1852 GCA_964535475.1 uncultured Pirellulaceae bacterium
ATGTCGCGGCTCGGCCAGGCTGTGGCGTAGCTCACAATTGACGTTTCGATGTATACGCTGTCCATCGTGTCATCCTACCATCGACGAACGCTGGCGATCAGCGGGCGGAAATGGCGCGAGTGATCTTGATTCCAGAAAACAATCGGAACGCCATTTCCGCTTATGGTCACACCCGCACACCGTAAAGCTTGCTTGTTCGTAGTGGGAGCCCCTGGGCAGCTCAAAACGAAGAACAAGCAAAAAAGCTTAACGCGTGCGGGCGGATTTTTCAACCTCCCCGAAGTAACTTGTTAAGTACTGACCGACGGACCGCTGACGAATCTATCGCCGCTGCCGCAACGGGCCCTACGCCCTTAGACGACTTAACGGAGACCTTCGCAGCGGTCCGTTTTAATCACGTTCTACGAATCCTCAGATGACGCCTCAGTTTACTGAAGACCATCCATAAGCACTTCGATCGCGTGATTTATCGGCCAGTTTTTGTCCTTCCCAACCCTTATCCAAGTTTCAAAATCATGACCATGGAAAACTTAATCATTGTCGGCATCGACTGGGCCAATCAGGATCACGTATTCCATTTACAAGTCGATGGCAACAGACCCGTCACCGGTAGTTTTAAGCAAGATCCGGAGGAAATCGAGCAACTTCTGGAAGGGTGGCGGAAGCGTTTTCCCGGTTGCACTTTTGCCGTCGCGATCGAAACGAGCAAGGGGCCGCTGATAAACGCGTTGGTCAATTACGAGGACGTCATGATTTACCCCATCAACCCAGCAGCGCTGGCGAATTATCGGAAGGCGTTCGCTCATGGTGGTGGCAAGAATGACCCGTCGGACGCGAAGCTGCTCGCCGATTTCTTGCAGCACTATCGCCAGCAACTCAAACCGCTGCGTCGCGACGAACCGATCACGCGTGAACTTGGTGCATTGACCGAGGATCGACGCCGCTTAGTGGACCAGCGCACGGCCGCCGGAAATGAGCTGAAGGCAGTTTTAAAACGCTATTTCCCGGCCGTGCTGGAGCTCGAACCCGCCAAGATCTACGCCGATTTCTTGCTTCGCCTGGTGCTCAAGTATCCCACGCTTGCGGCGGCTCAACGAGCGGGTAAAGTGCGACTGCGGAAGCTGTTCTACGGCTTGGGAAAGGCCGAGAAAATCGAAGCTCGCGTCGAACAGTTGATGGCAGCTAAACCCCTCACAGAGGATGAGACAACGCTGCGCGTGGAAGCTCGACGAGCTGTCGCGTTGGGTGAGCTGCTCCAAACTTACAATCAACAGATTGCCATATATGACAAGGCGATCAAGGAGTTGGTCGTGCAGCATCAAGACTATGAGCTATTCAAGTCCTTGCCAGCAGGTTCCCATGCCACGCAGGCGCGGCTGATTGCCGCGTTGGGTGATGATCGGTCGCGATACGAGAGTGCGGAAGCTTTACAAGCCGCGTCTGGCATCGCCCCGTTAACGACGCAGAGCGGCAAGCAGCGATTTGTCTCCAGTCGCTGGGCATGCAGCAAATTCCTGAAGCAAACGTTTCATGAGTTTGCCGGCTTATCGATCATGCGCTGCACGTGGGCGCGAGCCTATTATGCGATGCAGCGTGCGAAAGGGAAGTCATCGCAGATGGCAACGCGCGCACTGGCGTACAAGTGGCAACGGATTCTGTTTAGCTGTTGGCAGTCGAGAACAGCGTACAACGAGGCGCACTACATGGAACGCCTAAGGGCAACGGGATCCCCCTTGCTGGCCTTCATCGTCGAGTAAGGAATGCGTGGAAAACTAGTCAATAAACCAGGACAAAAAATGACGACAAGCCGCCCTCCACCTATTGACGTGATGCCTCAGATGTCTCCGTTGCA
>CAZHTX010000770.1:0-1851 GCA_964535475.1 uncultured Pirellulaceae bacterium
TCGAAAGCCCCCGAGGTGGCTGGCATCGTATCGGCGCCACGATAGAACAGCACTGGCCCCGACTTGGGGCCAAATTCGAGGCAACCTTGATAGCGGCCCGCGGGGACAATGCTGGCACCCTGCAAATGCTGCCCCGGCGTGACCTGCTCTCGCTTCAGCGTCGCGGCGGTGAGTGCTTGCGAGTCGCCACTAGCCCAGTCCGCATTCGCGTTTTCGTCGAAAGAAGCGTAAAAACGCAAGCCTTGCTCCCAGGGCTCGTTCGCTCTAGAAATGGAGACCAGCGTTGAACTGAGGAAAATACAGGCAATGCAAAGCCGGAAAACGGGAAAGGCACGTGGCAACATTGCGGCGACCTTGGTGAGAAAGGAACGGGTGGGGTTTGAACGTGGATGTGGGGCTCGGATTATAGCACACCCTTCGGCGAGTTGTATCCGCTGCAGAGCATCTCGTCGTTGCCTGCTGGCCGTTGCGTGCTCAAACGGAACGTCGGAAGGGGGGCGGCTAGCGTCAAAAGCAAGCATTTACTTGTCACGGCCACTCGCTCTGATGGCCACTCGATTTTAAGCGAAGATCACCAACATGCTGCACGCCTCACGAAAACTTTGTCTGCTCACCGTGATCGCCTATGCGTTAACGCTGGGAGGCAAGGGGCTATCGGCTGAGAACGCCCCACCCTTTCGCATCAACTTGGTCGATCGTGCCAACGGCTGGCCGGTCCCATTGATCATACTGACCACTACCCACGGGGTCCGTTTTGTGAGCGACAACGCAGGTGTGGTGGCTTTTGATTTGCCAGAGTTGATGGGGCGGCAGGTTTGGTTAGAACTCTCCGCCGACGGTTACGAGTTGGGGCGCGATGGGTTTGGTTACGAAGGATTCCGAGTTGTCCCCCGCAGCGGGGAATCGATCACGATCGAGCTGCGTCGCACGAATTTGGCGAAACGGCTAGGGCGGCTAACTGGCGGAGGGCTGTTTGCCGAAAGCCAAAAATGTGGTGTTCTCATCGACTGGCAAGAGAATGGCGTGTTGGGTTGTGATAGTGTGCAAACCGCAATGCACAGAGGGCGAATGTTTTGGGCTTGGGGTGACACCACCTTAGCGCACTACCCGCTGGGAATTTTTCATATGACGGGAGCAACCACCTCGCCGGCGCCACTCCGCCAGTTCGAACCACCACTAAAGTTGCCCTATGAATACTTCAGCGACGACGACAACGCGCCCCGGGCGATCGCCAAATTACCAGGTGACGGGCCAACGTGGTTGAGCGGTCTGGTCAGTTTGCCCGACGCGGAGGGTCGCGTTCATTTGGGAGCCACCTACTCGAAGATAGAGCCACCGCTGGCAGCATATGAAATTGGACTATGCGTCTGGGATGAAACCTCGCAGACTTTTCAGCCGGAGCAGGTTTTGTGGCGAAAAACCGCGGCTAATCCCCAACCACCGGCAACTCCGCAAGGACACGCGGTGCGTTGGTTAGATGACGCGGGGCAAGCCTGGATGTTATTCGGCGATCCTTTTCCCAGCTTGCGGTGCCGGGCGACTTGGGAGGCCTGGCAGGACCCGGCCAGCTGGGAAATCCTGCAAGCTCAATCACGGGTCGCGGGCCACGATGCTGACAAGATGATCGAACCACACCGCGGCTCCATCGCCTGGAACGAGCACCGTCAAAAGTGGATTACCATCTTTTGCGAACTCAATGGCGACCCCTCGCCGCTGGGTGAAATCTGGTACGCCGAAGCCGACGCGCCAGATGGTCCTTGGCGGGACGCGGTCAAGGTGGTGAGTCACGCGGAATACACCTTTTATAATCCTCGCATGCATCCGGAATTGCCTCCGCGGGATGCGGGATTC
>CAZHTX010000771.1:0-1847 GCA_964535475.1 uncultured Pirellulaceae bacterium
AGTCACCGACGATCTCTCTTCGCGTGTCGCGGCTCCGCAAGTGACCAAGTCGTCGATCAATACGCCAATGTAGGCTTCGTCCCGAGAGAGGATCAGCGGTGGTTTACCGGCGACCGCGAGCGCCGCGTTGGCACCGGCGATTAAACCTTGTCCAGCCGCTTCCTCATAACCGGTCGTGCCGTTGATTTGACCGGCGAAAAAAAGCCCGGCAACGCGTTTGCTTTCCAAGTGAGGTTGCAATTGCGTGGGAGGGCAATAGTCATACTCAACGGCATAACCATAGCGCATGATTTGTGCCTGCTCGAGTCCGGGGATCAGCCGCATCATGGCATCCTGGACGTCGCGCGGCAAACTGGTCGAAACGCCGTTGATGTAAACTTCTTGAGTCGCCCAGCCTTCGGGTTCGAGGAACAATTGATGACTATCTTTTTCAGCAAAGCGAACCACTTTGTCTTCAATCGAAGGGCAATAGCGAGGTCCGCGACCTTCAATCTGCCCGCTGTACATGGGTGCTCGTGATAGATTCTCGCGAATCAGTTGGTGCACCGCCGGGTTGGTGTGGGTGATAAAACAATCGAGTTGCGGTTGGGTGATGGTCTCGGTGAGGTAGGAGAAGGCGTCGGGAGGATCGTCCCCTGGTTGCCGTTCGGTTTTGCTAAAATCGATGGTGCGAGCGGACAAGCGGGGCGGAGTGCCGGTCTTGAAGCGTTCGATCGAGAAACCGAGGCGTTGCAGCGCGCCGCTGATCCCCGCGCTGGTCCCCTCCCCTGCCCTGCCACCGCTCGCTTTCGCTTCGCCCGTGTGCATGATTGCTTGTAAGAAAGTGCCCGTCGTCAACACCACGCACGGAGCGCGATAGATCGCGTTGCCGACGACGGAGACGCCAACGATCCGCTCTCCGCCGTCGGTAGGTTCGGTTAACAGATCGAGGACCGCTTCTTGCCGCAGATCAAGCTGCGGTTGTGCTTCGATGCGACGTTTGATTTCGATTTGGTAAGCCCGTTTGTCAGCCTGCGCTCTGGGGCTGTGCATGGCGGGGCCCTTGCGGCGGTTTAACATGCGAAATTGGATGCCCGTGGCATCAATCGCTTGCCCCATTAGCCCGCCGAGCGCGTCGACTTCGCGGACAATCTGCCCTTTGCCAACTCCGCCGATCGCCGGGTTGCAACTCATCTGCCCAACGGTGTCGAGATTGGTCGTCAAGAGGGCGACGCGAGCCCCCAGGCGAGCGGCGGCGGCCGCCGCTTCGGTGCCCGCGTGTCCAGCGCCGACGACCAGCACGTCATAATGATATTCGCAAACTGACATCAAGTTTTTTTCCAATTGCTAACAAACACTATCGCCGGGGAGTGGCGAGCCCGCTTTCTCTCAAGTTTAACCACGCGAACAGCCGAATACGCAACAAAGGTCAACGCGCGGCCAAGGCCAATGCCGTGCGCTGAACGTTCATAAGCTCTGCCGCTTACACTGCCAGCGATTTTCCCAAGACCGCTCTTTGGTGTCCATTGACCGCACAGTCCGGGACCAACATGCTGCTACGAATGTTTGCCCTGCCGGTCTTGCTCGCCGCCATCTGCCCTGCGGAAATCTTGTTCGCGCAAGGCACTGTTCAGGGGGCCGCGGCGAATTCCAACTGGGCTCCAGCGGCCGTGAATCAATACGGGGCGAATCAGCGTGCAACCCCCGCCCAACCGTCCGGGCCCGCCCAGTATATGATGAATAGCCGGGAATTCGATATCCCCGTAACAATTGGTCAGTCCGGGACGCGTCCCGCCGAAGTGCGTTTGTTTGTCTCTCGCGATCAAGGCCGCCAGTGGACGATCGCCGCTCGCGGAGAACCGAGCCGC
>CAZHTX010000772.1:0-1836 GCA_964535475.1 uncultured Pirellulaceae bacterium
GACTGCGGCGACCGGTGATGCGTACTTTTTTTCTGGTGCGGGGAAAGAAGGGCAGATCTTCCAAATCATCGACGTTCGACCGATCACTAAATACATTCAAGACGGAAAGATTGCCTTTAGCTTTGCCGCGAAACTTAGAAGCTATGGAGGTCGACCGCCGGATCTCGCGGAGGCGTTCGTCGAGTTCTGGAATGACAGTCCTGAAACGATGATCTCGAGTCAAACCACCGGTCCTGTAGGCTCGAGCCGCGGATGGTCTGAGAAGGCGATCGAGGGTGAGATGCCAAAAGAGACCCGTTTCGTACGCATTCGCCTAGTGAGCACTAGACGGGACGGAAAAAATAACGACGGCTATTTCGACGACGTCACGCTACAACTCGATTTGACGGAATAGGCAGAACAATGCGATGCACGCCGAGTCGCCGACAGCGCGTTTTCTGATGGATGATCGTTCGCGGCGACCGGGTGATCGCCGCCGATTCTGCCCCAGATCCATCGAACATGCGAGACGAACCCAAGCCAGCATTTAGCGACGCGCGAGATTCGCTCGTCCCGCCGGATGAAGAAGACTGGATCTGTCGATATCTGATTTCCGGTACTCGCGTGTATGGGACCGTGGATTGCCTACCCAACCGGTTCTGTGTAGGGACTTACTTTTGGCATGTATTCTGGCTGCCGATAATTCCGATTGAATCATGGCTATTTGTATTCGATGACGACTTTCCTAACCTACGTAATGTGCCCCTGAAGCTTAACTTGCGATCAGTTCTTGCTGGTTGGTTAAGACCTTCGAAATGGATCGTGACAGCCGTGCTCGCGATACTGTCCGTTCACGCAGTTGCCGAACAAGAATTTGGATTCGCGTTACTTGCTTTTATCATTGCAATTGCTTTTTGGTTTGGAATTCGACTTCTTTGCGAACTGCTGGAATCCCCGAACCCTCATCGACTACAACACTTAGCAGAACTCGCCAACTATCCGCCAGACGTTCGCCACAACATCTTAAGCCTCATTGAAACGGATTTGAGGGTCGATTTGCTCGAACAGCGAACTTCATGTGAGCGCTGCGGGCGAGAGATTTCGAGATCTGCACCCGCTTGCCCTCGTTGTGGGACTCGTCGATACTGACGGGGCCAGAACCAAGCCATGCACACGGAGCACTCGAAAACGCGGTTCGGCAATGGTTGATTCACTACTCGTGCCCGGTGATGGCAATCGTTCCCTGCTGAGGGCTATGCTGCAAGAACTTGTCGTATTTCAATGGCTTGATCAAACGATGCCGGGGCCGCAGGCTCAATACCTCAATGATGTGTTCATGCCAGTCAATACTAGAGCACTGAGTGTTTTCGGAAGACAAAAAACTTCGTTTGGCCGTTCAATCCGGACCTCTGTGCGGCATCCAATTAGTGCCGTGCAATACGAACCCCAGACCGGTAATCAAGGCCCAAGATTTGACGCTTGCCTGAACATCAAGCGCGGCCCATTCACTTCGTCAGGCTGTTCAATGGGGCACTCTCTGCGGCATCGAGCGACAGCCGGGCAACGTAACCGTGCTTGCTGATCAAAAAATGCTTGCGGTGGCGATTACCATGCGGTACGTTGGTCCAAACCAAAATGAGGGACTCGTACTGGCCGGCGAAGGTCGGCCACGAAAACGAGTGCCGCCCCAACCCCAAGTCCAAAACCAAAAAGCCGCAGGGAACCATGAATTGCACGCGAGCGACCATCCAGCTGCTTTTCTGCGGTACAAACTCAACCTTGGTCGCCGCGTGAATTCGACCGTTATTCGGCAAACAGAACCCTGAATATGACTACAGCCGCTGAAATCTGGAGCCG
>CAZHTX010000773.1:0-1827 GCA_964535475.1 uncultured Pirellulaceae bacterium
GGTGGCTAGCGCCAAAACCGCTAACGGTTAGCCGCAATGGCGCTAGCCGCGGTTCTCGTTTTGAACCGAAGAACCCGCGCCCAACGAAACGGTGGCTAGCGCCAAAACCGCTAATGGTTCCCGTTATTCGCTACAGTCCGCACGCGCTGGCTCGACCCGCACAATCGCAACGCCAATCGGGTTGTCATGAGTAAAAAGGTGCGGATTGGTCAAAAGCTTCCTACTAGGTAGTCGATACGGATTGGCAGTGCACCACGTGGTGTGAAGCGTTGCGATTGTTTGACCTGGAGAGAGTGCAATCTAGCTTAGATTGTCCAATCTCCATGAGCTGCCGCCGGACCGTCGGTAGCGGGTTAAATGAGGATACGACGCAGTTTGCTAAACACGTTTCCTCGGTCCATGGAGAATTCACCGATGCGTCGTGTGATCGTCCCTGCGTTGCTGGCCGTCTGTATTATCGCTGGCAACTCGGCAGATGCCGGATTCGGCTTGTTTGATCGTTTGTGTAATCGTGGTTGCGATGCGGCTCCCGTTTGTGAGCCCAGCTGTGGCTATGAAATTGCACAACCTGTGTGTGGTTGCGAAGTGGTGGATCCATGCTGCAACCCACGTCCCAAGTTTGGTGGCCTGTTCAAGAAGTTGTTCAATAAGAACAGCTGCTGTGATGCGGCTCCCTGCTGTGACATTGCTCCCATTTGCGAACCAACCTGTGGTTGCGAAATCGCTCCAATCGATTGTGGTTGTGCAGTTATGGAACCAGTTTGCGGTTGCGAGCCAGCTCCCTGCCACAAGCCACTGTTCGGCGGTGTCTTCAAGAAGTTGTTCAAGAAGAACACCGGTTGCTGCGATCCTTGCGCAATCGAGCCGGTCTGCGGCTGCGAGCCCACTTGCGGAATCGCACCAAGCTGCGGTTGCGGAATGTAATTGAAATTTCCGAACAACGCTGCGAAGCAAAAGTATGCCCTCCCGCCTCAGCTCAATGCACCCGTCCGAATTCGTAAATCGGCACATTGAACGCACAGGCAAGCAAGCAGACTTTTAGGAACCAGCTCAGTTCGTCTGATACCTCCCGATCCCCGGTGAAACAAATTTGGTTTCATCGGGGGTTGGTGTTTTTACCGGGAACCTTAGCTATTTTGTTCCGCTGGTACACCACTGCCCAATTGGGCTAAGACCTGTAGCACGCCATTAATATGAGCCATTCGCGGCCCGAACCGATCAACGAACTCGTTCAGCACGAACTCACCTTCGAGCAAGCATTCGGCGTTGTCGGTAATCTCTTCGGTCATCGTCTCTAGAAATTGCGTTTGCACTTGGCTGAGCGTTTCAGCTGCGTGACGGCAGGCATTCGCTAACCGCGGGTTGGCCTCTTTCCACTGCTGCAGCTCTTGCATTCTTTGTTTTTGCTGATTGGCGGTAGCCTCGGCTAACTCCTGCAACAGCTGATTCTGCCGTGCTTGGCCAGCAACCAGTTCGCGAAGCAAAGCGACCGCTACGTTTCCTCCCTCAGCAGCGGCTGGGGGTGCAGCAGGGTCCGCGGAAACATCAATGCGAAAGATGGGCGAGATGTGAATGGGGTCATTCGACATTGCGAATCACGCCTTGTTTTGACGAGGGTCAAGGGACGAAAACCGAGCTCTTAGTATAACCAACGAAAAATTTGATTGTCCATGAGTTGGCGATTTACTAGCAAATTCCTATCCCCCCAGGCCTGCCACAGCCGCGATAACCCTCCCGGATTGCGCGAATTGCCTATTCCAGGAGAGTTAAAGTCTGACGTGCATGCGAACCGAAACTGAGCCGCATAGCAGTAAGTCTTTCGATTAT
>CAZHTX010000774.1:0-1810 GCA_964535475.1 uncultured Pirellulaceae bacterium
ACCTCCGCGTCAGCGTTTTGCCAACGATGTTTGGCGAGAGCGTCGTGATGCGGGTGCTGGACCGTTCGGTGGTCGACTTGAGCCTGGAAAACGTGGGCATGGATGACTACACGATGACTGATTTTCGCAAAGTCATCGAGCGGCCCAACGGCATTATTTTGGTAACCGGGCCGACGGGCAGCGGCAAGACGACGACGCTGTATTCAGCTTTGACCGAGCTGAACGACATCAAGGAAAAGATCATCACCACCGAGGATCCGGTGGAGTATGACATCGAAGGGATCATCCAGATTCCCATTGATAACGCGTTGGGAGTCACATTTGCCAGTTGTTTGCGGGCGATTTTGCGGCAAGACCCCGACAAGATTTTGGTCGGCGAGATTCGTGATATTGAAACGGCCGAGATTGCCGTACAAGCTTCGCTGACCGGCCACTTGGTGTTCAGCACGCTGCACACCAACGACGCGCCGAGCACCGTCACGCGGATGAAAGACATGGGGGTTCCCACGTTCTTGATCACCGCCACGGTGGAGGCCATTTTAGCTCAACGACTGGTCCGTCGCGTCTGCACAAAGTGTCGCGAAGAGACCAAACCGGGAGCCGACTTGTTGTATGACATGGGCATCAAACGTGAAGATGCTGATAACATGACATTTTATCGTGGCGCAGGCTGCGACAATTGTAACAATACCGGCTATAAAGGCCGTGTGGGTTTATTTGAACTGATGATCATGAATGATGAATTGAGAGACAGCATCATGGTCAATTCATCGACCGATGAGCTACGAGACATTGCCGCTCGGCATGGCATGATTCCCTTGCGAACGTTTGGGATGCGGCTGGTCGAGCAGGGGATTACGTCGCTGGACGAAGTAGTCCGAGAAACGATTCAGGACGGCTGACAATTGTCACCTTTCGCTGTTAGCGGTTTTAGCGCTAGCTACCGTTCCGTTGGCCGGAATAAGATCGGTCGAAAACGGGAACCGGGGCTAGCGCCCAAGCGGCTAACCGGGGCTAACGCCCAAGCGGCTAACCGGGGCTAACGCCCAAACGGCTAACTGGGGCTAACGCCCAAACGGCTAACTGGGGCTAGCGCCCAAACGGCTAACTAAATTTTAACCACCGCCAACTGACAACTGCGTGTAGCCATGCCAACTTTCCAATTCGAAGCGATGGACGCCACGGGTCAGGAGATCCGCGACGAGATCGATGCGCCGAGCGAGGACGAAGCGCAGACAACCATCCGTCAGATGGGCTACTTCGTTACCAAGATTTCTGTCAAGAAGTCGGCGGCGAAGGCTACGGCTGGCGGTAAGAAGAAGCGTCCTTTTGCGATGGGGGGCGGCAAGCCCAAGCACGTCACGGCATTCACTCGACAATTGTCGATTTTGCAAGACGCTGGTTTGCCGATTCTCCGCAGTTTGAAGATTTTGGAGAACAACGCCAAACCGGGCAAGCTGAAGAACGCCCTGATGGACGTGTGTGATGAGATCGAGAGTGGTCAAACACTGTCGGAAGCGATGAGTAAATCGCCGAAGATCTTTTCGCGACTGTACGTCAACATGATCAAGGCGGGTGAAGCGGGCGGTGCGCTGGAGACGATTCTGCAGCGGCTGGCTGACTTTATGGAAAGGTCGGAATCGCTCAAGCGGAAAGTCAAAGGGGCGTTGATCTATCCCTGCGTGGTGATATTGGTCGCAGCTTTGATTTTGACGTTCATCATGATTTGGATTGTGCCCACGTTTAAAGAGATGTTTGAAGAGTTCGATTTGCCGTTGCCAGCTCCGACGGTGCTGTTGATTGCGCTGTC
>CAZHTX010000775.1:0-1807 GCA_964535475.1 uncultured Pirellulaceae bacterium
CGGCGTCGGGGGCGGCCAGATGAGTCGCGTGGACAGCGTCGAGATTGCGATTGAGAAAGCGGGCGATCGCAGCACCGGCAGCGTGCTGGCCTCCGATGCTTTCTTCCCCTTTCCCGATAGTATCGAAGCGGCAGCCGAGGCGGGAGTCGTCGCCATCATTCAGCCCGGCGGCTCGCGTCGTGACACCGAGGTGGTCGATGCTTGCAACGCCCATCGGATTCCGATGATCCTCACCGGACGACGTCACTTCAAACACTGATGACGACGATCTTAGATAACATCCTGGCGACGAAGCGCGAAGAAATTGCCACAGCAAAACGCCTTCGCCCACTGGCCCAGCTCGAGCGACAACTGCCGCAATTGCCTCCGGTACGAGACTTCACCGAGGCACTCCGTGCTGACGCGGGTACCGTGCGTTTGATCGCGGAAATTAAGCGGGCCAGCCCTTCAGCCGGGTTGATTCGTCCCGATTTTGATCCCGTGGTCATTGCCCAAGCTTATCGAACTGGCGGCGCCGCTTGCCTCAGCGTGTTGACCGATACGCATTACTTTCAGGGCAAACTTGATTACCTGCGAGATGTGCGGGCTATTTGCGAACTGCCGCTGCTGAGAAAAGACTTTATCATCGATCCCTATCAATTGGTGGAAGCCCGGGTCGCTGGTGCCGATTGCGTGCTGTTGATTGCCGAATGTCTTGACGCCAACCAACTGATGGACCTTTATCAGGCCGCGACTGATTTGGGCATGCACACTTTGATCGAACTTTACGATCGTGAAAATCTCCCCGCCGTGTTGGCAACAAACTGTCCGCTCGTTGGCGTCAACAATCGCGATTTACGCACTTTCAAAACGGATCTCCATCACACCATTGCCATGCGGTCAGAGATTCCTGCTGAACGAGTGTTAGTTGCCGAAAGTGGTATCCGTAGCAATCAGGATGTTCAGCGGTTGGCGGAGGCGGGTGTCCAGGCCATGCTGGTGGGGGAGTCCTTGATGCGTCAACCCGATCTGGTGGGGGCCGTCAAGGAACTGCTACAATAAAGTTTTCCCCCCGCAATCTTAAGGCCAGCTCATCGTGGGACGCGTCAACGATACGATCTCGACGGTCAACAGTAGTATCCGCACCATCTTGGCCTTGGCGATCTGCTTGGTGTTGGGCGTCACGAGTTACCTGATTTACGACCGCATTTCGGCTGCCGATCGTGAACTGGCCGATGCTCGCCAGCAGTTTGCGGTGACGCAGGATAAGCTGGTTGCCGCCGAGGAGACCATCGTCGATCTCCGCAGCGATCTGGTGGAAAAACAGCGGCAAGTTGATCGCTTGGAAGCGGCCATGAAACTGCTCAAAATGGACCAGCGGTTGGCCCAACTGACCGTGGTTGAGCAACAAGTCGACGAGCAAACCGAACGCCTGTTGACTACCTTGGAGTTCACGGAGCTGTCGCCGGAAGGAAGTCCCATCGGGCCGCCAAAACGCTTTCAAATCGAAGGTGACGTCGTCTATTTGGACAACTGGGTTGTCAAATTTGATGATGCTTATGTCGAACAGGCCGACCTCCAGCGTGGCACTTCTCTGGCACTCTTCCGACGTATTTTCGGTGAGTTTCAGTCCCCCTCCCAAGGTTTTTTAATTGACGAAGTCGGTGCCATGCCACAAGCTTATGCGCGTGGCGGCGAGCCAACGGAGTTCGAACAAGAGATCTGGGACGACTTTTGGACCTTTGCCAACGACCAAGCGTTAGCGAGCGAAAACGCCGAGGATGATGGCAATGACGATCCGCTGGGGCGGTTCGGACGCAGCAAAGTG
>CAZHTX010000776.1:0-1804 GCA_964535475.1 uncultured Pirellulaceae bacterium
CCCAAGGGTCCGCCGGGAGCAGCGATCCATTTATCGGGGTGGTTGAGTTGCCCGAGGGGACCTATTTCGTGGCGGTCACCAACCACACGCAAGTGCCTTCGGTCTTGAACCAGTTATATGCGACGCCCGGTAGCGGCGGTGTCGTGGATGATCCGTTCTTGCGACTCGAGCCAATCACTTCGGTTCGCCGTGTGGTCGAAGATCGCATCGATGCCAGCGGCATTGACGATGGCGATGGACCATTGATCTTCTCGCGTGAGTCGATCATCCCGTTGACGCTGGACGACTTGGTCGTCTACACGATAAGTCAAGCGGGGCCGGTCGATGCGCCGCAGGCTTCTTCATTGCGAATCAGCAATCCGTTTAACGGCCAGAGCTACGGGGAGATCGGTGTGATCACGCCGCAGTTCCGTGACTTTGCCGTCATGCCGACGGGTGAAATGTTCGGCTACAGCATTGGCACCACGGATGATAGCTGGTTGTATTACCAGATTAGCTCCGAGGATGGATCGCTGATTGAAATTGGTCCCACCAACGTGGTGACATCGCACGAGGGGGATGGCGGTCCGACGAGCGACGTGGGACTGCAGGTCGAGGCTCTGACTTTCGTCAACAACGATATTGGTTATTTAGTTGCCAACCGGACGCACCCCGATCCGGCTCCCGGGAACGGACCTGAATACACGCAAAACCTGGTCTATCAATTTGACGCGCAGACCGGCCAACTGATCAGCGGTCCGGGTGGGGATCGAGGTGCCGACGAACAGTTTGACGGGGCGGCAACAAACGTCCGCGAACGTGGCTGGATCGATACCACGCGATCCACCGGTGGGACGAATCCAATCAATTTGAGCGCCGCCACGCGGGTGGAATTGGATGGTACCGGAACGCGCCTGTTAGCCGATGGAATGGGATTCACCTTCCGAGATGCCACCAATACGGCTTACCGGTTTGAGTACAACAGCGGTCCCGATTTCCAAATGCGTTATGATCCCGCAGCGGGCATCTTTGTCCGCGATGGTGATCAGTTCACGCTGAACTCGGTGACGTACGAGTTCAACACTGGCGGTTCCGTGGTGCTGGCTGCTGGCGATAGCATCGTGGGCAACCCGACTTTGGAATTAACCTCAGCCAATAATGGCCAGACACTAACTTTCGAACTGACCACCACGGGGACAGTCGCCGGGGCCAACATCCCTGTTGTATTTAACGACACGATGACGGCTGGTGAAATTGCAGAGGCGATGGCCGCTGCGATCAATGCTTCCGCTCTGGGAGTTACGGCAGATGCCTTGGGTGACACGGGCGAGTTGGGTTTGACGGGCGAATCGACCGTCACACCTCCGCAAGTCACCGGCACGGGTATCACGCTGCTGGGTGATGCGAATCTGAATGATGCCGCCGCCGTGGAAATCGCTTTGGAAGAAGGAGTCAATTTCCAACTCTTCGTCGACGGCTTGCGAGCCTCCGTGGAATCGCCAGTTAGCATTGGCGTGGCGGGTGATCGCGTGAACTTCTTGGGTGCCCTGGGGACCACGGAAGTTGCGGAATTGATTGCCCGCGGCGTGGTCATTCCCAACGTGGGCAGTCCCAATGGCAGTTACGGAAATGCGACCGTGACGGCGGGTTCGACTGGCATCGGTTTCCTGGCTTCTGATTCCGCCGACACAATTGTCCGCCGCACGGTGGCTGCAATCAACGCCGCTGGGATCAGTGGCGTGACCGCCACGGCCAATGGTCGATCGATCTTGATTTCGAATGTGACGCTGACGGCCGGTGGGGTGCAAGAAACACCGGACAGCCC
>CAZHTX010000777.1:0-1801 GCA_964535475.1 uncultured Pirellulaceae bacterium
CGGGAGGTGCTCAAATCGGAGATCAACCGTTGGCGTTATGAGACTCCCATCGGTTTAATCTTTTTGATGGGAGTGTTTTTGGCCGTCGTGGTGGGGAGCGTTATTTGCTATATGGTGTTGGCCGCTGAGGTGCTGGCGAATTTAGCCGAATATGCCACACTCAAGGCAATTGGTTACTCCAATCGTTACTTGTGCGGCGTGCTGTTGCGGCAAGCATTGTTGGTCGCGGGAGCCGCATTCCTGCCGGCGTTGGTGGTTTCGCAAATCTTGTATGTCATCACCAGTCACGTGGCGGCGATACCGATCGCCATGGACTTGCTACGGGCTGTGATCGTGGCCGTTCTGACCGCGCTGATGTGTTTGGTTGCCGGTTTAATCGCTTTGCGAAAACTAACCAAAGCGGAACCGGCCAGTTTGTTTTGAGTCACGAAAGGGATTGCACGATAGGGATTGCACGATGAATTTTTTGAACGCCACATTGCTGCTCGGAGGATTGGCAGCCGCCATTCCTTTGGCGCTGCACTTGTGGGGGCGTCGTGAACCGCGTCGCGTAACCTTTCCGGCGATTCGTTTTTTGACGCAGCGGCTGGAGACCCATCGGCGACAATTACAGCTTCGCCGTTGGGCTTTGCTGGCGCTGCGAATATTTTTGCTGCTCATCTTGGCGCTAGCATTGGCTCAACCTGAAGTCCACCGCGCGACGGTCGGCCAGTGGTTGGGCATCACGGCACTTGCCGCGTTAGGGTTGGTGATCGGTGCGATCGCGATTTGGGCGATTGTTGCCGATCGAGCGCTGGCGCTGCGTTGGGGTTTGGCCGTGGTGGCGTTGTTGATGTTACTGGGAGCCGGAGGTTTGGCGGTGGCGATGGCAGCCACTGGTCCACGGCCGGTGGCTTCGACCACGGCGCCCGCGGCGGTGGCAATCTTGATCGACAACAGTCCGACGATGGGTTACGAGCCGGTGGGAGAAGAATCGCGATTGGACGCCGCTCGCGAGATGGCCAGTTGGGCGCTGGGACGCTATCCCCAGCAGAGCCGCTTTGCCTTGGTCGACCGCAGCACCCGGCCGGCAACGTTTGCCCTTGATGCGGCCACGGTGCAGAAAGGGTTAACCATGCTCCAACCGCTGGCGACGACCCGCCCGCTGATCGAACGTATCGAGGCCGCGATCCGCTTGCTGCAGACCAGCGAATTGCCGCGGCGGACATTGTTTATCTTTACCGACCTGACCGAAACGAGCTGGGAGCCTGGTTCCGAGGAGTCGCTAGCGGGACGTTTGACGGCGCTCGTTTCCAGCGAACCAGAGGTCTCGATTCAAGTGGTCGATGTGGGTTCAGATAATTACCGAAATTATTATCTTGGCCAGCCCGAGTTGGCTGACAGCACGCCCGCGGTGGATGTACCAACAAACTTGACGATCGAGGTCAAAACTGAACAACTAGGCTCCATTGTCGTTGACCAGCAAGCGGGGAATCAACCACAGGAAACCCCACAACCGGGACCAGCTGGCAGTTTGACGGTCCGCGTGCGACTCTTTGATCAAGAGCCCGGTTTACCGGTCCAACGCGATGGGGAGACCGCCTTCCCGCAGCTCCGCACGGTCGATCGGCAGACGGTGGTGCCGCGTGGGAATTCGCCAATTCAACTCGATCTGACGCTGCCACCGTTGCCTTTGGGAACGCATCACGGGATGGTGGAACTGCTCGAAGCGGACCCCTTGATGCGCGACAACGTCCGATATTTCACGATCCAAGTGAATCCGCCCAAACGTGTGTTGCTGATCGCCGATGATGAGCAAGAA
>CAZHTX010000778.1:0-1801 GCA_964535475.1 uncultured Pirellulaceae bacterium
CAACTGTGCTTTTTCTTTTCCGCTTTCAGCAAAGCATAATCACGCAGTTTATGCCGCTTTTTCTGCGTTGTTTTGGGGCAGGTAGGGAGTGAAGTAATTGGCGTCTGCCGGTGACATGGGACGGTGTGCTAACGCCCGGCGGGGAAAAGATATTGTCGGGGAATACCAAAGGCGCCAACGCGAATCAACTCGTTCGAGCTCGTTAATGGGAACTGCGATTAGCACCGCTGGGTGACCGAGCACACCCGCGTAGGGCACAACGTCGCTGAGACTGCGAAAGCCCATCGCGTGACGATAAAAGCGAGCGTGCCTCGGGTGTACTGCGGCCAATAATTCGTCAACGCCATGCCGCCGCGCAAAGGCGACCGCAACGGACGTCAGCTGGGCAAACGATTTCGCCTTATTCTGTGGATGGGCCGGATCGATGGCGAGCGACGTGAACTCGGCAATTTTACGCCCGGACTTACGTAGCGACTGGACCCGTTCCCGAAAGCTAGCCTCCAATGGTAAACCGCTGCCTGTGTCCATGACGAGACTGATCGTCCCGCATACCCTGCCACCGTGCTCTCCGACAAAGACCTGGGTTTCCGGACGCAAATGAAACGGCAAAACCCGTAGCTCCGCTTGATTGCGAGGACACAGTCCGCTGCGATGAAAGCTGTGATATAAGACCGAAAAACTAGCTTGATAGTCTTCTCGGCAACGAGCAGTCCGGCAGACGAGCGGTGAGTCCACGTCGAGTCTGGAGATCACCGATTTGTCTGGCCGTGAGAAGTCTCGCGTTGGTCGCCGAACGTCCAGAGCAGTGCAACTCAAGCCGCGGGATAACCGATACCGGCGAAGCAAGATCAACGATGAAATATACACGCGAACCCT
The DNA here is from genome assembly GCA_964535475.1 of uncultured Pirellulaceae bacterium. Classification (GTDB taxonomy): domain Bacteria; phylum Planctomycetota; class Planctomycetia; order Pirellulales; family Pirellulaceae; genus Laterigemmans. The sequence goes on from CAZHTX010000778.1 coordinate 877, forward strand.
CCTGCGTCGTAGCGACGCGAAAAGCAGAGAATCACTGTTAGAAAAGAAAAGTTGGTTCAAATCCCCGGGAGCAATTCAAACCGATATTAGGAATAACTTGTAATGCTGCGGAAACCCGCATCTCCTCCTCACCACACAGACCAGGACGTTTCATTGAATTCGTGAGTCTCAAGGACTAATGAGGTTTTCGAATTGAGCCCAAGCGGAAAGCAATGTCAACCAAGTGCACCTTATACCCCCCATGTTTTTTTGATGTTTTATCACTTCAGCCCATCCGCAACACCACTCATGAGGTGGTGCCCTACCGCGACCAAGGGTGAAATTAGCAACTGATTCCGCCCTGGTCGCAAAACCTTATCATAGAGTTGGAATTTTTCGCCATCACAAATCCTTGTGAATATCACCACAATTGCTTGTGGATATCACGCCCACTCACCCGCCCTCTTACTAGACACCATTACAGAGCCAATAAACCACCACGGGGCCGAACGTGCGGCACGCTTGACGGTTTGACCACTACCTGTTTAGGTGAGAAGCAAAAAATCTAAAAATTCTTAGCTTGTAAAAGCACAAGTCATAATTATCATGCGAAAAATGTAAGCAACCCGGCATAAGTCTTTCGGTTATATCAGACGTTGAGCGCTAGCTCACGGTTCCACGGAACCGGACTTAATGACTCATGGAGAGATGCTTAGGGCGTTTGATTCGCCTGCCCCACATTTAGCATTTGCGAATTGGCTCGGATTCGAAGTAGGTCTACGCATGTGCCGATGTAAACTTCCAGTTTCACATGGCAGATTTCAATAAGCCTGTTTGCCAATGCGTGATCCAAGGGGATGATGTTCCCAGCGAACTCATGGAGAACCGTCTGCTGCGAGAATAGCTCCACATTTATTGGAGCATGAAACATGATCGCGGACGAATT
>CAZHTX010000779.1:0-1774 GCA_964535475.1 uncultured Pirellulaceae bacterium
TTTGTTCGGCACCAGTTTGTTCGGCACCAGTTTGTTCGGCACCAGTTTGTTCGGCGGCGTTGGCAGCAGCCGGCTTGTCGGTGATGGCTAACCGGAATTTTCCCTCACCAGCGGCGACCACGGTTTGCTTGTCGGTCGAAGGGATCCACTGGAGAGCTGCTTGATCGCCGTCGGTTTGAATAATGAAACCGATGGCTCGCAGCGGTCGCGCGGCGTCGATGGTTTTATCCAAGGGGATTTTGAAGTCGGCCACCAGCCCTTTGATGGGCGATTCCAGCGAAGTGGCTGTGGCTTCATCGCTGCGGTACATTTGCAAGTTGAGGTCGGGGGTGGGCCCGGGAATGAATTGTTTGAGCACGTTGCCTTCTTCGTCAGTCCACAGCGACATCGAGGAGATCTGGTTACCGGCGATCGAGGAGGCTGAGGCGATTTCTTGCAAGATTTTAAATTTGCCGTCGAGCATCGTCACCGACGCTTGCCCGACGCCGCTCAGCTCCAGTTTTCCCAGTTCGTAAAAAACTGGCGCCAGCAAGTTAATGGACTGTTTATCCCCCGTTCTCAGCGGTTTTTCCATTAAATTTTGCGGTAGCGCGAGCAGGCCGCCATACTCTTTCCGCCAGGGGATTTGGCGTTGTTCGGTCTCACCACCTTGAGTGATCGTGACTTCCAGATTACCGCTTTTGATTTTTCCCTCGGCCGAGGCAACTTGCTCACCGAGCGAGTACTCGGCGGTAAAACTCTTTAATTGTCCCGACAGCGTTTCCAAGCTCGATTGACGAAGTATCTGCTCGACGACTTGATCGCCTTGCCGCAGCAACAAGCGTTCAGTCACGGTGTACCGTACCTCGTCGGAATCGCGCGTCGGTTCCGCTCGCATGTGCGAGTAGCCGACCGGCGTGTGCGCAACGCCTAAGAAGCAAGCGTCCCAGAGGTCGTAAGGAATTGCCAGCGTGAATTTGAGGTCGAGCTGAGGACGCTCGAAGGCTTCGACTCGCGGGCTGGAGAGTCGCGAACTCAACAAGTCGGCATCGGATTTGTTCTCCACCGTCTTGATCGGTGGCCGCGGCGGTGGCTCGCAACCGACGGACACCAGCGTGGCAGCCACCAGCGTGGCCGCGAACAGCACCACGATCATGCGCGGCAATCGGGAGAAAAGCAGCTCGGGACGAACAGCCTCATGCTTGGAACGGGCCATGGGAACTCAGCTTGGGGGCAAACAGGAAAAATTTTCGCCTGGCGGTCGTCGGTGGGGACAGCCAGCAATCTTCGATTATAGCCGCGATTGTCGACTTGGCGCGAGTCCCCCACCGAGATTGACGTGGCTCTTTTGCCACATGCGTTGCCCACATTCCCAGCGCTGGACGGTTTGTAACGGTCTGAGCGGTTATGGGAAGTGCGAAAAAAATAGCTGTCACGGAGACCCTGTTTGTCTCACCCATTGCGCGGTCAACGTGACCTAGCGTTGTTTGTTGAGTCAAAGCACTCGGCGTTCGTCATTTTGTCGCATTTATAGCAATCGCCTTCCAGGCGGCTTGAACCGATTCGAAAATCGACCGAGAGAAAACATGGGTTTCCTCAAGCGGATCCTCCGCAGTACTGGGCCAGAAGGTGTCGTCCGTTCCACAACGGAAAACAGTTTCGAGCAACTCACTGATGATGAGTTGCAGGTCCACATGGGCATCGAACGCTACGGGGCGTTCGATCTTACCGATGCCATTCGTCCGTCTTATGATCTGCAGGTCGTGCCCAGGCAAGGGTTTCGACATGATGCTTA
>CAZHTX010000780.1:0-1743 GCA_964535475.1 uncultured Pirellulaceae bacterium
GGTCCGATTGCGTTGACCGCCGAGCAAGCGGCCGAGTTGATCACGCCGCTAGCTGGCATTGCTTCGCCCGAGCAATTGGGACGATTGACGCGAGCGATTTTTACCGCGCGGGATTGGCAACCGGAGCAGCAAGCTCGGTTGCTGAAGTCACTGGTTGCCCAGGCCGCTCGCCGGGGCGTGGTGCCGGCGGACGTGGAGGGGATGATTCGAGAGAGATTCAGTCCCGAAGCTGTCGATGCACTGAAGTCGGCTTTATTGCAAGCGGCTGCCAGTTGGAAATTGGCCGGCATGGTGGAACCGATCAGCCAGCAGTTGTCGGCTGGCGAGGCAACCGCCGCCAGCTTGCCTTTACGTTCGGCGATGATCAACGCTTTGGGACAGATCGCCACGCCACCAGCGATCAAGGTTTTGCAAAGCGTGTCTGCTGACGCCGAGGTAACAGCCGGCTTGCGAGCCGACGCGGTTGTGGCCTTACTCGGACCGGCGCGAAAAATCAGCTTAGTCAAGCTCGGCGAGTTACTCAGCGACGATCAAACGCGGCGTTCGATGATCGACCGCACAGCCGCCGTCTTGCAACGCAAGGGAATGGCAGAACCAATGACAGCCACGTTGCAGGGTATTGAACTACCCGCCGACGATGCGCGTCAGATGGTCACGCTAGCTCGATCGGCAGCGGCGCCGGAAAGATTAATCGAGGCGATTCGCCGAGCCGGAAAACTGGACGAGGCGAGCTGGAAATGGTCCGCCGAGTTGAGTGACGAAGTGCTGCGTTTGGCACAAGAAGCGGGGAGTGCCGAGCGGGGCGAAGCGATTTATCGTCGCGCGGCGCTGCAGTGCATTCAGTGTCACGGCATTGGGGAAGGTGGCGGCTTGGTAGGCCCCAACTTGCTCAGCCTGGGCGGGGCAGCCACGTCCGACTATATCTTGCGTTCATTGATCGAGCCTAATGACAAGTTGAAAGAAGGCTACACGACATCGCAAGTGTTAACGCTTGACGGGCGGTTGATCCAGGGTATAGCGGCTGGTGGAGACGCGGAGACGTTACAATTGCGCACTGCGGAGGGCAAGATTGTCTCGATTGCCAAGAATGAGATTGAAGAAGAGACGGCGGGAAAATCGTTGATGCCGGCGGGGCTAGTCGACAGTTTAACGCTCGCTGAGCTGGCCGATCTGACGCGTTTCCTCAGCGAGTTGGGCCGAACGCCGGCGTACACAGTTTCCACGAAACAGCTTGTGCGGAGCGTGGAGACGTTGCTGTACACGGCTGAGGCGAACCGGATCCTGAACCGCAACAGCAATGATTCGGTGACGACCACTGATCCAGCTTTTCAGTGGAAGGAATTAACCAGCCGGGTGAACGGCAGTTTGCCGGTATCGGAGATGAGCACCTACAAGCCGCATGGGCCGGTGCCGCCGACAGCCTTTGTGAGGTTCAAAATCACGACAGGGGAAGCGGGCAAGAGCGTATTGAAGATTTCCGCCGACGAGGGCTTACAGATGTGGGTAGACGGCAAGCCAACGCCACTATGGCAAGCGGACGCCTTAGCATTATCACCCGGAGAGCATCAAATCACCCTGGGAATCGACACTTCAACAATCCGTGATTCGCTAACGATCGAGTTGATAGACTAACGCAAGAGCAACATTGTAGAACGATTGTCCTCAATCGTTCGCGGCCACAGCCGCCTCGCGCCAGCGTGCGGTTCCCATCAGCCGCCCCGCGCCAGCGTGCGGTTCCCATCA
>CAZHTX010000781.1:0-1718 GCA_964535475.1 uncultured Pirellulaceae bacterium
TATGGCCCCCGCTAGAAATGATTGGGACGTGTTTTTATGCGCCCGTCTCTGTGGGGCCATTTTGCGAGTTTGCCCGCTAATCGCGCCAATCGACGCGAATAACTCGCTGATCATGGTTGATGATTTCCGCCAAGCTATCTTATTCGCGTGCATTCGCGCCATTCGCGGGCAACAAACAGGCACGCGTAGATCGCGGGCGGCAAGCGAGGAACACTAGGCGAGCGAAGTAGCTGCCACTTGTTGCTCCGATCCGGGGCAAGACCGGCGGAAGCATTGGGAGGTAAGGCTTCGCCGGTTGGAGAGGAGTGGGAGTCGCCTTTGATTCGGTGAACCCTGTGATTCGTTGTGGCAGGCTTGTTTGCGGGGCCGGGTGGCAAATTAGTTGCCGAACAGCTTTTGAAGTTGGCGATCCAGTTGACGTTGCAAGTAATTTTCGGCGGTACCTTGAACCGCTTTGGCTCCCAGGTTGCCGATGATGCCAGCTACCGCTTGCGTATCGACGCGGGGTGATTGCAACGTTCCGTTGATCGGGATCGTGAGCTGTTGGCCAGCCAAACCTCGCAGTTCGCTTCCCAACCAACTGGCTTGCAAGGGGACTTCAACCCCCAGTGCCAAGCGACCATCGAGCGATACATTACCGCTGCTCAATAAACCGACTTTGCCAATTTGCATCATCATCCGTTGATGGGAAACGCGACCATCGAGCATGGCAAAATCAATCGCTTGCGGCTCCATGCGAATCCACTGTTTATCGCTGCCTGCGGAGGGCTGGCCCTGTAAACCCTTGGCCGCCATCTCCAGAGTGTCGATGGTGGTGATCAGGTTTTTCGCCAGCGGCCCCGGTCCGACCGTCGCTCCCTCAATTTGCAAAGAGCCACGCACGCGCGAACGAACGGGGTCCGAGGGGATAATCAAGCACTCGGCGAGCTCCACCGAAAACGTGCCACTGACCGCCGTGGCGTCGGCAGCCAAGGGAAGCATGTATTTTAGCCAACCACGACACATCTCCGGAGTTAACGTAATCCCCTCGGCGAACAAACCGGCTTGTTGTTCAAACCATAAGGCCCCGGGGCGATAGTGCACTTCTCCCGCCAAGTTGATTTTGCCACGGTCCAGCGGCACGCTGGCCGGTTCTACGTATACCACGTTCTCGGTCACCCGCAGCGGCACCCGTGCGGGACCAAACTGCAATCCGGACACGCTGGCGGTATCCCAGCCGATGCTGCCAGCCAGCTGGAATTCCGCTTCGCCCGCAGCACCAGCGCGACCGCGGATGCTGAGCGGTGTTGCGTGTTTTCCCCGAGCAACAATCGGTTCGCCGAGCAGGCTGGTGAGGCGTTGTCCAACGACGCTCACGTCAATTTCACTGGGGCCAGCCAGTTGTAACTGGTAGTCATTCGCCAGCTCCATTCCGCCGGAGAGATCGGTGGCAAACCAGGGAGTGTTGAGCCGCAAGCTGCTGAGCGTAAGCTGATTGTCCTGCGGGGATAACTCCAGATCGGCAGCGATGTTCAACTCGGGTTCAGCCCACACCTCAGTCGGTTGCAGGTTGGTTGCCGAAGGCCGCAGGGGGCCGTCGAGAGTCGAAGCGTAAACGATGTTGGGCGGCTGGACGACGCGGAGATCTTTCCAGTTGGAATCAAACGCCACCATCCAGGGGCCGTGCACGTTGCGAGACACCATCGCTTGGCCAGATACCGCGCCGTAAAACTTCCAGG
>CAZHTX010000782.1:0-1716 GCA_964535475.1 uncultured Pirellulaceae bacterium
AGGGGCTCCCACTACGAACAAGCAAGCTTTACGGTGTGCGGGTGTGACCATAAGCCGGTGACAGCGAGGCTTGCCAGTGGAGGCTCCTTTTCCACCGGCCCGCTGATTGGGAGCGTTCGTCGATAGGAGGCTGATAGCGTACCGGCCGCAGATCGACTTTCCGCCATGAATATGAAGTAATTTACTTAATGTCTTGTAAAAACACTAGAAAGGTTGTCGCAAAATGAAACGCTTATTAGCCTTGCTTGTAATGCTAACTACCATCGCTTGCACTTCGAATACTGTAGTTGCACAATGGAGTATCATATCGCCGATCGACAATGCCGGAGATGAATATCTTGATAATTCTGACCTTCAGGCGTGGGGGCAAGCTCCCGTCAACGCCGTAATTCGTGTAGAGGTGTGGGGTAATGGGGTTAAAATTACGGAGCAAATAATCGGACCGCTTCCAAAAGAGTTCGGCTCTGGAGGTGGAGGAGGCTATTGGTGGGCAAACTTCATGCCACCGCCTGGTGGCTGGAATACTTCTTTATGGTACGACCAGGTAGGAATTGTGAAGCTTTACGATCATGATAATAATGCACTTGAAGACACTAGCTATTTTATCTTCACGCCTTACTAATTTTCCAACAGGTATTAAGAATAGAGATGTACAGCGAATTCCCAAGCATACTGACTCATTTGTTTTTGGTTTGCTGTAGTTCTGTAATGTTTGCTTGGGCGTTTGGTAATAGATTTGCACGCTGGCCAGCAATCTTCATTGGGCTGGTCGCGTGCTGCATCGGTAACCTCGGTTTTTTTCGAACTGCACCAATTTGCTTTTTTGCGACAATCCTCATCGCAATCGATGGATACTCCGGTAGTTTCAAGTCAAAACGCGGTCAAGAAATGCGTTCTATCTCCTCGCATCTAGCCCTCGTTGCAATACTCGCTATGCTGTGTTCCGAAATCTTGATTATTGCTAAAGATCGATACCTTAATGAAATTTGGTTTGCAAAGATTTACCTCCCTGGATTAGCCGGCTTACTTCTTGCAAGATGGGGCGTCCGTCGTGAAACCAGGAAATTTGACGTATGCGTAGTCGTCGGGCTTGCTGCGACAGCAGCCGCTTTGACTCATATAATGCCAGAATGGTTTAATGATGTCGACATGTTCTATTTCCAGCAAAATATATCCCCCCTGATTTTCTATTTGGCAAGTGCTTATTTCTGCACATTTATTACTAGCTATGGCATCGGTAGATGTCTTGCACCCGCTCCGGACGACAGTCAGCTAGGTGGTCTGGCGAACAATCCAATGCACGTCAGCGGCGGAAAACAGGTTCTTTGAAGCCTCGCTGATCCTCCGCCGCGACGTGATTGGTGCCGTTACCGGGACGAAACCGATTCGACCCACAAAATAAATTTGTCCGTTGAAATCGTGTTGGCGACGAACCCGCCATCACCACGCAACACAACGATCTTGGTTCGCTCGCTTGCCATGTAGCATTCGTGCAGTTCCCATATGCCATTATCCCGCCATCCGTTCCAAAACGTATCCATGAACTCATCGTGGTGCGTAAACGCGGCCTCGATGCACTTCCTCAATCCGCCAATCATTAACGGTATGTACTCGCGCCCGGTAACCATGCCGATCGGGATAGGAGCCCGGTTACCCGGGCCCCCTCCCACAACACCTAGCATGCGGGTCCGCACTAGGCGTTTCGTCGCAAGTGTG
>CAZHTX010000783.1:0-1710 GCA_964535475.1 uncultured Pirellulaceae bacterium
ACCATGACGACGTCGGTTGCCGAGGCAACGTTGTGGTTTCAAACCGCAACGTTGCCTCGGCAACCGACGTCGTCATGGTTTCACCCTCGTGCAATAAGCCAGCTAACGCGTCTCCCGCCGCTTCGACCGCCGCGTCGGTTGGCAATTGCACTTCAATCGTTCGCCGCTGGCTCAAGTCTCGCATGATCTGTTCGAGCGAACCGTTGGCTCGCAATTTTCCTTGGGTCACAATCGCCACGCGATCACAGATGCGGGCCAGCTCGGGCAGAATGTGGCTGGTCACAATCAATGTTTTTCCACTCGCCGCCAATTGCAACAACAACTCCCGCATTTCAATCCGAGCTTGGGGATCCAACCCGTTGGCCGGTTCGTCAAAGATCAAGACTTCGGGATCGTGCAGCAGCGTGCGCGCGATGCCGACTCGTTGCTGCATCCCGTGGCTGAGACTCTCCACATAACGGTCTTGCATGTAGGTGCTGTTGGTAATCTCCAGGACTTCGCCAATCCGCTTGATTCGCTTTGCCCGGGGGATGCCAAAGGCGGCACCAAAAAAGTCCAGGTACTCGCGGACTCGCATGTTGTCATACGATCCGAAACCGTCTGGCATGTAGCCCACCAGATGTTTGATCTTATCGGACTCGCGGGCACAATCATGGCCGGCGATCTTGGCAACTCCGGAAGTCGGCTTGGCCAGCCCCACCAAGATTTTAATCGTAGTCGTTTTACCTGCGCCATTAGGCCCGATGAAGCCCAAAATTTGCCCCCGGTCAACCGTCAGGCTGAGCCCGTCGAGCGCTACGAATTCACCGTAGCGTTTGCCTAGATTGTTGATTTCAACGACAGTCTCAGTGCTACTCATGATCGACTTCTCCCGCGACCGCCGTGGTCGTTCCATAAATATCAAGACGAGCTGAACGGATTGTCCAGCCACTATTGGCCATCGTGACTTGCTCAACCTCGGTCGTTAATTCACCCACTTCGTAATCTAAGGTGATGCCTCCAGCGTCATCCATCGCTAACCCATCGGCGACCGACAAATCAAACTTCAATTTACCCGAGGGGTTCGTTCGCTCCAGCAACTTGGTCCGTTGACCATCAACCACGCAATACAACGTGAGCACCCGCGAGGGCATGTTGCAATCAATCGTCAAACGCACTCGCTGCAGCTCCATTGGCAATGCGGTGGTTGGCACTTGGTAACGAATTCGCGAGACCGTCGATTGCGAGTTCGGATAAACCCAACTCTGCGTCTGGTTGTTAAAAACTGTCGATTGACCGAACTCGCTGAGCAGAGCGCGGGCGCGAACTAGCGAGGCGGGAATGCTCACCGCTTCGCCCACCGGAGTTGGTTCCAGCTCGAGCGGAATCGCCACCAACGCGGCTCCCGTCTGCTCCAGCGACGCGGGCCACTGAATGGCTTTGGCCAAACCTTCCGACCAAGCGATGAACATCGGCTGTTGCCCCGGAGTTGATTGATATTGAGTAATCCAAGCTGGCAAAATCTCTTTCCGCCGTCGCTGCTCATCACTCAATAATCCATCGCTGAAAAACTGACCGTCGGCCAACATATCATCAACCGCCGCGGTAAAACTGCCGTCCGCTTGGAGGTTGGCAGCCAGCGGTGGAGCGTTGGGGAACACGATCAAACCGTCGCTAAAATCCCAAGCATTATTGGCCGCGTTGTCACTGTCTGCTTTATTACTGTCTGCT
>CAZHTX010000784.1:0-1708 GCA_964535475.1 uncultured Pirellulaceae bacterium
CAGCCCGAACGACCCGCGCACAACGAAACGGTGGCTAGCGCCAAAACCGCTAACTTCAGTTCCCCAAATGGGCGACCAGCGATTTTTTCGGCATTGCCAGCTTCAACAGCGGTGCAAACTGAGCCGCGTCCTCGTCCGTTTCTTGGAAAATTGTCGCCAACGAACCTGCTTGTCCAGCGGTCAAGCGATCAAAACCGGCGACAAACTCGTTTCGCTCCGACCAAAATTCACTCAATCCATCTGGCAACATCGAAGCGAGCGCAACGGCGGCTTGTCCATATGCAGCCGTGCCTTGACAGAGCAGCCCATCGAGCTGGGTGTGCCGCTCGATTAAGTGCGCGAAACTCTCGGGTAATTTCCAAGAACGAGCCAGTTTGGAAGCTGCTTCGGCGTGATCCCAGCCAAAAGCTTGACGTTCCAGTTGGCTCAGCCGCATGCCGTCAGCCAACCGCCGCGTCATCAGATCACTGTATTCGCCGGGCATAAATTTCAGCAGCAAGGGGATGGCCATGTCTTGCAAGAGGGCGGCTGCGAACAGATCTTCCGCCTCAGCCAGCCGCATCGCTTTGCCCAATTTTCTGGCAAACACGGCGCGACGCAGCGAGTCTGACCATAATCCCTTCAAATCAAACGCGCCGAACTGCGGATTGGGCACAACGCTGAAGACCGCGTTCCAAAGTGCGAAATTGGTGATCGTGCGGGTTCCCACCAAAGTCAGCGATTGCTGGACGCTGGAAATTTCACGACTAAACCCAAAGTGGGAAGAGTTAACAAACCGCAGCACTTGGCCGGCCAACCCCGGGTCAGCTTCAATCGGGCGAGCGAAATCGCTGGGCCCCTTGTCGGTTTGCTGAGATAGTTGCAGCAGCGCGATGGCCGTTTGCGGTAAGGCAGGCAGGTGAGTGGCTGCTAAGATTTTGTCTAACGAACTCGTGGCTACGGATGTCGACATGGTTCGATTTCACTGGCGGCGGTGGAAAGCTGAGGCTGGTCTTGGGATTCGCATCCAACCTCTCATTGGGAAACCTAGGTCGCGATCAACCTCAAAGCAAATCAATTACCACCTCAAAACTTGATGCCCCCGAGCCTCCCCCCCGAACTTGATGGGCGGCAGAGTGACGACGAACCAGCTACACTGATCGTTATTCGTCCCTCCTAACATCCCCTCCGCTCTCTGGATTGACACAATGCGACCCGCAGCGTTGTTCGCTTTGTTGGTATTGTTTATCGGCGGCATGCTCAGCTCCCCAGCGTCGGCCGAGGAGCTCAAGCTACGGCTGCGTTACCAGACCGAAACCGAGCCAGGCTCGCGACGTTACCACCGTCTCGAGCGAGCCGAGGATTGGCGTCCGCAGCAGACCGCGGTGATCGTCTGTGATATGTGGGACTCGCACCATTGTTTTCGCGCCGTGCAACGCGTCAACGAACTGGCTCCCCGCATGAACGAACTGCTGCATAAAGCGCGAACCGCTGGCGCAACGATCATTCATGCTCCCAGCGAGTGCATGGAGGCTTACGCCGATCACCCAGCCCGCTCGCGAGCTGTGCAGGTCCCCGCGGCGGCCAGCTATCCGGACAACATTGGCGATTGGTGCTATTCCATCGATGCTGAGGATCCCGAAAAATACCCGATCGACCAATCCGACGGCGGTGAAGATGACACGCCCGCCGAACATGCGCGTTGGGAGGCTGAATTGCGCGAGCAAGG
>CAZHTX010000785.1:0-1699 GCA_964535475.1 uncultured Pirellulaceae bacterium
ACGGTGCTGGGGCAATTCTTGGAATACCCATTTTATGTCCGCAATCAAGGAACTGAGTTGTTGGATCTCACCGATTTGACGGTGGTTTCTGGCCCTTATTCGATCGCCAGTGGTTTCGGTGACGCTCAATTGGGGCCTGGGGAGGCGACTACGTTCACCGTTCGTTACACCCCGGTCGACGCGGGCGATCAATCGGGTGAAATTCAACTTGTCTCCAGCGATAGTGATGAGCCGACTTTCAGCATTAACGTCACTGGCGACGTGCTGATCCCGTCCTTGGGCGGCAATGTTTTCGAAGACGGGAATGTGGACGGAATTACGGGTCCAGGTGAAGGTTCTGTGAGCGATGTGCTGGTCTATCTCGATGTGAATGACAACGACGTGTTTGATTTCAGCGTCGATGATTTTAGCAACACGAATCCGGTGGACATTACTGGCGCGACAACGATAACGTCGGATATCGAAGTCACTGGATTGTCTGGGGACTTGATCGATATCAACGTTGCACTTGATATCAGTCACACTTGGAATCGCGATTTAAATGCGTTCCTGATCGCTCCAGATGGTACGAGAATTTTGCTGTTTGGTGGTGTTGGTGGCGACAGCGACAATTTCACAGATACTGTTTTGGACGATAGCGCAGAAATTCCTATCACTAGTGGAACGGCACCTTTCACCGGCATCTATCGGCCTATGGAGCCGCTCGCATCGCTGATTAGTGTGAGCGGTGAGGGTACTTGGACTCTTGAAATTACCGATGTGTACGGGCCAGAAGATGACGGGGTGCTGAATGATTGGAGCTTGAGCATTATTTCTGGCGAGCAGGTTGTAGCCTCCGATGCTGAGGGGAGCTATGCGTTTTTTAGCTTGCCAGTTGGGGACTATTCCGCTCGGGCGTTTTCATTTGATGATTGGACACCTGTTAGTCCCGCGAGTGGAGAGCATAACTTCTCGATCGTCGACCCCTTGGATAGCTTCATGGGGCGTGATTTTGGGGTCGCTCAAAATGATCGGTTTTACGCCACGGTATTCGATGATGTGAACAGCGATGGTGTGATCGACCCAGCGGAAACACTGCTCGCCGGTCGGACGGTTTTCGTGGATGCTAACCAGGACGGTGTTTTTCAAGGTTCTGTGATAGAGTCGTATGAGAATACAACGCCCGTGGACATCGTCAGCAATCAGACTGCAACCTCCGACATCACCGTTTCCGACTTTCCGGAGCTGATTGAAACTGTCGTCGTCCGCTTGGACATTACGCACACCTGGACGGCCGATATCGAAGCTAGCTTGGTGGGACCCGATGGTACCACTGTTCTGCTGGTCGCTGATCGAGGCGGCAATGGTGATGACTTCACAAATACAGTGTTCGATGATTCAGCCACCGTTGCTATCTCTGGCGGAAGCGCGCCATTCACCGGGACTTTTCGTCCTGAAGAGCCTCTGTCAGCATTCGGCGGGCTGGATCCCAACGGTGTGTGGACTTTGGAGGTATTCGATGACGCCAGTGGTGATGTTGGCACGCTGAACGAATGGGAATTGATCATTACCGCGGACGGAGAGGTGGGGCTTCCCACGGATGATTACGGTAACGTCGCCCTCGATCTTCCCGCCGGTTCTCACCGTCTGATGCTCGATGGTCTCGCAGGTTGGCAATACACATCACCCGCCACCGGTTATGTCGACGTTACGACTTCAG
>CAZHTX010000786.1:0-1696 GCA_964535475.1 uncultured Pirellulaceae bacterium
AGTTGATTTCCGCAACGGCTTAGCCAGCTGCCTGACAACTTGCCCGCTGCACAAGGTTTTGTGGACCCGCTGGAAACTCCCGCCCAGTACTTGCTGAAACACGCCCGGCAATCGCCCCACGCGGTTGCCTGGATTCAGCCTGATGCCGGTGTGGCCAGTTGGTCGGAGTTGGCCCTCGCTGTTGTTCAGCTGGCTGAGCAGCTTTCTGCGTTGGGGGTGCAACCGGGCGAGCGGGTGGTTACTCAATTGTCCAACGGCTGGTCCGCGGTCGTGATGGCCCTGGCGGTGCAACTGTGCGGAGCCACGGAATCGCCCCTTGATGACCGCCTGCCACCCGCCCGCCTGGCGGCCGTCGCCGAGCGGCTGGAAACGCGGTTTATCTTTTCCGCATCCGAGCGGCACTCACAATCGCCTCAGCAGTTTGCCGGCTTGCAGTTCGAGTCGGCTATTCGCTCCGTGGCTGGTTCGTCAGCGGTGGACAAGCTGGAGAGTTCGCTGCGAGCTTCCCCGCAGCTTGAAGCTTTCCAGCAGCCGGGCGTGGTCGCCCAGCCAGCCAACCGGACGACCGACCAACCCGCGTTGATACTCTGGACCAGCGGCACGACGGCGGAACCGAGGGGAGTGGTGCTGACCGCCACGGCGCTAGTGAGGAACGCCCTCGGTAAGCTGGCCGCCGCGCCGCAAACGGCCCAGGATCGGCGGTTGAGTGTCTTGCCTTTCGCCCATGCCTACGCGCGAACCTGCGACTTGATGACGTGGTTGATCAGCGGCGGGCAATTATCAGCCGGCACGGGATGGCGGGCGATCGAGCAACTGGGCCCGGCGGTGCGACCCACTTTGCTGAATTGTGTTCCTTACTTGATTGATAAAATTTTTGACGGCCCGGAAAACGAGTCGGCACGTGATGGGGAAGCTGGTGATTGGCAAGTTGGCGATTGGCAGCGACTGCGGGCTTTGGGATTGGAGCAATTGCGGATGTTGGGCTGTGGCGGGGCGGCTTTGGAGCCGCATCGTTTTCAGCAGATTCGCCAGCTGGGGATCGCTCCGATCCAGGGCTACGGCTTGACCGAAGCGGGGCCGGTAATCTGCAGCGCCACACCCGACGATTGCCGTCCCGGCGTGGTGGGGAAACCGTTGCCCGAGACGGAAGTCCGCATCAATCGTGACGGTGAGATCGAAGCGCGGGGGCCAGGTTTGATGCGGGAGTATTGGCGAGACCAGGTGGCGACGCGGCAGCGGTTTACCGCCGATGGATGGCTGCGAACCGGGGATGCGGGACGCATTGTCGCCGACGGGATGTTGCAAGTGCTCGGTCGCAATGACGACGTGCTGGTGCTGAGCACCGGCAGGAAAGTCTTCCCATTGATTTGGGAAGCCAAGTTGCGGCAGACACCGGGCGTGCGGCATGTCGTCCTGGCCGCGCGGGGCAGCCAGGTTGTGGCTGGTGTCGACCCGGACGTTGATTGGTCGGAAGCGGTTTTTCGCCGGGCTTACGAGCAGTTGCGGCGGCGTGATGCGGAGTTGCCCCAGTTGGCCGCAATCCAGTTGGCTGGCATCGAGTTAGCGGCTGGGCCATGGTCATTCGCCGCGGGCCAATTGACCATCAAGGGGACCGTGCGTCGGCACATGATTGGTAGTTGCTAGTTGCTAGTTGCTAGTTGCTAGTTGCTAGTTGCTAGTTGCTAGTTGCTAGTTG
>CAZHTX010000787.1:0-1696 GCA_964535475.1 uncultured Pirellulaceae bacterium
TCGAAGGCCAACTCGATGGGATGAAAACTGCCGTGCTCTGCCCCGGCACATTTATGAACGCCAGCGGCCAGAGTGTTCGCCAAGCGGTCGATTTTTACAGATTAACGCCAGCCGACGTGCTGGTCGTTTGCGATGACCTCAATTTGCCGCTAGCCCAATTACGCATCCGCGGAAAAGGCTCAAGCGGAGGTCAGAAAGGATTAGCGGATATTGTTCGGCACTTGGCAACCGAGGAAATTCCTCGCTTGCGAATCGGCATCGACTCGGCCCCGCCGGGTTGGGCAGTTCCCGATTACGTGTTGAGCAAATTCCGCAAGAGCGAAGAGAAGGAAGTCGAAGCAGCAACCACGCAAGCGGCCTATGCGGCGGTCGATTGGGTGACTCGCGGGATCGGCTATTGCATGAATCATTACAACGTAAAAAAACCTACGAATTAGCGATCTGATCAGGAGTACGAGTAACGTGGCGCGGAATGTATATGAATGCCTGTTCATCCTTGATAGCAACCGTTACGCACGCGATCCGGGTGGTGTCAGTGGTACGATTCCCGAGATGATCGAGTCGCTCGGTGGGACAATTTTGGCAAACCGTTTGTGGAATGAGCAACGTTTGGCTTACCCCATCGATGGCCACCAAAAAGGGACCTACTGGCTAACCTATTTCGAGATCGACAGCTTGCGGTTAACCGAGCTCGATCGGGCTTGCCATTTGAACGAGTCGGTGCTGCGGCAAATGGTGCTGAAGATCGATCCACGCTTGGTAGAGCCGATGGTCGCTCACGCTCGCGGTGAAGCGATGGCAACGCCCGAACCGGGCGAAGAAGAAGCGGTAGCCGAACCGGCCGCCGGCGAAACCTCGGCAGAACCAGCCGCAGTGGCTGATTCCGAGTAAGCTCGCGACGGCCCAATTGGTTCCTGTTTAACTTATTGCTTACACCTCACCGACCGGTTCGAAATACAAAGCGCATCCATACTGTAAGTCTGTTTTGTTAGTCGTTCGTTATTTTGGGGGAATCGTCTCATGGCCAGTTACAATCGCGTTATCCTGATGGGTAACATGACTCGCGATGTCGAACTGAAGTACACCACTGGGGGTACGCCGGTTACCGACATCACCCTGGCAGTCAACGACCGGCGCAAAAATGCTCAAGGGGAATGGATCGACGAAACCACCTTCGTCGATGTCACCCTCTGGGGACGGACTGCTGAACTGGCTGGCGAATATCTCGGCAAAGGCTCACCCCTGCTGGTCGAAGGTCGCCTTAAACTCGATACCTGGGAAACCGACGGTCAAAAGCGGTCGAAACTGCGAGTCGTTTGTGACCGCATGCAATTCGTCGGCGGACCGCGTGAAGGCAACGGAAATTCAGCTGGCGGATCCGCAACCAGTCGTGCGAACACCGCCCAACAACCATCAGCCAACGCGTCCGGATCAGCCATGACGCATGAAGGTGTTGATGATTATAATCCCGTCCCGCCCGCTCGCCGCGAAGCACAACCCACCGGCAGTGGCGCTGGATACAATGATGACGATATTCCCTTTTAAAGCTTGATGCGGCGCACGCGTGCGTGTGATTCTGTCACCAATTCACTGTTCATTCAAAGTCCCTAGAACGGGATACCATGCCTCAATCCCCTACGAAACCACGTGATCGCTGGCAACGGGGTCGGCGGTTTAGAGATTGTCGAAGAGTTGC
>CAZHTX010000788.1:0-1688 GCA_964535475.1 uncultured Pirellulaceae bacterium
CTGAGGCTGAGTCCACGACTGAGGCTGAGTCCACGACTGAGGTTGAGATCGAAGCGTTGGTCGAACTCTATTTGTCGAGCCTCCGCCGAGGTGAACGCCCCACGATCGAAAGTTTCGCCGTCGCGCATCCCGCATTGGCCGATGAGATTCGCGATCTGTTTCCGCTGGTCGCTGCGATGGAGGGTTGGAAGGAAGAGGAGACCTCGGCGCAGGGTGGAAATAATTCACTCGGTGGCGTTCAATTGCAACAACTGGGCGACTTTCGCATCGTTCGCGAAATTGGTCGCGGCGGGATGGGGATCGTTTTCGAAGCCATTCAAGAAACACTCGATCGTCCCGTTGCGATCAAGATTCTGCCCCCCACGATCGACACATCCAAGCGAGCCGGAGAGCGATTTCGCCGCGAAGCACGCACCGCCGCATCGCTGCATCATTCCAACATCGTGCCCGTCTTTGGCATCGGGCATGAGAACGGTTTCAGCTACATCGTAATGCAGCGGATCGATGGTTGTGGGCTCGATCAAATTTTGCAGCGACATCGCCAAGCACGCGACCGCAACCCGCCAGCCAACCCATGGTTAACCAGCGTCACCCAAGCTGGTCTGGAACCGCGTCTCGTGGCCCGCTTGGGTCTGCAAGCGACCGCCGCTTTGCAATACGCGCACGAAGCGGGCACGCTGCATCGCGACATCAAACCAGCAAATCTATTGT
Source organism: uncultured Pirellulaceae bacterium (assembly GCA_964535475.1). Taxonomy (GTDB): domain Bacteria; phylum Planctomycetota; class Planctomycetia; order Pirellulales; family Pirellulaceae; genus Laterigemmans. The sequence goes on from CAZHTX010000788.1 coordinate 712, forward strand.
TGGATCAAGCGGGCCATTTGTGGGTTGCCGATTTTGGTCTAGCGCGTGCCCTCGAACAAGAAACGCTCAGCCACAGCGGTGACATCGTCGGCACCTTGCTCTACATGGCACCCGAGCGGTTTGCCGGCAACTGCGACGCCCGCTCCGATGTCTACAGCTTGGGGCTGACGCTGATCGAATTACTCCGCGGCTCCGCATTTTTTGATACCAGCGACTCGGGCACGCTCGTCGAACGCATTCTGCGAGGTGTCCCCTCGCGACCCGGTTCGCTGGGCATGGCATTGCCCAGCGACTTGGAAACCATATTGCTAAAAGCGATCGCGGTCGAACCTCGTGATCGTTACCAATCAGCCCATGCTTTGGGCGAAGATCTGCAAGCCTTTTTGGACGACCGGGCCATCAACGCGCGGCCACCAACGCGCAGCGAAAGTGTCCGCCGCTGGTGCCGTCGAAACCCGGCCGTGGCCAGTTTGTTGGCGACCGTGGCGACCTTGTTGTTGCTGACCGCCGTGCTGACCACAGCCGGCTTAATGCAACAACGTCGCATGCGGGCGCGAACCGAAGCGGTCCTCGATACGACGCTGGCCGCTTTGGACACTATGTACAACCGCTTTGCCAGCCCCGCGGCAGGCTCGCTCGATCCGCTTGCCGGCACCGCGGCGCTCAGCGACGAAGCGGCCTCGCTGCTGCAACAGATGCTGCAGGTCTACGATGAACTGGCCAGTCAGGGTGCCGATACAAACAATCTGCTGCGAGAAGCCACGGTCGCCCGCCTGCGTGTGGCTGACATTCACCTCAGGTTAGGAGCGCCCCGAGAAGCGGCGCTGCACTATCAACGTGTCCTCAACGAAATCGACGAACTTCAACTTACCACGGCCGACGACCAGCGAGTCTGGGGATTGCGACAGCATCAAGCGTTGCTGGGGCTAGCCGCCACGGCCGAATGGGACCGTGATTTCACCACCGCAGAGTCGCTC
>CAZHTX010000789.1:0-1681 GCA_964535475.1 uncultured Pirellulaceae bacterium
GCGCCAGCGTGCGGTTCCCGGAATCAGCCGCCACGCGCCAGCGTGCGGTTCCTTTGCCGTTTACCCCGCCATCGCCGGCGTTGCAACGGTCAGCCGCATTGAGATTCGGGAGATAATCAATCGCCTATCACGGAAGTTGTTTGGGCGTCCTGCAGGGTGCCCAGCGAAACTCGCCTTGCATCGGGGTTGGGTAAAAGGCTAGGTAGGGGCCGAATTAGTCTACGTGCACGGCTGCGGAAAGGAGTCCTCGATGCCGAGAGCGCGGTATAAATCCCTTGTAGGAATCACTGTCGTCTGCATTTCGATGCTGGCTACCGGCGAGACAGCCACTGCTCAAATGGGCGGCATGGGTGGTATGGGCGGTGGCGCCGGCGGTGGTGCGCCTCCCGGCGTGGAAAAGCAGCGATTCGGCGATCGTGTGATGGAAATGGGCGGCCCCACGATGAATCGTGAATCGGGTGACCAACTAGTCCGCGCGGTTCGCATCGTCGGCAACCGACAGATTGAGACGGAAAAAATCTTGTCGCTGTTGAGAACCCGAGCGGAAGGGTTTTATAACGAGCAGACGGTGCTGGCCGATGTGCGGCGGTTATATGATTTTCGCGCTTTCAGAACAGTCCGCGATTCGGTTGAACCGGCGGCTGGCGGAGGTGTAATCGTCACGTTTACCGTCGTCGAACTGCCGTTGATTTCCAACGTGATTTTTCACGGTGCTTACCGGGCTGGCTTGCGGGAACTCAAGGGACGCGCGGGGATTGCGGCCGGTGACCCGATCAATGAAACGGCGATCGAATCAACGCGACGGCGGTTGCTCGATTACTATCGCGAAGAGGGTTTTAATCAAGCCACGATCAAATCGGTGATCGGCTTCCCGGGCAATCCGGCCACCAACCTCCCGCCCGATCCGAACGCCATTGTCTTTCGCATCAACGAAGGTGAGAAAGAACGAATCGCCGAGATTGCCTTCGAGGGCAATACGGTTGTCTCCTCGAGGCGCCTGGGAAAAGTCATTGAGTCGCGTGGGCCGTTCTTCCGGGTCGGCTCTTACGTTGGCAATGTGGCGAATCTGAAAACGATCGATGAAGATATTACCATCCTAACGAATTACTATCAGAGCCTCGGGTATGTAATGGCCGAGGTCGACCGTGTTATCGAATACGATGAAACGCTCAAGTGGCTTACGGTCAAATTCCTCATCAACGAAGGCCCGCTCTACAACGTCAACGAAATTCGCGTCTTGGGCAACAGGTTTGTTGATGAAAGCTCCTTGCGAGCGGGGTTAAAGCTGAAAGAGGGAGCGCCGTTCAGTCAAGTCGAAATGAATCAAGACGTCGATGATATTACCTACGCCTATGGATCGCTGGGATTCATCTATGCGGAGGTCACACCCGAGTTGCGATTGATCGATTCGGCGAACCAGATTGATGTGATTTACCGCATCGAAGAGGGAGATCGCTGGAAGGTTGGGCAGATTTTTGTGCAGATCGATGGCGAGCCCAACCTGATGCGAGAGACCACAATGTTGAACTACTTGGACTTGGTCGAAGGTCAATATATTGACCGCCGGACCTTGGAAATGAACCGCCGGCGATTGATTCGCTCTGAGTTGCTGGAAACCAACCCAACCATTGCTGATCCTCCCGATTTGCGATTGGTGCCCCGCGATGAAGATAGCATGGGG
>CAZHTX010000790.1:0-1681 GCA_964535475.1 uncultured Pirellulaceae bacterium
AAGAGGTGCTCGAAATCGCCTGCCGGGTCAAACCAACTTGGGCGTTATTGGTCCCCGAGCAACGCCAAGAGGTCACCACCGAGGGAGGCTTAGATATTCTCGCCCAGCGTGAGCGAGTGTCGGCCGCCGTGGCCCGACTGCGCGACGCGGGGATTCGCGTCAGCCTCTTTCTCGATCCCGAACCGGCCCAGATCGATGCTGCGATTGAACTCGGTGTGGATGCGGTCGAACTACACACGGGGCCGTATGCTTTGGCTCGCGATGCGGCTCAGATGGCCGAGCTGGCCCGGTTGCAGCAGACCGCGGCACAATTAAACGCGGGCGGGTTGCGGATTCACGCCGGTCATGGCTTGAATTATGCCAACGTACGTCCCGTTGCCTTAATCGATTCAATGATTGAGTTAAACATTGGCCACGCGATCATTTCGCGAGCCGTATTTGTGGGGTTAACGGCTGCGGTGGCCGAGATGCGGCGTATACTGGATGCTGTGCGGCCCTAAGCACCTCCGCATCAGCCGGAACGCGCCAGCGTCCGGTTCCTCCGAACCATGAGCGAGCGCTCAACGGCTGACGTAACCGAAAGGAATCAGCCGGCACGCGCCAGCGTCCGGTTCCTCGGAACCGTGAGCGAGCGCTTAACGGCTGATGTAACCGAAAGACTTCCGCCCGCCAACTTTGCCGAGCAGCGCATGAGCTCCGGAACGAGTAATCCCGCCAGCCGTCGATTTTCGCACTCCGCGATCAGGCTGGCTTGTCTGCTGTGGCTCACGCTGCTCTCGGCGCCCGAGGTATGTGGGCAAAACTCCTGCCGTCCCTGCGGCCCAGCCTACCTCCGCGGACCGCTCAGCCTGTTGATACCGCAAGGCGCCGCGGGGGCAGATTTCCGCCCAGCCTGTCGCCGACACGATGCCTGTTATGAGATTCCAGGCGTCGACAAACGAGCCTGCGATCGTCAATTTTTACGCGGCATGCACGCCGCCTGTGAGAACTCCAGGCACCCGCTGTGGTGTCGATTTGTCGCGAATCAAATGTACCGTGTCACGGCCAATCGCGGCTGGGAAGCGTTTTTGTTATCCCAGCCACCCACGATCGCTTCCCGGTTGCGAGCCGGCTCGCGGTTAGTTGCCGGCCGGTTGGTGAGCGGGCCTTTAATGAGAGGCCTGTCAGCCGGCACCCGCGGCTCGCGTTAGGTTCATTCGATCACCATATTGCCCCCTCAAGCCGACTCCTTGCCCCCACACCCCGATTCGTCTCGGCCACCCGTTTCCACGTCAGCGATACGGCTAACGCGTTGGCTGCCGTGGCTGATCTTGCTGTTGCTGGCCGGCCTAGTGGCGTATTCCTGGATCACCGCAGGGATCGCCTATGAGTTGCTGCGTCCCGACACCACAGCCAGCGAGCGAATCGCCGCGCTGCAACGGTATTTTGATGAGCTGGGGATGTGGGCTCCGTTGGTGTATGTGCTGTTTGTGGTTGTGGAAGTGGTGATTGCGCCGCTGCCGGGGCTGCTGCTGTACGCACCCGGGGGCATGATTTTTGGCCCCGCCGTGGGCGGCACGCTGTCACTGCTTGGAAACACGCTGGGCGCCGGCTTGGCCTGTTTGCTAACGCGTAGTTGGGGGGATCGTTGGCTCGGCAAGTGGATTGCTCGCGAGTCGCTGGAGCCGCTACAAACGCTGCT
>CAZHTX010000791.1:0-1679 GCA_964535475.1 uncultured Pirellulaceae bacterium
ATCACCGTGTTGGAATTACCCTCATCCAAGTGAGCGTCTTGAGCCCCGGTGTAAGTTCCGAAGCCGAAGTCAACGCCTTGCTGCAGCTCGCGTCGACGCAGCAGCCCAAGCTGAACTTCCTTGGTGACCGTATCCGACGCTCGCCCGTTGGCATCAACCAGCGCGGCGGAGATCTCGCGACTACCCACCGATGTCTGATCGTCCGTGTTGCTGTAAGCGATCGCTCGCAACAAGGCATCGACGGACGCTTCGTCAGCATCACCATTAAGAGTAACTTCCAGTGGGGTTGCTCCGTTGCCACCGACGAAGGTAGCGATCACGGTGCCGCCAAAGGTAACATCACTGCCACTGACGCCAATCTGGCCGGCATCAGTGCCGTCGTTGCGAATCGAAAGCAAGTCGGTGGCATTTCCACCCGCGGTGATCTCCAGGGTCAGCACGCCACCATCGAGCAGAGGCACGCCGATCGGCACCAAATCGCCACTCGGATCAATACCGATGGGCGAATCGCCAATGCCGTAATAGGCAACATCGGATGTGAACACGATCTGGGGCGCTTCGCCAAATCCACTGATATTGACTGTCACGGTTGCCGTGTCGCTGCCACCAAAACCATCGGTCATGGTGTAGCTGAAGGTATCAATTGCCGTATCGCCCGTGTACAGCGCGTCGTGAATCGAACCTGGGTCATAGCTGATCGTGTTATCAGCATTCAAGGTCAGCGTCGCACCCAAAGCACTGGTGGCGTCAACAGTTTGCACCGACAGCGGATCATTCAATGGACGCGGGGTCGGACGACCAGGTCCATCAAACGGAATGAACATAAAGCTGAAGGACTGCGTCTGCATATTGATCGCCGGCATGTCATGCGAGCGAATCAAGAAACTGCCCGCACCGTCGTCCTCATAGCTGAGCACGTTATCCTCAACAGCATCATTGTTTTGATTGGTTAGAACCAAAATTCCGCTGTCAGGCGTCTGGCCGGGAATGGTCAATTTCCATTCGTTGCCACCATCGACAACATCGAGTCGTTCGACAGTGAACTCGCCAACACCAAGGGCTACCGCGTTGGCACCATCGATAAACGGATCGACCGCACCGGCGACCAAGTCGGCCGAGTTACGGGGGACAAAGACGAACGAGAAACCACCATCTTCGCCATCACCAAAGTCTTGCTGGTTGTCCCGTACGGCGATCTGGTAAACGCCACTACCGGCGACTGCTCGACTGGAAACTACGTTATCGGCATTCTCATTACCAATGACAAACAAGAAGCCGTCAACGGCGGCATCGCCGACACCGGGAATCGTAACTTCATAACGTCCCGCGGCCGTGCGACTAACCTCACCCGCTGTCAAACCCGACCCATTGATAAGATTACCTGCGGGATCGACGTGCCCGGCAATCCAGTTATCGGCGAAGGGGAAATAGGCTAAAGAAACCGGAGCGTCGGCAGCACCGTCAGTGCCAAATTGCTGCAACGCCAGCGAAGTCCCGCCGCCCACGTTCTCGTAGGCTTGAACCAGGCGGAAATTCTCAGCGGCCGTGTCATAGTTCTCCCGAACCGTCGCCAACACCACGCCATCGGCGGGCGAAATCGCCGCACCGTCTCGCAGCACTTCCACATCACCAGTGGCAGTCGCGCCAAGGGTAATGGCGTTGGGAGCAGCTCCCGTCCC
>CAZHTX010000792.1:0-1678 GCA_964535475.1 uncultured Pirellulaceae bacterium
GCCATTGCGGCTAACATACCGTTAGCGGTTTTGGCGCTAGCCACCGTTTTTCGGGCTGGTTTGGTAGGTAGCCTGATGAGAACCGCGGCTAGCGCCATTGCGGCTAACATACCGTTAGCGGTTTTGGCGCTAGCCACCGTTCGTTGAATTCGCAAATTTGAGTAAAAAAATGTCGGACTTTGCGTCGCTCGCCCAGCCGGAACCCTCCACCTCGCTCTCGTTGCTAGCTGGCGCAAGGCAGGGCGACGCGGTGGCTTGGGAGCGGATTGTGCGGCTGTACGGTCCCTTGGTTTACACTTGGGCCAGGCGTCGCGGGCGACAACCGGCGGACGCGGCCGACATTGTGCAGGAGGTGTTGATCGACGCGGCCAAGGGGTTAAATCATTTTGCCAGTGGGCCGAATAGCACCTTTCGCGGTTGGTTGTGGACAATCACCCGCCGGCGATTGGTCGACCAGACGCGGCTCTGGTCGCAACAACCTGAAACCCAATCGGCCCAGCAGCTCGAACAGGCGAATCTGAGTAGCTTGCCCGCTGCCGCTCTGCAGGCCGACGACGAACCGCCAACCGACGCTAACTCGGACCGACGATCCATCTTAGCAGCCGCGCTTGCCGGACTTCATCGACGTTTCTCCCCCGAAACGCTGACTGCTTTTCGCCGCACGGTGCTCGACGGCCAGGATCCTGCTGACGTGGCTGCGGAGCTGGGTGTCTCCCGTTGGACGGTATACAAGGCGCGATCGCGGGTGTTGCAGCGATTACGGACGGAGCTGGACGGGTTGCTCGATCCACCATAAAAAAATTCCGCGGTGTCCAATGTTTACGATGAGCTTGCGGACGGGGAAGCAGAAATTCGTGGCCGGACGAGGCCAGCTCCTGTTCGGACAAGCTCATTTCTATGGGACGGACAACGATGATCGTGATGCAAAATACAATAACGACTTGCCCCACACAGGCGGAATGGGATCGTTTTGCCGCTGGGCAAGCGGTCGCGTCGGAATCGGACCAATTGGCGGAGCATTTGGAAACATGTCAGGAATGTCAGCAACGACTCGAATCGGCAACACCAATCGATGATTGGTTGATACGCGAGCTGCGACCAGCCAGTGATATGCCAGCGGCCAGCGAAACCAGCGAACCCGAATGTCTGGAAGCGATGTTGCACGTGGTTCGCCACTGTGAGTTGCCGACCGCCTGGGCAACCGGCGAACAGGTGGGGCCTTATCAATTGTTGCGTCCGCTCGGTGTTGGCGGAATGGGCACTGTTTACCTCGCACGTCACACCCGTTTGCAACGCGAAGTGGCCATTAAGCTGTTACCACGGATGCGTGGCAAATCATCCACATGTTTGCAACGTTTTGATCGGGAAATGACCGCGGTTGCCGCCCTCGAACATCCGCATATCGTGCGGGCCACTGATGCCGGCGAAGCGAACGGTTGGCACTATCTTGTCATGGAATATCTCGATGGCATGGACCTCAGCCGGCTCTCGCGCCGGATCGGGCGACTGCGCACCGCCGATGCCTGTCAGTTGATCTTGGATGCGGCGGCAGGTTTGACGCAACTGCATCAGCTCGGCTGGGTGCATCGCGACGTCAAGCCATCCAACTTGATGTTGACGCGCGAAGGACGCACGAAGCTTGTCGATCTCGGGTTGGTCCTCAGCGACGAAATAATGC
>CAZHTX010000793.1:0-1665 GCA_964535475.1 uncultured Pirellulaceae bacterium
GGAAACGTTTTTCATGACAGGCTGAAAAGAAACGAAATCAGCCGAAGCGTTGCTCAGCCGGTGTATATGGGTTGGGACAAAACGCACCCGTCAATCATCGAAGGAGTCTCCCAGTTGTCCGAGCGGGGCGTCCTGAAGAACGACATCTATTACAACTATTATGCCGCTCAAGTGCTGCGGCATTTTGGCGGCTCGCAATGGGATAAATTTAATGCCGAACTGCGAGACTGGTTAGTCGAAACGCAAGTCGACACTGGGCATGCGGAGGGGTCTTGGCATTGGCCCGACAGCGCGGGGCACCGCGGCCCGCGAGAAGGTGGCAGACTATGCTCCACCTCCTTCGCCACGATGATTTTAGAAGTTTATTATCGCCATATGCCGCTCTACGCGGACTCTGCCGCTGACGACGAATTTCCTTTGTGAGTCGTGAGGCGTTGTTGAACTGGGGAGGCGATAGCGATCAAGCGGGGGTGGTGATTTCGAGCACTTGTTCGCCCAGCACATCCCAGTTGGGCTGAATCCCCAGTCCCGGTTGCTCACTCGCTCGCATCATTCCCAGCAGGCGTTGGGGAGCCCCCTCGGCGTTCCTGACAGTCACGTAGCTGTTAAAGTCGGTGCTGGTAAAGCGTAGTGCTTCGGGAGTGCTGTGAGCCAGATGCGCGATCGCGGCGGTAACAATGTCGCCACCCCAGCTATCTTCCAGCGTCATGGCGATCCCCATGGAGACACACAAATCGCGAGCTTGGCGGGTCCGCGTCAGTCCACCAAGTTTGCTAATTTTTAGGTTCACGGCATCCATTGCCAAATCATTTTTGGCTCGCATCAGCATGGCCAGCGAATCGATATTTTCATCGAGGATGAAGGGCTGCTGCGTCTGCCGCCGCACGGCCAAGCATTCCTCGTACGTCAAACAGGGTTGTTCGATGTAAACATCGAGATCTCGCACGGCCCGGACCACGCGCACCGCTTCGTGTTGCGTCCAGCCCGTATTGGCATCGGCCACCAGTCGATCACTATCGCCGAGCATTTCACGAACGGCGTGAATCCGCTTGATATCTTCGTCCGGGTCACCACCCACTTTCAATTGGAACCGCGTGTAGCCTTCTTCGCGGTAGCCTTTCACCTTGGCGGCCATTTGCTCGGGAGATTCCTGCGAGATCGCTCGGTAGAGCCGCACCTCTTCGCCGTAACGCCCACCGAGCAGTGTGCAAACTGGCAGTCCGACATGTTTGCCCAACAGATCCCAGAGGGCGATATCGATAGCCGATTTTACGTACGGATGCCCTTTGAGGGCCGCATCCATATGATCGTTAAGCTTGTTGATTTCGCGGGGATCCCAGCCAATTAAGTGCGGCGCCAGTTCGCCAATTCCGGCGCGCACCCCGGCGGCGTATGCGGGCAAGTAAAATGGGCCTAGCGGACAGACTTCTCCGTACCCGACCAAACCCGAGTTCGTCTCGACTCCCACGACCGTGCTGTCGAACGTGGTCACTGATTTGCCGCCCGACCAACGATAGCAACCTTCGACCAAGGGAAGCTCAACACGGTGGGCAAAAATGCGAGTTATTCTCATCAGAATCTGCTTGCTGCAAGGCTTAAATTGTCGGAACGGTGAACCGGGCCCGACGGGCAACGATCGCCGCGGGAGCGACAAGTTAACAAAAT
>CAZHTX010000794.1:0-1638 GCA_964535475.1 uncultured Pirellulaceae bacterium
TCAGGACTTCGCCATAGATGCTGCGAAAACCTTCCGCGTAAGTATCGTCAACCAGCTGCTGTAAGTCGGTCATAACGCTAACTATGCCTCCGAGCCGCGGCCCAAACCTTGGTAAACCGTGGACTCGGTGACAACCAAGTCCATGAAGATGTCGTGTGACTGCATTGGTATCTCGGGAAAGATCTGGCAATCAAACGCGAGTGCGACGAGCGGTGTTGTGAGCCGAGCGTGTTGCAGCAGTTTGTCGTAGTAGCCTTTGCCATGCCCGGTCCGTCCGCCGCGACGATCGAAGGCCACGCCGGGGACCAGGATTAGATCGAGCTGGTCGACGGGGATGCGTTTCTCGCTGACTTCCCGCAACTCTTCGCGAGGTTCCAGGATGCGATAGGCACCTTCGGAGAGTTCGTCCATCGACTCGAGGTGGAATAATTCCAATTCGCCATCGACGCAGAAAGGGATCACGATTCGTTGCTCGGATTCGAGTGCCCCGGGCAGTGCCTGCCGCGTGCGGGCTTCGTCGCGAACGTCGATATAGTACATCACTGTTTTGGCAGCGGTGTACTGTGGCAAGGCCTGCACGCGATCGGTAATCTGCTTGCTGACCACATCTTTGTCGGCTTGGGCGCGACGTGCGGCGTGAGCGGCTTTACGGATTTCGTCTTTTTGAGCGGCCAAATCGGCTGAGGACATCACACTTCACATTGTACGAGGGAGGGGGAAAGCTACCGCCAGCGTATGATTGTGACGATAACGGCCTGATACGAAATGGTACAGGAGGGGCCAGCTTTGTTGTTTTCCTGTGGGCGGGCAATTAAAATGAAGATAATTGAACCCGAAAATCCTCCACTTTTCGCAGGCGTCCCGTGTTTTCGATTAGTTTTTTGCCTTGGGTCGTGTTGTTGCTCGGCGTCATTATTTCGATACCGGTCGTCTCGATGGTGGAATCGAGTCGCCGCAAAAAAGCCATGGCCCCGCCCCCCGGTGAGGCTGACGAGAACGTTGAAGAAGTTGGGGAAGAGGGCGAGATGCTGGAACCGATGGCTGAAGATGGCGGGCTGGGGGACCCCGGGTTCGGGGACGATCCGTTTGCCCAACCGGCCGCCGATGATGACCCATTTAAGTAAACTTGCCTCCGGCTTTGTTTAAACAGTTAGCCGCAGGCCTACCTGCCCTTATCTGCGGGTCAACGACTCGCGGCCGACCGACTCGATTCACCAGTAGACCGCAGCGCCCCCGGTGGCTCGATAGAACTGCACGTAAGCCAGCCACGTTGCCGCGTTGGCGGTAGCCGCTTGGGCCTCGATGCTGAGTCTTTGGCGTTGGGCATCGAGCACATTTTGAAAGTTGCCGAGTCCCTCGCGGTATTCTAGCAAGGCCATGTCGGTAATCGCGCGCGCGTCGGCGACGGCTTCCGATAGCAACCGCATGCGTTCTGCTTGCAGTTCGATACCGGCCACCGCGTTGTTGACTTCTTCGTTGGCGCGGACCAAGACTTCGAGGTATTCGGCTTTTGCATTTCGGTAGCGAGCCTCCGCCAATCGCAAATCGGCTCGTCGTCGGCCAAAGTCGAGCAGTTCCCACTCGACCAATGGTCCCACCCCGTAAGCCACGCTGTCGTCACCCCATAACTGGTCAGCC
>CAZHTX010000795.1:0-1627 GCA_964535475.1 uncultured Pirellulaceae bacterium
TCGTCGGCGCCCCCTTAGCGGAAACCTATTATCGCCACTTGGCTGCTCGTCGTGATCAGCCGGTGGTGTTGAAGTTCGAGCTGGTCGATGGTTCCACGCGGGACGTGACGCTGCCGCCGCAAGCTTACAAGTCATTCGGGTTTGATTTCGCGGTCGGCCCCGTGGCGGGGCTGATCAAAGACGGTCCAGCCGAAACGGCGGGAATCGAGCGTGGTGACCGGATCGTCGGCTTTGGTTCCGAGAAACAACCAGTCGACGCCTACGGATTGGCCGGCATGGTGGCCGACACGGCCGGCTCGATCGTGTTGCATGTGGAGCGTGGCACCGGGGAGAGCTTGGAGCAACTGGAGCTGACGATTCCCAAATCGGAAAATCTGATTTCTCATAACCCCTTGGCGGAAGGTAGCGGCCAGATCGAGCTGCAATCGTTGGGGCTGACCTATCAACCCTTGCCCACCGTCGTGTCGCCGACCACCGTCGCTTCCGCAACGGAAGAGCCCGCTGAGTCTGTGCCGGCTGCTGAGTCTGTGCCGGCTGCTGAGTCTGTGCCGGCTGCTGAGTCTGTACCGGCTGCAGAGTCTTTGCAGGCTGGAGACAGGATCAAGCGGATTTTGGTGAAGTGGCCGCAGGACAAGCGTCCCGAGGCGTTGGCGGCGGAGCTGGACGATGGTTTTCTGAATCCTTACAGCATTGAGAAACTGGAAGAAGGTTGGGAAATTGGCCCTGATTCAACTTTGGTCAGTTTATTGTACGAGCTGCAACGTCTGCCCGAGGGGACTCAATTTCAGGTCACCGCGGAACGTGGCGAAGGTGGCACAATCGTGACCTCGACCGCGACGTTAGCAGCCAGTACTGGTTATTGGTATGAGCGAGGGTTCGATCTCCCCAAAGTCACCCTGACTCACAATTCGGAATCTGTCGGCGAGGCCTTCGCCTTGGGATTGCGAGAATCGAAACGCAAGGTCTCGGACGTGCTTGGGTTCTTGCAAATGAGCTTTACCGGCAAGCTAAGCCGCAAGAATGTCGGCGGCCCGGGGGTGATCGCTTACATGGCCAGCACGGCTGCTTCCGTTGGATTTTCGCAACTGCTGTTATTCCTAACTTTGTTGAGCGTCAATTTGGCGATCCTTAACTTCCTGCCGATCCCGGCGCTCGATGGCGGTCACATGGTCTTTTTGATCGCCGAGGCGGTACGGGGCAAGCCGGTGGACGAAGAAATCCAGGCGCGAGTGACTATGGCTGGCGTGTTGTTGATTCTCGCCTTGATGTTTTTCGTGATTATCAACGATGCCATGAATTTAACTGGCCGTGGCTAAGCCCATTCCGTGCGACTATCGGCTTGTCGATTTCGGCCAGGGGCGAAAGCTGGAGGCGATCGGTGACTACCTCATCGATCGCCCCTCGCCGGCCGCTTGGGGATCGCTAACGAGGCTGCCCGAACGGTGGGGAGCGGCGGCAGCGGCTTTTTATCGCGAGGCGGCGCAGCGGGGCTGGAGCTATCAACAACCTTGGCCCGAATCGGCGAGTATCGATTGCGGATCGTTTGTGATCGCCGCGCGACCGACTCCTTTCGGTCACATCGGGCTGTTCCCCGAACAGCGTGCCAGTTGGGAGTGGATTGACGACC
>CAZHTX010000796.1:0-1622 GCA_964535475.1 uncultured Pirellulaceae bacterium
CCCTCGTTGTACAACGCATCAAGAACTAGTCAGTCACGGCCCGAACGGTTGCTTGGCTAGTCGTGGGTATTTACTTTTGGCGGGGACACACGAAGAATAAAATCCAGGTCCGCGTGGGTGCTGCGGAACGCTTCTTAGCTTTTTATGTTGCACGGAGGGTTTTCTATGTTGATCGCTGAGCTTGGAAAAGAACTTGGTCAAGCGGAGTTTGGGGATAGTAGATTGAGTAAGCGACTGGCGGTCATCGCTGAGGCCACCGGAAATCAGTCAAATGCCAGTTTCCCATCAGCGATGAAGCCAAGAGCTGAACTGGAGGCTTGTTATCGTTTCTTCGACAACCCCAAAGTGACTCCGGAGCGAATCCTTCGGCCACACATCGAAGCTACCTATTCGCGGATCGCAGAGACCAACTTCGCGGTTATCGCTCAGGACACCACTGAGATTGATTTAACTCGGCCGAACCAACAAGTTCGCGGTGCCGGCCCGATGTCGAGCGAAAAGCGGAGGGGAGCATTCTTTCATCCATCGATTGCCTTTGACCAATCCGGAGTCTCCTTAGGCATTGTTGGTTCGCATATCTGGACACGAACGAAGCTCAACACCGACGATCGCAGCACGAAAGATAAAAAGCGAGAGGCGACTCCGATTGAGGAAAAGGAAAGCTATAGGTGGCTACAAGGTTTTCACCAAGCCAAAGAAGTTGCACTCCGTTGCCCCGAAACGACGTGCGTGAGCGTCAGCGATAGCGAGGCAGACATCTACGAGCTTTTCTCATTAGTTGATCAGCAACGTGCCGAAAATCTCCACGTGATTGTTCGTGGATGCAAGAATCGCAGAACCGCCCCCGGTGGCCACTGGGTAGAGCAAGCAAGAAAATCAGAAATCATTGCGACCCACACGGTCAACGTTCGCAGTCGCAAAGCGAAGACGAATGCGGAAACGCTGCCACGAAAATCCAGCCGTAGCGCTCGCACTGCTCAGATCGAGGTCCGTCGCGCAACGGTCACAATTAAACGTCCTCACAGCGCAAGCAAAGACTGCTCCGAGACCGTCACCGTGAACATCGTACTGTGCGAGGAACGCAACCCTCCCGAGGGCGAGACCGCGATCAGCTGGAATCTAGTGACGACAATGCCAATCGAGACAGATGAAGATGTGCAACGCGTGATTGAGACCTACTGCCTGCGTTGGCAAATCGAGGTGTATTTCCGTACGTTAAAATCAGGTTGCCGAATTGAGGAACGCCAATTTGAAACGATCGGTCGCGTCAAAAACTGTTTAGCCTTGATGTCGGTCCTTGCGTGGCGATTGATGTACGTGTGCTATCTCGGTCGGGAATGTCCGGACATTGACTGTGAAGTCATCTTCACGCCCGGGGAATGGAAAAGCGTGTATGCGATTCTCGACCTACCTGAACCAGCGGAAGGATGTCCGAAGCTCCGAGACCTCGTTCGCGCGATTGCCAGTCTGGGTGGATTCATCGATCGTCCGAAGAACGAACCTGGTGCTCAGACATTATGGCGTGGACTACAACGTGCATTCGACCTGTCCACCGCATGGGATATTTTTGGCCCAGGGGCGAAAAAAAATTTGCCCGAACTATCTGTGTAGTACAACGAGGG
>CAZHTX010000797.1:0-1619 GCA_964535475.1 uncultured Pirellulaceae bacterium
GCTGGCAGGTCACGTCAACTTGGTTGCCACGGTCGCCGAAGGGGAACTGGCAAGCTCGCGATCCCAACAAGTGCTTGATGAGCGTGAACCCCACCCGGCCTTGGGAGCTGACGCTAAGATTCCTGACGACACACGACTATGGGCCGCGCTCCAGCAAGTGGGTGGCGGAACCTGGGGCGGTTGTGTGTATGATGTCGATCGCATCATTCAAGTCCTCGCCGCTGGTGAAGCCGCCCTCCGTGAACAGACGGTAGACTTTCCGAAGGCGAACTAGTAAAACTCGGAACCTACCAGAACTCCCCCTTCCAACAGCATTTTGGCGAACCCTGATGGCCCCGGCAACCTCTTTACCACTTGTGGCGGTCATCATGGGAAGCCGTTCGGACTGGGACACAATGCGACATGCCGCGGAATTACTCGATGAACTGGAGATTCCTCATGAGTGCCGCGTCGTTTCCGCACACCGCACTCCGCGACACATGATGGAATATGCCGACTCGGCTGCCTCCCGAGGATTGCGAGTGATTATCGCCGGAGCGGGGGGCGCGGCTCATTTACCCGGTATGGTTGCCTCGGAAACGCTGTTGCCCGTCATCGGTGTGCCAATTCAGAGCCGAGCACTGCAAGGACTTGATTCGTTGCTTTCGATCTGTCAGATGCCCGGTGGTGTGCCCGTCGCCACAATGGCGATTGGAAACGCGGGTGCCAAGAACGCAGCCCTTTACGCGGCGCGCATATTGGCGGGAGGCGATGCGGCACTTTTGACTCGTTTGAACACCTTCGTGGAAAAACAAACCGCTGCCGTGCTGGAGTCGGCTGAGCTATGAGCCAACTGACGACAACATTACCTGGCGGCACGATCGGGATGTTGGGTGGCGGTCAATTGGGCCGCATGTTCGCCCAAGCTGCTCACCAACTGGGTTATCACGTAATCGTCTTCGATCCGGAAGCCACTGGTCCGGCAGCACAGGTTGCGGATGATTTCGTGGCTGCCAAATATGACGACCTGGCCGCGCTCTCACGATTTGCTTGTCGTTGTGATGTGGTCACGCTCGAATGGGAAAATATCCCCACCGCGGCCGTGGAACGGGTCGCCATTGATTGTCCCGTGCATCCATCTCCTTTGGTGTTGTGTGTCGCGCAAGATCGACGCCGGGAAAAGGCCACGCTGGCCGGCTATGGCTTACCGGTGACACCATTCATGTCGGTCGATACGCATGATGAATTGACCGCCGCAGCCGAAGCGCTGGGGTACCCTTTGGTTTTGAAAACCTCGCGCAGCGGTTACGATGGCAAAGGGCAACTCAAAGTCAACGCTGGCGAAGAATTAATCGCCGCTTACGAGGCATTGGGCGGAGTTTCCTTGGTCGCAGAGCAGTGGATTCATCATCGCCGCGAATTGTCGGTGATCGTCGCCCGCAGTTTGACGGGCGAAACAGTCGTCTACCCGCTGTTTGAAAACCACCACGCCAACCATATTCTCGACACCACGCTGTTCCCCGCTCCAAATTCAGAGCACTTGACGGCATCCGCAAAACAAATTGCCATCGGCGCTGCCGAATCGCTCGACGTGATCGGACTCTTGTGCGTAGAACTGTTCGAGACCGACGCTGGCGAAT
>CAZHTX010000798.1:0-1609 GCA_964535475.1 uncultured Pirellulaceae bacterium
GCGAGACGCTGGCGGCCCACGATCGGCTCGTGGAGCGAGTGATCGCCGAAGCGGCGCGTGCGATCCACGACCTGCCGTTAAATAACGCGCTACCCCAGTTGGCCGCTATGATCGAACGACCGATGGTCAACTTGCCCACGATCCGGCGTGTGTTGAACGCCAACTATCGCCTCGGCACCCCCGCCACGGCAATGGCGCTCGCCAACTATGCCAGCCAAGAGACGGCTCCCGAGGAAATGCGCCTGCAAGCTTTGGCGATGCTCGGTGATTGGGCCACTCCCGATGAACGTGATCGCGTATTGAACGACTGGCGGCCGCTGCCCGACCGCGACCAGCAAGATGCCAAGTTGGCGTTGCGTTCATCGCTGGCCGACGTGCTCGGCGGCAGCGAAAAAGTTCGCAACGCGGCGATCAGTTTGGCAGCCGATTTAGGGCTGGAGCAGATCAGCCCGTTGTTGGTCGAACGTCTTGAGAACACCGAGCTAACGGCCGCCAGCCGAGCTGCTGCCCTGCGAGCAATGTCTAAACTGACCGCCGATCGCGCGGTCGAACAGGCCACCCGATTTTTGTCGACGGACACCACGGCTGATGAACTGCAAGTCGCGGCAATTGAAGTGTTGGCCGAGTTGGCACCGAAGGAATCGCTCAAACTGATCATCGCGGCGACCGACGAATCGCGATCCAGCGGTCAACGACAAGCCGCCTGGGACGCTCTGGCAACGATCGATGCCGACCCGGCCCGTCAGCAAATCGCCGCCGGAGTAGCTCGCTGGTTGGCTGGCGATTCCGCTGCTGATAGTGCTCTGAATTTGATCGAAGCAGCCCGCGCCACGGGGGGCGAAACCCTCGTCAAGTCAATCGATGCCCAGCTGGCCGATCAAGCACAGACCAATCCGTTGGCCAAATGGATGTTGTCACTGAAGGGTGGTGATGCGGCGCGGGGCGAAACAATCTTCTTTACCAAGACCGAATTGTCGTGCGTGCGATGTCATAAAGTGGGCCCCCGCGGCGGTGAGGTCGGTCCGCAACTGACCACGATCGGTCGCGAAAAAGATCTTGTGTACCTATTGGAGTCGATTGTTACTCCCGATTCGCAAATCGCCAAAGGTTATGAGACAACCATTTTGGCAGACGACTACGGCTTGACTCACGTCGGCATCGTGCGCAGAGAAACGGAAGACTTTGTCGACCTCGTCAAAGCGGATGGTTCTCAAGTGCGCATCATGGCCGACGAAATTGTCGCCCGCCGTCGCGGTCAATCCGCGATGCCGTCTGATCTGATTAATTACATGTCAGCCCGCGAACTGAGAGACTTGGTCGCCTATTTGGCCAGCCTCAAAGAAGCACCCGCGGACGGCGAAGGTGGCCATCAAGTGGAGTGAGCGAAAGCCAGCTGACGGATTCCTCCCTGGCCGCCCGCGATTCGCCTCGTGGGAAGGTGTGGCAATGAACAACTGACCCCGGCGAAGCCCACCCGCTGGCAGGCATCAGCCGCCACGCGCCAGCGTGCGGTTCCTTACAACCATGAGTCGGCTACCGCTGGCAGGGATCAGCCGCCACGCGCCAGCGTGCGGTTCCCTACAACCATGAGTCGGCTACCGCTGGCAGG
>CAZHTX010000799.1:0-1598 GCA_964535475.1 uncultured Pirellulaceae bacterium
ACGTCAAAGAAGCCTTGGATCTGAGCCGCGTGCAGGTCCATGGTTAGCACGCGGTCGGCACCGGCGCGGACAATCAAATTGGCCGCCAGCTTGGCCGTAATCGGCACCCGCCCTTCGTCTTTGCGATCTTGCCGCGCGTAACCGTAATAAGGAATGACCGCGGTAATTCGATCAGCACTTGCCCGCTTACAACTGTCGATCATGATCAACAGTTCCATTAAATGGTCATTCACCGGGGGGCAAGTTGGCTGCACCAGGAAGACGTCGCGCCCTCGCACATCCTCATCGACCTTGCAATAATTTTCGCCGTCGGGAAATTTCCCCAACGTAATGCCCGCGGGCGACAGATG
This sequence comes from uncultured Pirellulaceae bacterium, assembly GCA_964535475.1. Lineage (GTDB taxonomy): Bacteria > Planctomycetota > Planctomycetia > Pirellulales > Pirellulaceae > Laterigemmans. The sequence goes on from CAZHTX010000799.1 coordinate 351, forward strand.
CAGGAAGCCGCAAATTTCCCGAGTTAGTTCGGGATTGGCTCGACCACTGAAAATCTTCAGTTCACGCACGGACTCGGCGACTCCGGAAATATGAGTTGGCGGGCCCAGGGAGAGTGAGCCACGCTGCACAGAGCGGGGGAGGTGGGGTGGGTTTAGGCATTCAAGGGATATCCCATCTCGGCCATTTTGGCCTCGACGAGCGACAGTTCATCAATCGTGTTGACGCTCAGCGATTCACAATCGGCCAGCACGGGCAACGCGTCAACGGGGCGCCCCTGCTCAAGCAAAATACCGGGGGCGTCGGTTATATAGTACTCGCCCTGAGCATTCTCGTTGCTCAAACAATCCAGCGCGTTGAGTAAATCGGGGCCGGCGAACAGATAAGTACTCATGTTCACTTCGCGGATCGCTCGCTCTTCCGGCGTCGCATCCTTGTGTTCGACAATCCGCTGAAAATTGCCCGCCGAGTCGCGGACGATGCGTCCCAAACCGGTCGGATCCTCTTTGATCAGCGTGCCCAGCAGAGCGGCCGTTTTGTGTTCGGCTTGGTGAGCTAGCAAATGTTGCAAGCTGGTCGATTGCAGCAGCGGCGAATCACCAGTGACCACAATCACAGGGCCTTGTTGGCCTTGCAACGCGGGAGCGGCCATCTGCACCGCGTGCCCGGTACCCAATTGCTCAGTCTGGTCGACCGTTTCAATCTTTACCCCATGCGGATTTGGGCGATTTTGCAATTCGGCTCGAACCTGATCGGCTTCGTAACCCACGACGACGATCACTCTGCGAACGCCAGATCGCTGCAAAGCGTCGAGCACGTAGTGGATCATCGCTCGGCCACAAACGGGAAACAGCACTTTGGGGAGATCGCTGTTCATACGAGTCCCTTTACCGGCGGCCAAAACTACGGCGACTGGGTCGTTCATGGAGCACCACTGAGTTTGCGAAGCGAATTGCCAGTATCTTGCCAATCAGCGGCCGATCTGACGAGGGGCGTCCGGGAGAAAAGTGGAGGCGAGTGGGCTTGTAAGCCGGGTTCTGTACCGCAATTGGGAACCGCTGGGGCAATCCAATCACGGTGGCAGCCATTTATCTGGGACAGCAGTTGCCTGCTGACTCGAGCAACCTACCCGGAAGTCAAATGAGACGAACCGCCTCTCCTCCCTGTTTGGTCTTGCACCGGATGGGGTTTACCTAGCCGATCGAGTCACCCCGACCGCTGGTGCGCTCTTACCGCACCGTTTCACCCTT
>CAZHTX010000800.1:0-1562 GCA_964535475.1 uncultured Pirellulaceae bacterium
CGGCTAGCGCCATTGCGGCTAACGGGAACCGCGGCTAGCGCCATTGCGGCTAACTGGACCGCGGCTAGCCATTTGCGAAAATGCTTTAAACGGAGGAGCGTTCCAGCTGATGAGTGCCTGAGGGATCTTCACCCCCCGCTTTGCTTGCCGGGAAAACACGGAGAAGTATTTTTTCAAATTGGGCACAGGCAACAACGCGATCATACCGCTGCTCGGCCAACGCGCGGGCTCGCCGTCCGAGCGCTTGCACGTCCGTTTGCTGACGTGCCATGGCGACCGCTTGAGCGATCCGCTCAGGGTCACCGGGCGGGCAGGTCCAGCCGATCTCCTCGTTCCGAACAATCCGCGAGGGTTCACTCTCCTCTGGAGCAATCATCATCACGGGGCTGGCAGAGGCTAGGATGCCGTAAAATTTGCTGGGAAACAAACAACCCGTGATGCGATGGTCCATCGACACCAAATGAACGTCCGCGGCGGACAGGCTGAGCGAAAGTTCGTGGCGAGGTTGGTAGGGCAAGAATCGCACCCGGCCCTGGGGACCTTGGCTGGCCAACTCTTCCAGCTGACCCCGCATGGCCCCGTCGCCAACCAACATTAACACCGCATCGCGAGGCCACAGCGGGCTGCGAGTCGCGGCTACGACGACATCCAAATTCTGCGTCAGCCCCATGTTGCCGCTGTGCATGACCACAAAGCGATCCTGCAAATGATGCAAGGCCCGGAAACTATTGTTCTCCTTGATTGGATTCACTTGCTGGCAATCGACCCAATTGGGCACGATGCTCAGCTTTTCTCGCTCCAAACCCCAGCCAACCAAGCGATCGCACATGTCTTCGCCAAGCACGATGACTTGATCGGCCGCTTGATAGGCTTGCCGCAACCGGCGACGAATTTGCCCCGTGACGAAACCTTCGCGAGCCCGTTCGATAGCGATCGCCACGTCGGGATAAATGTCTTGTAAATAGGCGACAAACCGAGCACGTCGACGACGAGCGTGTTTGGCAACCACTGGTGGTAGGAGAAAGGGGTCGGTTTCAGAAATGAAAATATCAGCGTTTAACTGACTGCGAGATAAATACTTGCTGACCGCCCTGGTAAAGGAAACCAAATTCAGCAACCGGCCAGCTGGCCAGCTTTTCGGAAACGTGTAGTGAGCAAGGCGATGGATGGTGACTCCGCAACGGCTTTGGCGTCCCTCACGCAGGAACTGATCTCCCGCCGCAGAACTGTTCGGCTGTCCACAGACCACGTGCACGTCGTATCGCTCAGCAAGATGCTCACAAAGATCGGTCAGCAATTGACCCGTTGCTTCGTGATCGGGCCAATAGGACCGATTCACGAAGACTAGCTTCGCGCGAATCGATTCCGCGATGGATTCAGTTGACCGCATACCGCTATTTCCCAAAGATGCCTCTCTATCCGTAAATCAAAAAAGTTCGATCTGTGAACTAATCCGCGAACCGCGGCTAGCGCCAAAACGGCTAACGCAAACCGTGGCTAGCGCCACAACGGCTAACGCAAACCGTGGCTAGCGCCACAACGGCTAACGCAAACCGTGGCTA
>CAZHTX010000801.1:0-1562 GCA_964535475.1 uncultured Pirellulaceae bacterium
CAAACCGCAGTGAATCATCAACATGCACGTCTGCTTCGACAGCCCCTTCTCCTTCGCTTGCGGTGAGCCAGGTGATGCCACACCGTTCGCCCACTCATGATCATCTGTCGCGACGGTAAACAGACCGCCCCGACGTGCGCTCCCATGTGATAGGCCCGGTCAAACACCATCCCCTCGCGGGCCAAACGATCGATCTGCGGTGTCTCCAACGGAGAGCTCGCATTATAAACTTGCAAATCGAATGGCGATTGATCATCCACCAAAATGAACAAAATGTTGGGGCGCCGCGGCTCATCGGCGACAACCACGTTGGCTACGAAGCTCGCCACCAAACACAAACAAACACCCGGTAGCCGAGATGTAAACTTCATGGTAATTTTCTGACCACCGTGTAATAGACACCCACTTCGTGCCCCTCGGAATCAACAAAAACGGGAGCTAACTGATAGGAACCCGGGTCCAACGCGACGGTGAAATTGATCGCCACATCTTCCTCTCCCACTGGTTTCGTCCCCAGTGTCTCCCCATCGACTCGCAACGCCGCTTCGACAGCCGCAATCGGCACTCCGGGATGGGTACGAAAAGCTCGCGAGGCCCCCGGCACTTGCTCACCCGCCGCCAGGCCCGCGGTGATCGGCACATTCACTTCCCGCGGCCACCGCCGCAGGCTGAATTCATAACGGCCCGATGTCAGCACCCGCACAGCCCAATGTCCTCGGTGTTTGGAGGTCCCCCCGTCGGCTCGTTTGGCCTGATAGCCGTTCGCCCTGCGGATATGCTGCTGATTCCAAGGAGGTAGCGACTCCTGGATCCAGTCGTGCCCAGTCAGGCTGACCAGCGGATGATCGGCATGCCCCAAATAGATTTCCGTTGTCTCCGCAAAAGTCGGCTGTAACTCGTCCCACCAGCGATCATAAAAATCTCGCATCTTGGCCGCTTGCTCAGGATACTCTTCAATTACGTTCGCCTGCTGGCCAGGATCCTGTTTGATGTCATACAGTTCTTTTCCATTGACCAAACGCCATTTCGCCGACATCACGGCTGTCTGTTTCCATTTAATCGGATCACGCACTCGTTGTGAATCTGTCACCAACATCCGTTCCACCGGCCAGTCCTCCTCACCAGCGTCCGGATCCAATAACCGCCGCAACGAAATGCCATCGAACCGCAAATTGGCCGGTGGCTGCGTACCGGTAACATCCAACAGCGTGGGCACGACATCGACGGCATGGCACAACTGATCACTGCGATGTTGCCGATCCCAACCTCCCGCCGGCCAGTGGGCAATAAACGGCACGCGATGGCCGCCCTCATACTCACTCCCCTTCCTGCCTCGCATCCCCGCGTTAAAGACTTTCGCACCACTGGCCGTGCCGTTGTCGGTGCTAAAGATAAAAATCGTGTTGTCGGCAATTCCCAGGTCACGCAACAACTGCCGCGTGGCTCCCACGTTGTCATCAATATTGGTAATCATGCCAAAGAAGGCCGCCGTTGCATCGGGCAGATCGGGATACATCTGCTGATACTTTTCCGGCGCGTGCAACGGACCGTGCGGTGCGTTC
>CAZHTX010000802.1:0-1534 GCA_964535475.1 uncultured Pirellulaceae bacterium
TCATCCTCGCCGGTGTCGCCATAGCGGGTGACGAAATCATTTTCTGTTCCGAACGCTAGCATCTGCATCACAAACGCTGCAGAATCATCGATCGTCGTCAAGCGGCTCGCTTGGATCACGCTGCCGGCAACTTGCTCGGGGCGTAAGCGAATTAATGGATAGACAGCCCAGGCCTGTTCGTGATCGACCGTGATCTCAAAATCAGCTCGACTCGCCAATTGAAACGCCTTGGTTTGACTGACCACGCGAACAAGTTGCCGCAAGTCCCAATCGAACTCGTTGACACCGTCCGCCAGCCGATCAAGCCCAGGCGGCAAAGGACCATGCAGTGGTATATCATCGACGGGGGCATGCAAGGGTTGACCAAACATCAATGCCCAGACGCGATTGGCGATGGCCCGCGCCGCTTGGCGGTTATTGGGATGCGTCACCCAACCTGCGAGACGTTCAGCATTACTGCCCGTGTCTGGCATCAACTCGGGTAGAAACGGTACCTGGGGCTCGACGGTTGTCTCGTCCGTGTCATACAAATAAGTGTACTTATAAGGATGGGGCTCAGTGCGAATGCCTTGTAAAATGTTAAAGCGTGAATCGCTGTAGAAAGCGGCCAATTGATGGAAATCTTGTTGCCGACCGCTGGCCGGTTCGCTGGCGGTTCCCAGCTCAACATTCCCCAAAAAGTCATCATGACATTGCAGGCAATCGATCCGCATGGCGAGGAAAGCACGTGTTGTTCTTCCCGCTAACAGAATAGGGTCGGGCTGGCCTTCTTCTCCAGATTCCATCGTCACGGTCACAAAGTTGACTTCGGGACGGTCGGTGAAAAACCCATTGGCGGTGATCAGTTGGCGAACAATCTCATCGTAGGGCCTGTTGGCGGCAATCTGCTCCGAGAGCCAATTCACGAACCGACGGCGGCGATAAACCAAGAAAGGGCCCTCTTCGGCACCGACCACGGAACGAGCCAAACGCTCCGCCCAGTAATCGGCAAATCGCTTGTCGGCCAACAATTTCTCGCGATGAGCGGGAACGCGCTGAGCAACCGGCAAGCCCTCAAGGTTGCGAATTTCTTCGAGCGACATGGTCGAGCCGACCAACGCTAGCGATAAACGTCGACAAATGGTCAGCCAATCAGCCGAGTGTGCCGACTCTAGCTGTTCGCGTTCCCACTGCCGCGCAAACTCGGCATCTAAGTCGCTCACGAGCGCTGCGATCCGCTGGTCTTTATTAATCGCCGCAACTGGCTCGCTCCCCGCAACTGGCTCGCTCCGTCCCGCTGGCTCGCTAAGCTCGTTCGATGGAGCCATTGAGTCTGCCGGTACCAGCGATTCACTGGAGACGGGGCGAGCTGCGTCAGGGCTGGCGACCGCCGAGGCGGGATGTTGGTCAAGCCCGCTGGCTAAAAAGCCTAGAGTCGAAATGGCCACCACCAAGAGCAACATCCATCGCGCTGCCGAGCGTAAATATTGGTGCATCGATTGGGGCGCTCCGTGTTTCGAGACTTGGGCATTAGTTAGCTATTCGACTTTACCCG
>CAZHTX010000803.1:0-1517 GCA_964535475.1 uncultured Pirellulaceae bacterium
CAGCCCCGTTCCTCAATATTACCGATCCCGGTCGCCCGGGAGTCGACTTGAACGACCCTCGCCTCGATCCCGGCAGTGCGGATCCGCTGCCCTACGCGGAATCGATCAATGGTCTGGTTGGCTCGCAAGGGTTTGCTGGACTTTCTCAGTCGATACCGGTGGGCGACTTTAACGGTGACGGATACGAGGACTTGTTGGTCCGCGGGGGAGCCCAGAGCTTTCTAATGCTAGGCCCCGTCGATGTGACTGATCTGGAATGGATCGAGCAGCGAGCTGAAATCATCATTGACCATGAGGCATTGGGAACTCCAGGCGACCGTTTCGGGGACGTGAATGGTGACGGCTTTGCCGATCTGGCGTTTGTGCAGGAAGACTCCGACAGCGCGATGGTGACGATCGTGTTCGGCGGACCAACTGGTGGCATTGTGGGAGGCCAAGCGGCTCCCTGGCCGAGACACTGGGACGGAAACTTCGCGGATAACTATTTGGTGACCGCTGGCACGGGGAATAACGCACGAAGAATCACCATTCCCTACTGGGAACTTTCCCGGTTTGGTGATGTCTCCGTGCAGATGCTGGAGATGACTGGCGACGGGCAAGATGATGTTCTGATTACCAGTAACTCAACCTACGACGCTTTTGCTGGCGTTACCTTCATTGCACCGCAAAGCCCCACGGGACCATTCGGCTATGGCTATGTGTTTGCGGGTGAAACAATCACCAACTTTGTATCGAGTCTTACACAGCCCAATCTCGGAATCGGGCAGCGACTGGCCGAGATTCAATCCAACTTTGATTTTGCGAAATTGGACGCGCGTGTCGTCGGTGATGTTAATGGCGACGGTCGCGAGGACGTGCTGTTTGGGAATCCCGAAATTGATGTTGTTGTGCAGACCGAGCAACCGGCAACGGTGGTGCCACTGGGGGCACAAAATCTGGGTGGCAGCGCATCACTGACGCTGGTAATGCAGGGCGGTTCGGCAAATATCAACGTTAGCACCATTGCCGGCGATCCGCAGAATACCGCCGAGAACATTAATTCCGCGCTTTCCACAACCACGCTCGCTGGCCGCGTGCGTGCTGAAGTCGACGTAACTGGCCGAATTATTTTTGTCACCAACGAAACGGGGCCAACGGTGTCCTTAAGCGTGGCAGAGACAGGAACTGGAAACCGCTTTGGCCTGAGGTCCACTTCGGTTCAGTACAACTCCAGCGACGTCAACAAACCGATCGGTCCGGATGCTGGCACATTGACAACCTCAAATTTGACGATTGCCGGGTCTGCTGGGCGAATTATTGATATCAACGCGCAGCTCGATATTCTGCATACCTTTACCGCAGATTTGGATGTTGAGTTGCGAGCTCCAGATGGAACGACGATCCTACTTTTTGATGACGAAGGAGGGGGAGGCGATAATTTCGCGTTCACCATTTTGGACGATGAGGCTTCCACACCGATTACCTCAGGGAGTGCTCCTTTTGCCGGATCTTTTCGTCCTGAGCAACCGTTGTCCACT